>JAFUYI010000011.1 GCA_017470585.1 Alphaproteobacteria bacterium | reverse complement strand
TCAATAGCGATGCATATGGCGATAAATTTCGAGTCGGTATAGAGATTGACCATGTAAGCGGCTATGAGTTTGCGGTAACAGGGACTGCGGATTATTATGGTGTTGTTCCGGCTCCTAAAGTTTATGACTTCGGCAGTGTAACTATTCAATATACACCCGAGTCGTAATTAAAATCAGCAAAAACCCTGCGGAATTTTAACCCGATTCCGCAGGGTAAAGTTTTGAGAGGCAATGCGCCTAAATTTAAGGAGATGCCTTGACGAAAGCAACCATACGGTTGCTTTCGAGGCATGACGTAAAAAGAGGTATTCATCCTTACCCTCCTTTGTCCTGAACTCGTTTCAGGATCTCAAAAAATAGATGCTGAAACAAGTTCAGCATGACAAAACTGGTATACGGCCTTACTCTCCCTTATCATCAATTCCAAACTTATTTCGGAATCTTTTTTGCCTCTATTCTCCCATCTATTCGGCGTCCTTCCCCTGCTTCATGCCCCATCTCTTCGGTGTCCTCCCCCTCTCATGTCGCGCCGCACTTGATGCGGCGTCCAGGTTAAAACAATTTGCCAAATTATAGACCTGGATTGCCGGGTCAAGCCCGACAATCAGTGAGGGGAATGGATAATCTGGTCAAGTCCGGCAATTGATGACATAAAAAGGAAAGGGTGCCGAACTTGTTTCGGAATCTATTTTTTAGGTCTTCCCCTTTTTGTCACCCTTTTTTTGCCGGAGGCAAAAAAAGCCAAACATACAAAAAAAATCAACAGGCGGTGTTATTTTGATGAATTTTGATTTTGTATATGCTATAATACTTTGCTATGAGTGAAATATTGGATAAATTGGTTGATCTTTTCAAGTGGCCGGCGGCCGTTTTGGCGGTGTGGACATTACCGGCATTTTTCCAGTCGCTGGATTATTTCGGTTTTCGCAATATTTATTTCTACTCGCTGGTCGGCGGCTTTTTCTTGTACTTTGTCGGCTCGCTGTCTATGGATTCGGGGGCAAAAACATCAATGCAGATTATTGCCCACGAACTAACCCACAGTTTTTTTGCCGTTCTTACCTTTCACAAAGTAAAGCATATCCGTGTTGCCGATGATAATTCCGGCGGCTCTATGGGATTTACCGGACACGGAAACTGGCTGATTGTCATTGCCCCCTATTTTTTTCCGTTGTTTTGTATGCTGTTTATGGTAGGCGTTTCGCTTTATCTTAAATTTATGCCGCTTAACTGGGTTGCAAGCGTTTTATTCGGCTATTTTATCGGTTATCATGTTGATACTGTCGCCTCGCAGATTCATGACAAGCAAACCGATTTAAAAGAAGTCGGCTACCCGTTTTGTTTTATGTTTCTTCCCGGAGCCAATTTATGGATTTTGGGCAGCCTGCTTGCTTTCAACGGAAGAATGGCTTTGAACGGTCATGGCTGGGAGGGCGTTTGGGATTATCCGAAACTTCTTTGGAAACTCGATATTGATAATCTTTATTATCTCTTTTATCTAGTCCGTCATCTCTAAAATCGGCAGATTTTCCGTTGCGTTCAGCAAGACTTTTTTTCCTATCGGCAGGCAAATTCTTGATTTTATATGTCCATGCGGAAAATGTTTTATCATAGTGATTTTTCTATGCCGTGCGGCAAATTCATCTATAACCCCTTCAATATCCCTATCTTCCGGATGATTTAGTCCGCAGTTGGTAAACTGTCCGAAAATAATGCCGGAAACCTCATTAAAATCAGGCAGTTGTTCCAAGTGGGTCAACATACGCTCAATGCTATAGCTCTTTTCATCCACATCTTCCAAAACCAAAACCGTGTTTTTAAGCGATGGAAAATAAGGTGTACCGGCCAGGCTCATAAACGTACATAAATTGCCGCCGAGCATAACTCCGCTTGCCTTACCGAAATTTAAAATATCTCCGCTGCGGCAGGGGCTTAACTTTCCTTTCAAAAGCTCCTCAAACGAAGTTTTAGTTTTGCTGTCAATGCGGGTATCATAAAAATCAAATTTAAGCATAATCCCCGCAAGAGATGAAACATTAGCACGGGCATAAATTGCGTTCTGTAAGGCGGTAATATCGCTAAAACCGATAACAGGCTTGGGATGAGAGCGGATAATTTCATAATCAAGATAGGGCAAAACCATCGCCGAACCACTGCCGCCACATGAACAGACAATGGCTTTAACCTCACTGTCGGAAAAAAAATTCATTATATCCCGTGCGCGCTCCTGCGGCGTACCGGAAAAATGATTTCGCGAACCGAAAACAAAATCACCCATCCGCACATCATATCCCAAACCCGTTAAGTAACTCAACCCTTCACGGATTTTTTGCGCCTCATCGAGGGAAGATGCCGGAGTAATAATCCCTATAACACCGCGATTTTTTTCCATCTACAATTCCTTTAATAATCTCCTGCTCAATTCCGGCAAAGTGTTATCTCTTGCTCCCATAATCACGATTCTGTCCCCCGGACGGGCATTTTCAAGGATATAGCGGCGAACATTTTCTTTGTTTTCCAAAAACAGTGCGTTTGCAAAACCGTGTGCTTTAATCGCGTTAATTATATTGGCTCCCGTAATTCCTTTATCGGTATCTTTGTTTAACATATAAACTTCGGGCATTAAAAAAATATCATCTTTACCAAGAGTTTCGGCAACGGCTTCGGCAACCTCGGCTCCGGTATTCTGCGCCGAAAAAGGACTGTGTGACTGATACATAACAATCAATCTGCCCTCGTATTCTTTTAAGGCTTTCAATGAGGAGGCTATTTTGCTGGGATTATGCGCAAAGTCATCAATTAAGGTAATGTTTCTATCATTTGTTCCTACAATCTCAAGACGGCGTTTAATTCCTTGAAAACTCTCCAAAATATGTGCCGCCTCATAAGGCTCAATCCCCATTTGTGAGCAAACGGCAATTGCCGCCAAGGCGTTTGAAACATTAAACCTGCCGAACAAATTAAGCTTAAAAATTTCTCCCCTGAAATTATACTGCAAGCCATCCGGCAGAAATTTAATATCTTCGGCATAAAAATCCGCCGCCGGATTAAGCGTTGAAAAGGAAACCGTCTTATTGGAACCGCGGAGGTTTCTGGTTAATTCACAATCATAATTTACTACCAAAACATCTTTTGCGTGCGAGGCAAAAATTTTGAAATACTCATTTAATTTCTCCATGGAGGTATGGTCATGCGAGATATTGTTTATCAAAGCAATATCGGGATGATATTTACAAATTGAACCGTCGCTTTCATCAGCCTCAATCACGCATATTTTATCTTCGTTATAAATAAAATTACGAAGCCCTTTTTCGTTTTCATAGTTACGCAAAACTCCGCCGTTGATAACACAGGGTTTTTTACCGGCTTTGTCCAAAATATAGCCTATCATCGCCGTAGTGGTAGTCTTGCCCGATGTTCCGCCGACGGCAACGCCGAACTCATAGCCGGCAAAAACTTCCGCCAGCAAATCCGAACGTTTTTTGACCTCAATACCCAATTCAAGAGCCTTTTTAACATCGGGGTTGCTCTCATCCAATGCCGCTGAAATGTAAACTTTCATATCTTTGCTGATAGCACTTCCGTCTTGAGGAATAATTTTTATACCCATATCCTCAAGATCCTTCTTTCTGTCGGCATCAAGGTGGTTGTCAAAACTGCGGTCAGACCCGAAAACCTCTTCGCCGCGAAGGCTTAAAATCTGGGCGAGCGGACTCATACCGTTGCCGGAAATTCCACAAAAACAAAATTTAGTCATTTTTCATTCCTTATAAAGTAAATTTTTTCTAAAGAGCATTGAGGGTTTGTTCTTCACGTTCTTTATAAATCTGTAAATTTGTAAAATCAATTATGATATAGCTTTGCGAATTGCCATCAACATAAACTGCCAATGCCGCCCCGACTTTGGCATTTTCAAAAGTAGCATAAAGCGAGGCCTCGCCTTTTTGCAGCTGGCTTAAAAAGTCAGGATTTCCTATCGGCTCTTCAATTCGCGTAACTTCAATCTTTTCGCGGTCGTTTTCATCTTTTACTTTCTTTTCAATCACGGTGATTTTAGGGGTAAAAAACTCTTTGCCGTTGCCGTATTTCTGGTTGAGAAGTTTATAATAACGGCGATAAACTTTTAATACTTTTGAAGCCTCGCTGTCATCATCGAGCTTTTGCCCGTAGGCCAAAATCCGCCATAAAAGGTTATCATCCCCGAAAGAAACAATTACCTTATCAATATCGGGGAGAGTACTGGGAAGCTTGGTTGCCTTAAAGCTGTTGGCATAATCTTTGGTTGTTACTTTTTCTAAATCCACACCCAAAGCTTTTGTTTGATTATAAGTGCCGCCCCATGCAAGTCCGAAAGGTCCCTCGCCGTATTTGGTGATGGTATTATCAACGACAATCGGTTGACTGGCACGGTTAAAATCAATCACCGTTGCGGATTCGTCGCCGTTTCTTTCCAATCTCCGATGTTCTCCTCTTTTGGTGCTTGACGGAGCGGGAAGTCCCTCTATTTTTATAACCGGAATTTTGGCATCAAGCAGGCTTCCGGCCTTATTTTTGGCACTTTCGGCATTTTCTTCCAATTTAACATCGGCAGAAATCATAACATCTTCATAAAACTTTCCGTATTCGTCGGCGTGAGCCTGATTTATCACGCACGCAACCGTAAAAAAAACTGTCAGCAATATTTTTTTCATAAAATTATCCTTTTCGGAAATAAAAAAATTGAACACTGTTCAGATTTGTTTTAATATAAGCATAAATTACAAACATTTTATTAAAAAGACGAATATTATGCAAAACATAAAAGACAATGTTCACAAGAAAATAATTGAAGCCGGAAGAGAGCTTGTCAGACAAAAAGGCGTTGATATGCTCACCGCCCGCAAACTCTCGGAAGCTTCCGGTTGTTCTATCGGGGCCATCTATAATCAATTTGGCGGCATGGACGATTTTATTGCCGAACAAAATGAAATAACTCTCTTTCAACTCTTAAAAAAACTGGAAAACGCTCAATACACTTCCGACAGCTATAAAAACCTTTCCCTTATGGCGGATGTTTTTGCCGATTTTGTTAATTCCAACCGCGAGTTGTGGTCTTTATTGTATAACTTTCACCTCTCCCGCCACGGTTATAAATTAAGTTTTAATTACAAACGCCTGCTTTGCCGGCTTGTAAGCTTTGCCGAGCGTGATTTGAAAATTTTATTTCCGGGATTGAAAGGTCTTGGCTTCCGCATTATGCGCGATACCTTTATGCTCGGACTGTTAAGTATAAGCTCCATCCTTACCACCGATATTTTAGAGGGGATGAAAAACATTTCCAAAGATAACTTATGTAAAATTTTCTGCAACACTTTCTGGAGCGGAATAAGCGTTTTGAAAAAGGAATAGACCATGGAAATTTTGCAAACCCTGATTTTTAAATTTCAATCTTGGATTCAAAGTCCGGAATTTTTATTTCCGTTTACCAATAACCGTTTCTTTTTGATTTTGCTGGTGATTGTCTTAATCAGGCTTAAATACAATACTTACAGCAGTATGTGGGCGAGTGCCTTGGTTAATATTCCCGGCACCCTCCTTCATGAACTTATGCACTACTGTGTGGGATTGGTGTTAAACGCACGTCCCTGCAATTTTACCATTCTTCCGCGGCGCGCCGCTGACGGCAGCTATGTTATGGGCAGTGTCAGTTTCCGCAATGTTACTTTTTATAACGCCGTCCCCTCGGCATTGGCACCGCTTTTTTTGCTGGCAATCGGTTTTTATCTCAACCGTTATTATCTGCCGCGTATGCCGTTGACCGCCGTTAATTACATTTTATATGTGCTTTTACAAACCATCTTGATTGAAAACGCCATGCCCTCCGGCGCGGATTTCAAAGTGGCGCGGATGTACTTCAAGGGCATTGTATTTTACGGTGTGCTGTTTGTCGGCTGGTTAATTTCACTCATCTAAAAATTTATTAACCTCCTCGGTAACTTTTTTGGCATCGCCGTAAAGCATAAAAGTATTCGGCTCAAAAAAGAGCGGATTTTCCACACCGGAATAGCCTGCTCCGGCCGTGCGTTTAACAAAAAACACACTTTTGGCGGCACCGACATCAAAAACCGGCATTCCGTAAAGCGGGGAAGAAACATCGGTTTTGGCTTTGGGATTGGTTATGTCGTTGGCTCCGATAACGTAAGCGGCATCACAAAGTTCAAATTCTCGTTCAATATCCTCAAATCCGAATATATCATTATAACTGACATCTGCTTCCGCAAGCAAAACGTTCATGTGTCCGGGCATACGCCCCGCAACCGGATGAATGGCATATTTAACTTCAACACCGTACTTGTTTTTCAATATTTCCCCCATATTTTTCAAAGCGTGCTGTGCCGATGCCGCCGCCATACCGAATCCCGGAACGATAATAACTTTTTTGGCATTTTTCATCACAAAAGCCGCATCCTGCGGACTGCCCGTCTGCGGCAGGCGCGAAATATCAGCAGAAGATGTGTTTACAACCATTTTACGGGAAAAAAGCTTGGCAAAAGACAAATTCATTGACTTTATCATAATATATGCCAAGACAACCCCGCCGATACCGACCAAGGAACCGACGGAAATAAGCAGAATATTGCTTTGGGCAAAACCTATCATTACCGTTGCCCATCCCGAAAAAGAATTAAGAAGCGAAATAACAATCGGCATATCGGCTCCTCCGATCGGCATAACCAACACAACGCCCCACAGCAAGGAGGAAAAAACAAGAGCCAAAAAAAGAGAATTTGAGGTGCAAAAACAAACTCCTGTTGCCAACAATAAAGTTAAAATAAACATCAGAAAATTAACCGTCATATAAGCACCTTTGAATTGCAAATACGGTATTCTGATCCCCTGTAATTTAAGAAAAGCAATCATTGAGCCGCTGAATGCCAAACCGCCGGCAACAACT
The DNA here is from genome assembly GCA_017470585.1 of Alphaproteobacteria bacterium. Classification (GTDB taxonomy): domain Bacteria; phylum Pseudomonadota; class Alphaproteobacteria; order RF32; family CAG-239; genus JAFUYI01. The sequence continues at coordinate 12,087 of JAFUYI010000011.1, read as the reverse complement.
CCGGCGGCAATCGCCCAAGAAACCTCAAGATTTTTTATTGTTTCGCCAAGCGAAATACACACTGCGGCAAGCCCGCCCAAACCGTTTAAGACAGCGACCATCTGTGCCAATTCGGTAATTTTTATTTTTAGTCCGATAAAAATTCCCGTTAAGGCTCCCGCCGCTAAAACCGCAATCACTTCCCAATGATTATGCTCTACTTCCGCAAAATCGGAAAATATCGCCAAAATCATCCCCAAGGCACCCAATATTGCCCCTCTGACTGCGGTTTGCGGAGATGAAAGCATTTTTATTGAAACAATAAACATTGCTGCAATAACGGTGTAAAACAAGGTAAGATTCATTTTTGATGTTCCTTTTTGGCAAACATTTTAAGCATCCGCGCCGATACGGCAAAACCTCCGAAAATATTAACTGCGGCCAAAAAAATTGCCGCCATTTCCCAAAAGCGGTTGCCATCAGAGGCAATCGCGCCGATTATAATTATACCCGATATGGCATTTGAAAAGCTCATCAGCGGCGAATAAAGTGCCGGTGTAACGCCCAAAATCGCAAAATAGCCGACAAACATCGCCAACACCAAAACCGTAAACAAAATCTCAAAACTATACATGGCGTTTTTCTCCGATATATGATGATTTGATGATTTCATCATTAAAATCAAAATTAAGATTCTGGGCTTGAGAATCATAAATCAGGTGAAAAAAATTATATAAATTATTGGATAAAAGCCTGCTTGCCGTGTCGGCAATTTTGGAAACAATATTATATTGCCGCAGAATATTGGGGGATTGCAGTTTTTCATCAACATTACCGGCAATATCCAAAACAAGTGCATTTTTTTTGAGCCGCAAATACAATTTTTCATCCAACAGAATGGGAGCCATCGGATACCTTCCGGCAGCCGTAATAATAATGTCAAATTCGTTTATACGCGAAGCAATAATATTCTCATCAATAAAAACCGCACCCAAAGATGCAGCTTGCGAAGATGTTTCCTTTCTTATATCAGCACCAAAAATTTTTGCCCCCATTCTTTTGGCGGTAGCAAGTCCCTGCAGTCCGGCAACGCCTATTCCCCATACCAAAACTTTTAAAGGCGCAACGGCTCCCGCGGCGGTTATCATCATCGGCGCGGCTTTGGGAACAAAATTAAGAGCCTCAAGGGCTGCCTTATATCCGGCAAGGTTTCCTTGCGATGATAACACATCCATAGCCTGCGCCCTTGAGATTCTGGGGATTTTGGCAACATCAAAAGCCCGCATTGTTTTGAGTTTTCCCGCGAATCGGCTGAAATCGGCAATTATTACTGTCATATCGGGAATTTTAAAATCAGCGGGAAAATCTGCCCAAACCTTAAAAATGATATTAGCTTTTTGCCATATTTGGGCAGCATTTTCTTTCATTTCTCCGCCGGCGTTTTTATAGTCGTCATCACTAAATCCGGCATTTATGCCGCATGATTTTTCAAAAATGACTTCCGCACCCTCAAGGCATAATTTTTTTATTGTCTCCGGAACAAGAGCCACGCGGTTTTCGGCAAAATTATGCTCTCCCAAAAGCCCTATTAACATCAAAACACCTCTTTTTTTTAACACTTATGAAAGTATCTTTGAGATATAATCACTCTGAAAAAAGTTTTCAAACCGCGGAAAGATTAAAAATGCTTCTTGAATTGTTTTGGTCGTTTTTTAAGATAGGCTTGTTTACCTTCGGCGGCGGATACGCAATGATTCCGCTTCTCCAAAGTGAAATTGTGGAACGCAAAAATTGGGTAAGCGAAGAAGAAATTATGGATTATTACTCCATCGGGCAATGCACTCCGGGAATTATTGCCGTAAATGTTTCCACTTTTACCGGTTATAAATTGCGCGGCATTAAAGGAGCCGTAGCCGCAACTTTAGGGATTGTATGCCCCTCTTTGATTATCATTACGGCACTTGCCAACATCCTAAACATTTTGATTGAAAATGAGGCTGTCAATCACGCATTCAGCGGCATAAGAATCGTGGTAATCGCTTTAATGGCCGATGTCATTATCAATATGTGGCGTAAAAATATCAAAGATTTCTGGCAATTTATGGTTTTTGCTATTGCGGTTACGGCGATGGTATTCTGGGGGGCATCTCCGTTTTGGATTATCATTGCGGCGGCCTTTTTCGGACTTGTTTTAAGAAAGGGAAACTAAAAATGCTTTATGCTTTGTTGTTTTGGGAATTTTTTAAAATCGGTCTGGTCGCCTTGGGCGGCGGTATGGTAACGGTTCCTTTTTTGTTTAATCTTGCCGACAAATACCGATGGTTTACCCATCGCGAACTGGTGGATATGATCGCGGTTGCCGAATCATCGCCGGGTCCCATCGGTATCAATATGGCGACCTATGCCGGCTATAAGACGGCAGGAATTACCGGCGGACTGATTGCCACTTGCGGTTTGGTGCTGCCCTCGCTCATAGTCATTATCATAATTGCCGGCATTTTAAATAAATACCGGCAATCGGATAAGTTTATGGAAATCATGCACACCGTGCATCCGGCGGTGCTGGCGATGATTTTATTTGCCGGAATTGAACTCGGACGGCTGGTTGTGGTTAATCAAACCGCAATTATCATCGGTATAATATTTTGGGGTGCAATTCATTTTGTGAAATTGCACCCGATTCTATATATTGTTGCCGGAGGAATTACCGGAGTGCTGATGGGACTATAAATCCAAAGCCTTGCGGTAAGTATCAAGCAAATATTCCTGTTCTTCGCGGTCGGAAGCGTTCATTTTGCGAAGTTTAATAATGGCACGCATAATCTTAACATCAAAGCCCGCCGACTTTGCCTCGGCATAAATATCGCGTATATCACCGGACAAGGCTTTCTTTTCTTCTTCCAAACGCTCGATTCTCTCAATAAGCGAACGCAGGCGATTATCATCAATTCCACCGATTTCGGTCATTTTTTTCTCCTTATAATAAAAATCATTGCACAAGAGATTATCAAAACCTATATAATTTGCAAGCAATAATTTAAAATTTACCAAAAATAAAAAAATATGGTAATAATATTCGTCAAAAATAACCTATAAGGGAAAAAATTATGCCTCGCAACACTTGTACCAGAATTTTGGCAACCATCGGACCGTCTTCGGCAAGCGAAGAACAGATCGGTGCCTTGATTGATGCCGGAGCCGATGCTTTTCGTTTCAATTTCAGCCACGGCACCCATAAAGAACATAAACAACGCCTGAAAATAGTTCGCAAACTTGCCCGTCAAAGGGGTGTGCATATCGCCGTAGTTGCCGATATGCAGGGTCCCAAATTGCGAGTAGGCGATTTCAAAAACGGCTCCGTAATTTTGCAAGAGGGTCAAAAATTTGTCTTGGATATGAAACAAGAATTAGGAGATGAAAAAAGAGTAACACTGCCCCACCGCGAAATATTTGCCGCCATTAAAGAAGGAGATGAACTGCTGTTAAATGACGGCAATATTGTCTTAAAAATCATCTCCAAAACCAAGGAGAGCGCCGTAACTCAAGTTAAAGTCGGCGGAGAACTCTCCGGACATAAAGGGGTAAACCTCCCTAATATCAAATTGCCGATTTCAGCCATCACCGACAAAGACCGTGAGGACTTAAAATTTGCTCTGAAGCAAGGGGTTGACTGGGTATGTCTTTCTTTTGTGCAATCGGCGCAGGATGTAAGAGAGGCAAGAACACTGATTAACGGCAAGGCTTTAATTATCTCTAAACTTGAAAAACCCAGTGCCATTGAGGAATTAGATGAAATTATACAGCTTTCCGATGCCATAATGGTTGCCCGAGGTGATTTGGGCGTGGAATGTCCCTTGCAGACGGTGCCGGTTTTGCAAAAACGAATCGTAAATGCTTGCCGCCGTTATGCCCGCCCGGTTATTATCGCAACGCAAATGCTTGAATCAATGATTTCAAAACCCACCCCGACCAGAGCCGAAGTATCTGACGTTGCCAATGCGGTTTATGACGGCTGCGATGCGGTTATGCTCTCCGCCGAAAGTGCCGCGGGAAAATATCCGGTCGAGGCAGTTAAAATGATGGATAAAATCATTGCCCAAGTTGAAGCTGACCCGCTGTTTTTTGTTAATATGCGGCGCGCTCAAGAAGTAACCTGCTGTATTAACGAATCCGATTCGATTACTTATGCCGCCAATGAAATTTCAAAAGTTTTATCCAAGGCTGCCTGTATTGTAACTTACACTTCTTCGGGACATACCACGTTTTTAATTGCCCGTGAACGTCCCGATATTCCGATTTTGGCATTGACCCCGAGCGAAAAAGTCGCCTGCCAGCTGGCATTGGTTTGGGGAGCCGAACCGGTAGTTGAAAAAACACATTTCTCAAGCTTTGCCAAATTTGAGGATAATGCCGTCAAAGCCGCTTTGGAAAGCGGATTGGCACACAAGGGCGATCATATTATCATCACCGGCGGTTTCCCGCTGGGTGCAACCGGTCGTACCAATATCCTGCACACCGTGCTGATAAAATAAAAAATTAAGGGCGGGGATTAAATCCCCGCTTTTTTTGATAATTTTTGACTATTCCGGAGTGTAGGAAATCGTAAACTCCCCAAAGTTATGATCCCCGTCTGCCGGCGCACCTCCGGTATATGATAGAACAGGAAAAACTGCAAAAGCATTATCATTACCGCTCAACTGATATATGCGCCAATTATTAAGTGTCATCGTGCCGATGGTTTTGCTTGCCGGTGTTACCGATAATCTCTCAGATGAATGGTTTGGAGTGTTGGCAGTAAAGATAAAGCTTGAACAATAACCATCTTCCACCCCGCCATCGTGGGATTCGTCATTACAATCAATAGACCCGCTGGTTTGAGCCGGATTTACGATTATATTTATGGTTGCATTCGGATTACTAACCGTCAAACTTACATCGTGTTCGATTCTTGCAGTAACGGTCATTGTGGCGGAATTATCGGCATGGGCGCAATAACTGCCTATGGACACCGCGGCAACACCGAGCATTAAAATATATTTATTATATTTATTCATATCTAAACTTCCCTTTTTTATTAAAGTTATAAAAGAAAACCACCTTTGGGGCTTTAAGCCCTAGAGGTGGCCGGAAGTTCGAAACTGTCACAAGAAACAGTGCGCGGTATTCGGAAAAACCTTATTTCCGCACCTTCCGACCGTAGCCGATCAGAAGCAATTTTTATGTCTTTTATATGACATCTTGTGAGAGGTTTCGATACCTCAAAGCGATTTTCATCTGCTTCGTTTTAATATTAGATGATAAAAAACGATTTGTCAAACCAAAAAAATGATTTTTCAGCCTGACTCATTTTTAAAAAATTTCTGTTTAAATGTCATCAAAATAAAAAATTTCTCCAAAAAATGTAAAAAAGTTGTGTTTTTTTTGCTTTTTTGTGATTTTGTTATTGAAAAATAAATTTTTATTGCTTAATTTAGCAAATGTACATTAAAAATGAAAAAAACCATATATGGAGAAAATAAATGAAAAAACTTTTAGGTTTGTTTTGTGTAGTTGCTTTGTTGTCCGCTTGCTCGACCACCAGTGAATGGTTCGGCGGCAGTGAATGCGATTCCAGAGACGCCCGTAATTTTATGGCTAATGCCGAAGACAGAGTTTATTTTGAGTTTGACAGCTCTTCTTTAACCGACAATGCTAAAGAAGTTCTTGACACTCAAGTTAAATGGCTGAAAAAACATGAAAATGTTGATGTAGTTGTTCAAGGTTACTGCGATGAACGCGGTACCAGAGAATACAACATTGCTTTGGGCGATCGTCGTGCCAACTCGGTAAAATCTTACTTGGTTGCCAACGGAATTGCTGCTGACAGAATCGGCACCATTTCTTATGGTAAAGAAAGACCCGCTGTTTTGGGCAGCAACGAAGCCGCTTGGGCTCAAAACCGCCGTGCAGTTACTGTTGTAAAAGCTGCTAACTAATACCAAATGGTTTATAAAAAGGGGTGTCGCAATGACACCCTTTTTTGTTTTTGTGATTTTCTACATAACCGAAAAATTTTGCTTTTCATCTCCAACCGTACTCGATTCGCCGTGTCCGGGATATAAGATTGTATCATCCGGTAATCTAAAGACTTTTTTTATAATACTTTGCCGTAATTGCTGATAATTTCCGCCCGGATAATGTGTTGCCCCGATACCGTTTTTAAAAATCAAATCCCCGGCAAAGGCTGTTTTATTATCTTTATCATAAAAAATCACCCCGTCCGGCGTATGTCCGGGAGTGTGAATAACTTTTAAGGAGCAAGAAAAAAAAGAACTCGTGATTTCTTCGTTATCATCAAAATATCTTGCCCCTTCCAATCGTATCGGCGAGGCGCAAAACGCCGATAAATTAAGCCTTGGATCGGATAAATATTTTTCCGCAAGACGATGCGAAAAATAATCACATCCCAAATTCAGAGCCAATTCTTCAACTGCGCCGATATGATCAAAATGAGCATGAGTGATAAGGATTTTTTCAATCACCCAGTCGTTTTCTTTAATATATGTTTTAAGCTTTTGCGCCTGCGCCCCCGGATCAATCAAAAAACCGTGGCGGCTTGCCTCATCAATGTAAAAATAGGCATTGGTTGACAAAACATCGCTTACTTCAACTTTTTTAATCAGCATTGTTAAAATCTTTCAACAACCATATAAAATGTCACTAAAAAAAGCAAATTTCATTATTTTTTTTGTTTTTATATAATCAAAAAAGCCTTGAACATCAAGGCTTTCAGTGGCGGAGAGTACAGGACTCGAACCTGTGCATCGGTATTACCGATGACGGATTAGCAATCCGCTGCATTACCGCTCTGCCAACTCTCCGTTTTGCGATAACGGCTTATATTTAACCCAAGTTTTTATTTTAGTCAACACTTTTTAGAATATTTTTGTTAAAATGTTGCAAAAAAAAATGAATTGTAATAAAGTAGGCGGGTAGTGATAATGAATTTCAATGTGGATAAGCCTATGTCTGATGAATTGATTGATATTTTTGATGAGAATATGAACTTTTTGGGTACAGCCATGAAATCGCAAGCTCACCGCGAGGGATTGTGGCACAAAACTTTTCATTGTTGGCTGGCGCAAAAAGATGTAAACGGAAAAATTCTTTTGTGGCTGCAGCTGCGCAATTTTGACAAGGACATATTCCCCGGAAAGCTTGACATATCAGCCGCCGGACATATCCGCGCCGGAGAAGAAGTCAAAGATGCCTACCGCGAAATATCCGAAGAACTGGGCTTAAAACTTAATAAAGACGACATTATCAAGCTTTTTACCTCCAAAGAAATTTATGAGGCGGAAAGCGTCAACAACCGCGAATTTCAAATGGTATATATGGCAATGGTTGAAGGCTCCCCGTACAAAGCTGTTTTACAACCGGAGGAAGTTGCCGGATTATATGAGGTTGATATTGACGAGTTCTGCAATCTTATCAATGAGCGCACCGACCAAATCGAAGCCAAAGGTATCAAACGCAATCCCGACAGCAGCTATACCTTGGAATTTCGCAACGTTACAAAGGCTGACGTTGCCCCTCATGCAAAAGAATACTATAACAAAGCCCTTGAGATGATTAAACGTTTTGTCACAAACTCTTCTTTAGCCTCATAGGCTTGTCTTTATCATCTCTTTTAGCGCAACATAATCAAGTTTTCCGCTTCCGGTAAGCGGCAGATTCTTTATGAATTTAACTTCTTTCGGGATCCACAGTTCGCTCAATCCCTTGTCTTTTAAGCTCTGACGCAGTAGAGAAGGTGTTATTTCATCGGTGTTGCTTACCAAAACCAAGCGTTCGCCTTTTTTATCATCTTCCGCACTCAAAACCCCGTTGATTGAATGGGAAAAAATTTCGTTTACAACATTTTCCACCGCACTCAATGAAACCATTTCTCCGCCGATTTTGGCAAAACGTTTGGCGCGTCCTTTAATCGTAATATACTTATCATCGCTTATTTCCACAATATCTCCGGTGTCATACCAGCCGTCTTTTAAGGGTTGTAAAACTTGCGGCAGTTCTGCTTTCATATAACCCAGCATAACATTGCCGCCCCGAACCGACAATTTTTTCCCCTCTTTGATACCGGGAAGTTCTTCCAGTTTATATTCAATATCGGGCAGTATGCGTCCGACCGTATTTTCGCGGCAATACATCGGGGTATTAAGCGAGATTACGGGAGAAGTTTCGGTTGCACCATAGCCTTCCAAAATACGAACACCGAATTTTTTCATCCATAAATCAGCAGTTCCCTCTTTTAATCTTTCACCGCCGGCAACCGCATATTTTAAGGCAAAAAAATCATAAGGATCAGCCATTTTGCCGTAACCGGAAAAAAAGGTATCAGTTCCCAAAATAACCGTGGAAAGGCTGTCATAACAAAGCTCCGGCACAATCCGATAGTGAAGCGGCGAGGGATAGAAAAAGACTTTAACCCCGCTTAAAATCGGCAGCAATGTCCCAATTCCCAACCCGAAAGAGTGGAACATCGGCAGGGCATTAAAAATTTTATCCTCGGCATTAAAAGGAATAACCGCGGCAATTTGATTGCGGTTTGCCTGCAAATTGCTGTGCGACAAAACCACGGCTTTTGGAAGCCCCTCCGAACCGGAAGTAAACAAAATCACCGCGGGATTTTCCGGATTTTGCTTCGGCACATAGCAAAAAAAGAAATTCTTCCATCCCTGCAATTTGTTCATAAAAGATATTTGATGCGCCAAATCTTCCAGATACACTATTCTAACCCCGTTATTTTTCATAGTATCTTCAAGATTGGTTAACTTGGCCTGTTCTATAAATGAATGTGATGAAATAACCGCTTTTAGTCCCACCGCCTTTAAGGTCGCGGCAAAAGGCGTTACTCCCAAGGTATAGTTGAGCATAGCCGGCGTTTTATCCGCATACTGCAAAGCAAAAAAGCTGACCGCATTTGCCAATACATTAGGAAGCATCACCCCGATATTTTTTTCGCCTGCAAATTTCTTTTTAAAAATCTCGCCTAAAACACAGCTTTTCAAAATAAATGATTTATAATTTAACGGTTTTCGTTTTATATCTTCGGCAATTATGTGCGAAGAGCCGAAAACACGTCTTGCTTCCACAAGCGAAGAAAAAAGCGTTTTTTTAACATCGGAGGTCTTGTAAATCATATCAACCATAATATCATAAAGCTCGCTTGAAACCTTGCGGCGATATTCGCGCCGTGAAGAAAAGCCCTCAATTTCAAAACGTCTGGGAGCCAAAATATCAAGTTTTATATCGGGAAACCATCGGGTCGGAAGTTTATTTTTTAAGTATGAAAATTTGGAAAACTGCGCACCGGAAATCCGCACCGGTAAAATTTTGGCTCCCGCTTTTTGGGCAATAATTCCCGCACCCTCGTAAATTTTCATCATTGAGCCTGTAACCGTAATCCGCCCTTCGGGAAAAATCATAATTTTTTTGTTTTTCTTCAACTCATCAATAAGCTTGCGGATTGACAAGGGATTTCGGGAATCAACGGGATAAAAATCCGCCAACAATCGTACAACGGGCATAAACCATTTATTTGCCCATTCGGAATTAACCGCAAAAGTTATGCGCTCGGGCATTTCGGCTGCCAACAAAACACCGTCCAAAAGCGAAACATGATTGGCAACAATCAAAACCCTCTTTCCGGCTTTGCGGAAATTGCTTAAACCGCGGATTCTGGTATGAAACAAAAATACTAAAACACTCTGCAACAGCGAGCGCGTCAAGGCATCAGGCAAAAGAGAGCATATATAAAAAGTTACCACCAAACTCAACACTGCCATAATCAAAAACAAATCGGCAAGGTCAAATCCCAGAGCCAATAAAAGTGCTGCCATAATCGCCGATAACGCCATCCCTAAAGCATTGAAAATATTGTTTCCGGCAATAACTGTTGCCACATACGCTTTCGGAGCGTGCGACTGCATAAGGGCGTTTAAGGGTATAACATACAATCCGCCCCAAAACGCCAGCATAAACATGGAAATACTCAATCCGTAAGCGTGTTCTTGCCGCCAAAATGACAAGAAATCAATTCTTTCTTCCGGTGTCGGGTAATTTTGGCTCAAAAAATAAATTACACTCAAGCATATCGCCATCCCCAAAGCCCCCAGCGGGACATAAGCCGTATGAATCACGCCTTTTAGTATTTTATTACAAACGTACGAGCCGACGGCAACGCCTATGGAGAACAAAACCAAAAATAAAGTTATTACCCCCTCGGAGGTATTGAGAATTTTGGAACAAAGCGGATAAATCTGCACGGCAACAAAGGCCCCTATAATCCAAAACCATGTTGCCCCCAGAATAGCACGCAGCAAAATACGGTGTTGTGCTATAAAATGCCAATTATCCGCAACGGCGGCAAAAATATTTTTGCGCATTTTAAGCTTGGGGCGCGGAGCTTTTGCTTCGGGAATAAAAAACGAGGAAATCACCCCCAATGCCGCAAGTCCTATCAGCAAAAACACGGTTGTTTCAATCGGGAGCAGCGTTCCCAAAATCAGCCCGCATAAAATCGCCGAATAAGTCGTACTTTCAATATACGCATTGCCGCTTACCAGTTCTTCCGGTTTTAGCTGTTGGGGAAGCAGAGAATATTTAACCGGTCCGAAAAACGCCGATTGTGTCCCCATCAGAGCCAAAACGGCAATCAACAGATTTATTGACTGAAAGTGCCAAGCAATCCCGACACAAAGCATTAAAATCAACTCCGCAATTTTTAACAGCCGCGCGATTTTATGACGGGAATATTTATCGGCCAATTCTCCTGCCGTTGCCGAAAACAAAAAAAACGGCAAAATAAAAAGTCCGGCGATAATGTTGGATAAAATATCGGATTGCGCACTCATTTTTAAGGCGACAAGCGTAAGCAAAGCGTTTTTGAATAAATTATCGTTGAATGCTCCGAGGAATTGTGTAATAAGAAGAGGCAAAAAACGTTCGGTGCGCAATAAGTTCATATCTTTTTTCCTTTTGATACCAAATAACCCCTCTTGCAAGGGGTTATTTGGTGCCCTGAAGAAGACTTGAACTTCCACGACCATAACCGGTCACAAGTACCTGAAACTTGCGCGTCTACCAATTCCGCCATCAGGGCAACTGCCTTCTTAATAAAGTTTTTTTTAAAATTAGTCAATACATATTTTTTTCGTTTACACAAAAAAATCTGTAATAATAAATTTTTTCTATAAAAAAACGGAGAGGATTTTTTATCCCCTCCGCTTGATTTATAATTACGGATGATAAGTAATCGTGATATTGCCGAAGTTATGAGTTCCCGCACTCGGCGCACCTCCGGAATAGGTTAGGCTATAACTAACATCAAATTCGTTATCTGTTCCTGTAGTTCTTACAAAAAAATTATGAACCCTTAATGTGTCGTGAGTAAGCTCACTGGGCGATATGGTAAAACTGTTTTCTGCGGCATATTCATCATCGGGAACCGTTGCTGTGAAGATTCCAATGCCTCCATTGCAAGAATTATACTCAAAACTATCCCCTGCAACACACCAAGTCTCACTTACACTTGTTTCTGCCGGATTGACCACCGCGTAAATAACAATATCATCAACCTTGGTTAAGCTTACATCGTGAGCAATGGTTGCTGTTACGCTCATTGTGGCGGAGTTGCCGGCGTATGCGTGGTACGAGCCAAGAGCTAATCCTGCAACGCCAATCAATAAAATATAATTTTTCATTACAAAAACTTCCTTTTTTTAGTTTCTTTATAACTTTAATAAAAGAAACCACCTTTGGGAGATGTTCTCCTAGAGGTGGTCGGAAGTTAACGACTGACTGTTGAATCAGTGCGAAGTATTTGGAAATTCCTTATTTCTTCGCCTTCCGACCATTATAGCAGGAAGATTTTTTACGTTTTTCTTAAAAACGTCAACAGAGAGGTCGTTACACCTCAAAGCGGCTTTTCGCTCACTTCAAAGTTAAGCTAACATAAAATTTTCTTAATGTAAAGCAAAAATTTGCACTTTGTGCTTTTCCTTTTTAGCCTCCTTTTTTCGTCAAGGCATCCCCTGAAATTTGGGCTGATTGCCTTTTACGGTCGGG
>JAFUYI010000065.1 GCA_017470585.1 Alphaproteobacteria bacterium | reverse complement strand
AATATAGCAAATTGTTTTAACCTGGACGCCGCATCAAGTGCGGCGTGACGTAGGGGGAAAGATGCCGAATAGATGGGCGCATGACGTAGGGGGAAGGACGCCGAAGAAGTGGGAGAACAGAGGCAAAAAGATTCCGAAACAAGTTCAGATAACAAGGGAGAGTAAGGTTGTACACCATTTTTGTCATCCTGAACTCGTTTCAGGATCTCTAAAAAAAGATGCTGAAACAAGTTCAGCATAGACAAGTGGGGCAAAATGCCTCCCCTTTACGTCATGCCTCATCGAGGCTGTAAGCCTCGATGTCAAGGCATCCCCTGAAATTTACGCTCAATACCCGTTATAATAGGGAGATCCCATGACGCACGGAACAACGTTCCGTGCGAGGGGTGACAGAGAGTGTGAATCGTCATGGTATCTTCTGAAATTTAGGCTCAATGCCTCCCCCAAAAACTCACCCTGCAGAATTGGATTAAAATTCCGCAGAGTGTGTCGTAAGGTTATTTTAATTACGACTCGGGAGTGTATTTGATGGTTACACTGCCGAAGTCATAAACTTTAGGAGCCGGAACAACACCATTATAATCCGCAACTCCTGTTACCGCAAACTCATAGCCGTTTACCTGGTCAATCTCTATATTGAGATGAAATTTATCGCCATATTCATCGCTGGGTATGCTTATGAACCACTCCCCACTTTCCTCAAATGACAGCACATTTTCGTAATTGGCAGGATTAGGAATATTAGCAGTGAATCGTCCCGCTGTCATAGAACCGGAAATAGCACCGCCGTTTGCATAATCACAGCCGTCAACCTCTCCGCTACAATCAACATCGCCTTTGGTTTGACTTGGATCAATGGTCATAGTCCAGCTGATATTTTGCGTTACTCTTAAACTCACATCGTGAGCTATTGTGGCAGTAACGGTCATTGTGGCGGAATTGGAGGCCATTGCGCAGTACGAGCCAAGAGCAACACCGGCAATACCGAGCATTAAAATATAATTTTTCATATTCAAACTTCCTTATCTATTGTTAACAAAGAAAACCACCTCGACATACAGACGAGGTGGCTGGAAGTTAGTAACTGCCATGCAAAACAGTGTGTGGTATTTGGCAAGCCTTATTTCCACACCTTCCAGCCATAATATACAGCTGAAAGCAATTTTATGTCTTGATAGGACATTGCATGAAAGGTTACTACACCTCAAAGTGACTTTTCATTCACTTCAATTTTACCCTATCATAAAAAATATTTTATGTAAAGCAAAATTTTGCACTTTTTGCTTCTTCCTTTTTTCCGTTATTTTTACGTCATGCCTCGAAAGCAACCGTACGGTTGCTTTTGTCAAGGCATCTCCAGAAATTTACGCTCCGTTCCTTGTGGTCATGAGACCCCTTAACGATTCCTGACGGAATCGAGGGGTGACGGGAAAAAAAGAGGGAGAAAATAAGGGCGTTCACTCCGATTTTGTCAGTTTTACAGCAAAAAAACATTTTTTATATAAATTTTTTTACTCATACTCTTATTTTTTTATTGACAAAACATAAAAATATTGAGATAATAGACAAAAAAGAGAAGAAGGGAATTATTAAGGAGAACCCGAAAATGGAAAAATTAGTAACCAAGGATAATGCAAAGAGCGTTTTTTCAAGCGGCGGTGCGCATGACTTTATGAGTCACGGCGGTGCCAAATATATAAGTGCCGCTGATGGCGTTGAAGCAGATGCTTCGCGTTCGTTTGTCAGCAACCAAATAACGGCCAACGGTGGAAAATCTTGGCGTGCTGATATGGTCGAAGCCCCAAAATTCTTGGCAGATATCCGCTATGATTATCAAGAGATTTCTGCGGGACAAAAAGAACATATTGACCCGCAAAGAGCCGCAAAAATGGTAAAAAATGCCGAAGCGGAAATAGTCGCTGCAAAAATTCTTACTTCTCAATATTACAATTAGTTCTCCTTTCGTTAAAAAACAAAAAGACTCCGTTCGCGGAGTTTTTTTGTGCGATTTTCCAACTTATCTTTTCTTATTTTTTGCCGGAGGCAAAAATTCCAAGGGTCTCCCGATTATAAATGGCATTGTGCGTAAATTTTGGGAGATGCCTTGACATCGAGGCTCACAGCCTCGATGAGGCATGACGCGAAGGGGGGGACTCCAATGTCAAAGCTGAACTTGTTTCAGCATCTATTTTCTTGAGGTCCTGAAACAAGTTCAGGACGACAATTGGGGGCAGGACGACAATAGGGGATGTTCAGGATTGACGACAGAAATTGTTTTTTGTCTTACGTCCCGAGTTAAAAATTTTTACATTTCTTTACGCGAGTTAAGGGCGAGCTGCAACGTTCCGTCGTCCATATAATCCAACTCGGCACCGATTGGTATTCCTTGGGCGAGGGTGGTTATTTTGATGTCAAATTCCTTTAGCCTTGAAACCAAATAATTTGAGGTTATAGAGCCGTCAATGGTTGCCGGAAGTGCTAAAATGACTTCCGTAATCATATTATTTCGAATGCGCGATAAAAGTGTTTCTATATTCAAGTCTTCCGGTGAAATTCCGTCCAATGCAGACAGCACACCTCCCAAAACATGATATTGTCCGTGGTAAAATCCGGCACGTTCCATTGCCCATAAATCTGCAACATCTTGCACCACGCAGACAGTATTTTTTTCTCTTTTTTCGGAACTGCACACCGCACAAGGCGAAGTTGTATCAAAATTGCCGCAAATTTCGCAAGTTTTTATATTATGCTCAACATCCCGCAAAGCCTCGATAAGCGGCTGCAAAACAGTTTCCCGCTTTTTTATCAAATGCAATACCACGCGCCGTGCCGAACGAGTTCCGAGTGAGGGAAGTTTGGCACATATTTTAATAAGTTTTTCTATGTCCTGTCCTGCCACCGCTTCGGCTCCTAAAACGGCAGTTTCAAATTCAGACCGCCGGTGATGTTTTTCATATCTTCACCCATCATATTTTCGGCTTTGTTTTGGGCATCATTGCAAGCGGCAACAATCAAATCTTCCAACACATCGACTTCTTCGGGATCCAAAAGCGATTTATCAATTTCAACCTTTTTGGTTTGCATTTTCCCGTTCATTGTAACCTTAACCATACCACCGCCGGAAGAACCGATAACTTCGCTTATCTCAAGTTTTTTTTGCGCTTCTTCCATTTTCTTTTGCATCATTTGTGCCTGTTTCATCAAGCCTTGCATATTCATCATCAGTCTGTTACCTCACTTATAAAATATTCATTTTCAGGGTTAAATTCTTCTTCCTCGGAGGAAGAAAGTTTACGGATTAAAGTTTCAATTTTGGCTCCTCTGAACTCATCTAAAATCGCTCTGACCAACGGATTTTCCGCCACATTTTTCTTGTCGGCCTCGTTTTGAGCTTTTTCTACATTGGCGAGGCTTAAAATCACACTGCCGGGGATAATGTCCAAACTCCACTTTTTACCGGTGGCTTGTTGCAAATGCTTGGCAATCGCGGTCATAAAATCGGAGGAAATCCTGTCATCGGCCTTAAACTTCATCACGCCGTCCGCAAATTCCACCACCTCAATATCATTTTTCATAATATAAACAAGGCGGACTTGCTTTTGCTCTTCAAGATAAGTTACAAAATCGCTAACCTTGGTAAAAACCGTGTCTTCTTTTTGCGGCAAATTATCACGAACAACAGAACTTTGTGCAACCATTTTTAAGGGAGAAACAAAATTTCTGCCGACAGGGGCTGCTATCGGGGCGGTGTCAGATTTTTTTTTTATATTCTCCAGCACTTCTGCAGGAGTTGGAAGAGTGGAAGAATAGGCAATTCTTATCAATACCATTTCCAGTGCATCAATCGGCACCGGAGCATTTTGCACCTCGTTTAAGCCTTTTATCAACATTTGCCATATTCTTGAAAGCAAAGCGATGTTGGTTTTAGAAGAGATGTTTTTTAAGAAATTACGCTCGGTTTCGCTGATTTTCTCATCATTGATAAACGCCGGTAAAAGCAAAATTTTGGTCAGCGAATGGGTTATATTGATTAAATCATTCAAAATTGCCGTCGGATTGGCACCGTTGCGGTAAACTTCCTGTAAACGGACAACAAGCCCGCTCATATCACCGCCGATAAGCTTTTCAAACAAATCAAAAGCCTGTCCGCGATCAGCAAGTCCCAGCATATCTTTGACAACATCGGTTCTGATTTTTCCCGATCCCAGTGATATAGCTTGATCCAAAAGCGACAAACCGTCACGCGCCGAACCGTCGGCGGCCGAAGCTATCATTCTTAAAGCCTCGTCATCGGCTTTTAATTCTTCATTGGCAACGATTTTTTGAAATAATTTCATTAAATCGTCGATTTTTAAGCGTTGCAAATCAAACCGCTGACAACGCGATAGCACCGTTACCGGAACTTTGCGGATTTCGGTCGTGGCAAAAATAAATTTAACATGTGCAGGAGGCTCCTCCAAAGTTTTTAACAGCGCGTTAAACGCATTTTTGGAGAGCATATGCACCTCATCAATGATATATATTTTATAGCGGCAGTTGGTAGGTTTATAACGCACCCCGTCCAAAATGTCGCGTATATCATCAACACCGGTTCTGGAAGCGGCATCGAGTTCCAAAACGTCAATATTTCTTCCTGCGGCAATGGATTTGCAATTTTCACAAATTCCGCACGGGTGGGTTGTTGGTCCGCCCTTGCCGTCGGGACCGATACAATTCAGAGCTTTGGCGATGAGTCTTGCGGTGGTGGTTTTACCAACGCCGCGGATTCCGGTTAGTATATAAGCATGATGAAGGCGACCCGATTTTATGGCATTGGTTAAGGTTTGAACCAACGCATCCTGACCCAGCAAATCTTCAAAATTCTGCGGGCGATATTTGCGCGCCAACACTACATATTGTTCTTGTTTGTCTTCATCAAGCATATTTGTTCTTTTTTCATTTACGAGGCGAAGGAACGCCGACCCCAAATCGATTCGTTACGGCTGCTTTCTTCCGAACCTGACCGAATTGGCGAACATCTGACCCGACGTTCCCCCATAATTTAACACCAGCATAAAAGCAGATTTTATTTTAAATTTCAAGTAAAATTTTTGCTCTATCCTCTAATATTTGAATAAAAAGCCGCGATAGTTGAAATTTTGGTTTTCCAATCCCAATTCACGCCCGAAAAGCTCTTGTTGGACGATTGCCGGATCTTTACCGAAAATTTGCGGAGGAGCGGAGTCGTAAAGAGAGGCTATATCTGCGGAAGATGACTCGTTAAAAGCCGCGGGGAATTTCTGTTCTGCCAGATTAACCACCACATCTGCCGAGGGAGTTATTTGCATAACATCCATACTGTGTTGATTCTTCCCATTGGCAAAAATTCTGAATACGCCGTTAATGCCGGCAAATCCATCGGGAGTGGTGATTGCTGCATCCAGATTCTGCGGATTTCGCCGCGCCAGTGCCGAAGAAAGTGCCACCGCATCATAAGCAAAAGAGAATAATCCGTTGGGATAATTCCCGTATAAGGATTGATATTTTTTGTTAAAATAAGCACTGTGGCTGCGAGATAATACCGGATAGACCGCCTTTTTTAAGGTGGTTTCCTTATTCAAATTGGTGTTTTCCCAAATGGAAGTTCCCAAAAACATTACTTCCGGAGCAAAAACATCGTAATAACCGAACATTGCCGCCGCCGATTTTAGGCGGCTTCCCGATTCGGGGATAAGAACGGCATCAAAATCAAGACCGTTTTCCGCGCGGTTTTCATAGTTGCTTAACTGTTTGACTATATCTGAAAAATCATTGGTATTCGGGGCATAAAAAGCTATTTTGACCACACTGCCGCCATTGCGTTTGGCGGCTTTCAAGGCAGAGGCGGCAACCGCCGTTCCGCTTAAATTATCCGGCACCAATAACGCGAATCGGGTTCTGCCTTCCTCGGCGGCGTACTCGATAATTCGGCTGACCTGCTCATCAATCAACAATCCGAGGGTGTAAACCTGTTTCTGCAAAATGGACTCATCGGTGGAAAAAGCAATAACCGGAATATTGCGGCTTCTGGTTTGATAAGAAATAGCTTCTACTTCGCTTGAACGCAGGGGACCTATAATCAAACGCACCCTTTGATTGATGGCATTGGCAACCGCAACCCGTGCGCCTTCGGGAGTGCTTTGTGTGTCATAAAACTGCAAGATAAGATTAGGGTTATTCATATCCTCCAAAGCAAGCATGGCGGCGTTTTTCAATCCCTGTCCCGCCTTGGCAGCATCTCCGCTCAACGGCAGTAAAACACCCACGCGAAAGCTTGACGGAGTTACAAACTCCTGTTCGCTGATTTTAGAAACTTTGACCTCGTTATCTGCGGTAAAATAACTCCGTGAAACCACCAGCGGAGAACTGCATGACAGCAAAAAAAATAAAGCCGATATTGCACAAATTCGTTTAAACACTTGCATTTTATCCCAAAATAGAAAACAATTATACGCGCTAATTTAGAACATAAAATTCGGATTGTAAAGCATGAAAAAAGGAATTTATATCGTAAGTACCCCGATAGGCAACATAAAAGACATCTCTGAGCGCGCTCGCGAAGTTTTGGAAAACGCTGATATAATCGCCTGTGAGGACACCAGAGTAACCAAAAAACTTTTGGACCTTTTAAATATCCCCGGTTCCGGAAAAAAATTGCTTACTTTTCACGACCATAATGAAGATAAAAAAGCCTCCGAGATAATTGAGCTTGCCGAAACGGAAGAGCATATCATCGCCCAAGTAAGCGATGCCGGTTCGCCTTTGATTTCCGATCCGGGGTATAGACTTGCGCATTTATGCCGCGAGAAAAACATTGATTTCAGTGTCGTTCCGGGGTGTTGCGCCATCATCTGCGCTCTGCAGATGTCAGGACTTCCGACCAATCGTTTTATGTTTGCGGGATTTATTCCCAACCGCGATAAAGCAAGGTTGGATTTATTCACGGAATTAAAAGATATAAAGACAACTTTGGTTTTTTATGAAACTGCACCGAGGCTGTTGAAAACTCTTGAGGCAGCGCAAAAAATTTTTCCTTCCCGACAAATGGCGGTGGCTCGCGAAATGACCAAAATATATGAGGAATGTAAAAACGCCACTGCCGAAGAATTGATTGCCTATTTCAGCCAAAATCCGCCCAAAGGTGAGATTGTATTTATGGTTGCGCCTCCCGAAGACACAAAAGAAAACAATATCGACATTAAGTCCGTATTAAGGCAAAAAATGCTTTCAATGCCCTTAAAAGGCGCGGTAAAACAAGCTGTTGAGGAATACGGTTTGAATAAAAACGAGGTGTATCGGTTGGCACTTGAGCTTAAAAATGAACAATTATAAAAAAGGAAAATTTGCCGAAAAATTGGCGGTGTTATATTTTCGGCTTAAAGGCTTTAAAATAATCCGGCGTAATTTTGTTACCGGTAAAAAAACCGGAGCCGGAGAGATTGATTTGATTGTAAAAAAGAAAAATATCATAGTTTTTGTTGAGGTTAAACAACGCGGCAGTTTAGAAAATGCCGCGTATGCGATATTGCCGCACCAACAACAGCGTATTTGGCGGGCGGCTGAAAATTTTTTGGCACAAAATCCGCAGTTTTTACAATGCGATGTGCGATTTGATGCTTTTTTGCTAAATTCAATATGGAATTTCCGCCATATCGAGGATGCTTGGCGTTTGTGATTGTTTTTGTCCATCAATCCTGCCTCCTCCTAATTGTCGTTCTGAATAATCCCAATTGTCTTGCTGAACTCCCCAATTGTCGTCATGAACTCCCTCCTTTGTCGTCATGAACACCCCAATTGTCATCAATCCCAACTCCCCCTGTCGTCCTGAACTTGTTTCAGGACCTCAAAAAAAGATGCTGAAACAAGTTCAGCTTTAACATTGGGGGCTGCCCCTCTAGGTCGTGCCATTTTTTGCTTTTCCTTTTTTCCCTCCCTCCGCCATACTTGACTTCGACATCAGGTCTATAATTTGGCAAATTGTTTCACCTGGACGCCGCTTCAAGTGCGGCGTGACATAAGGGGGGGAGGACGCCGCATCAAGTGCGGCGTGAAGTAAGAGAGGAAAGGACGCCGAAGAAGTGGGAGAACAGAGGCAAAAAGATTCCGAAACAAGTT
>JAFUYI010000064.1 GCA_017470585.1 Alphaproteobacteria bacterium | reverse complement strand
TGATAGCCTCGTAACTGACGTTTTTACCAAAGCGTAATTTGGTATATCCGACTTTTTCGGTTGGAAGGCAGGGGAATAAGATTTGTCAAATACCTTGCACTACATCAGTTAGTAGTTATCAGCTTCCAGCCACCTCGCGGGTGAAAAACCCAAAAGGTGGTTTCTTTTTTAAGGCAAGAAACCGTAAAGGAAGTTTAGATGACAAACAAAACTTTTTTAATTCTTCTATTAGCAGGCGTATCTTATACTGCCTATAATGCCGCCGCCGTTTCCGAAAACTTTGAAATCTCCACCACCATCGACCACGATGTCAATATTCAAGTGATTCAAGATTTGAATCTCGGTAATATTGTTATACGCCCAGACATTACAAATGGTGAGATTGTCGGTGTTGGTTATAATGGTAATGGGGATCATCATCATTCGAGCGGTATTATAGCAATAAGCGGAATAAAATGCGGAAAAATACGAGCCAACATTCCGGGGTTGGTATATCTGGATTCTCGTTTGGATGTATCTCCGTTTCCTCTGATTATGGAGGAAATAACGATTCATCCTGTTGTAAGGTATATGGCAGATGATGGACTTATCCGTGTTTGGGCAGATGTTTTTTATGAAACGCTTCCGCAACAAAAAATTTACACCGGAACAATAACTATTTCCTATACTGCTTCGTAAAAATGTTTGCTATGAGCAAAAAAATGTTGATGAGATTTATGTTTAGAGTCTGTGAAATATATTATTGCTGTTGCGGTAGGGAGGCAAAAAGGTTGCTCATCGGAACCAATTCCAGACCTTTTTCTTTTATTCCCGGAAGCCAAGCTTTTAACGCTGCGTAAGTTTGAGCTTTTGGATGTCCGATAGCTATGGCATAGCCTTTTTCGCGGGCTATTGTTTCCACTTTATGCAACTGATTAGTGATATAATCAAAATCGTCAAGATTATCCAAAAACACATCGCGCATGGCAGTTTTTACATGATGTTCGCGGGCGGAGTTCATCCCTTGCGAGCGTGGCGTGGTCTGTGAATCCAAAAAATTCAGACCTCGCGCGGCAAGCTCATCCATTACCACATCCATACGGTGTTTATCCTCCGTAAAACGGCTTCCCATGTGATTGTTAACCGCCTTTGCCTGTGGTATGGCATCAAGCATTATTTTTAAGTTTTTGAGAATTTCCTCATCACTCATTTTAACCAAGAGCATTGTGGAAGTATAATTTTGCATAACCTGCGGTTCCATCGGAAGATGCGCCATAATTTCCTGCCCGCTGGCTTGTGAATTGGCAATTTGGGAAGGCAGGTTTTGCGCGTACGTCAAAAAAGACACCGTAAGCGGAAAGGCAAGCTCCGCTATATCCTTGGTGCGTTTTGGACTAACTCCCATATCATCAATGACAATGGCTATTTTAGGATTTCCTTTATTTTCAAATTTTAGAGCTGCGGCAGTTTTGTTGTCGGCAACAATACCTTTCTCCTCATAGAGCGAATATATTTCTTCATCGCTTAATTCCCAATCGTCAGCTCTTACGGAACTGGTCATTTTATCATCAACCACAACCGGAAGAGCAATCGGTTTTTGCAGTTCGCTTTCAATAACAAACATATTGTTGTCATACATTTCATCTTGATTGAGTGCGGTCTGCAAAAACTCATCTTCGGGAAGAACAGGTGCCGGTCTGATTGAAGATTTTTCAATCACCGGTTCTGTTGTAATTACAACTGTATGCTGCGGCGGCGAATAAAAAACCTCTTTTACAAGCAAAAAAGCCAAAATCAAGAGTAAAACACAGTTAAGCACCATCACGGCAACAGAAAAAAAGCGCGGATAAGTTTTTTCGCTTTTCTTGGGGCGCGGAGTGAAAATTGCTCGTTTAGGCGTTTCAAGCGGCAGGCAAAATTGATGTTTCGGATCTCCTAAAACCCGCCGCGATCGACTTTGGCGATTTGTTTTCAGTCTTGCCAAAACTTTTTTCCCTATTTATTGCGTAAAGTCGGGAACGCGATTACATCGCGTATTGTCTCGGCACCGGTGAGAAGAATTGCCAAACGATCCATTCCCATTCCCATACCTCCTGTCGGGGGAAGGGCGTTTTCAAGTGCGGTTACATAGTCTTCATCGAGCATTTGCGCTTCATCATCTCCGGCTTCGCGTTCCGCACATTGAGCATCAAAACGAGCTTTTTGTTCCAAAGGATTAGAAAGTTCGGAGTATGCACATCCGACTTCCATTCCGGCAATATACGCATCAAAATGTTCAACCAAACGCGGATTTTTGCGGTGTGTTTTGGCAAGCGGAGAAATATCGCGCGGCATATCCATAACCAAAGTCGGCTCAATCAAATTCGGCTCAACCAATTCATCAAATACCTGCTGAACAACCTTACCCCAATTGGAACATTCTGCGGCATCAACTCCGATCGATTTTGCCAATTCGCGAGCCTGTTCAACGGTGTCGGCTTTCATCAAATCAATTCCTGCATATTCTTCCACCAGCTCCACAATGGATTTTTTAATGAAAGGTTTTGATAAATCAATTTCGCGGCCGTTTACGGTGATAATTTCACTGCCGTTGACCTCACGGCATACAAAACGCAGCATATCGGGAATAAGTTCGGCCATATCATTATAATCGGCGTATGCCTGATAAGCTTCCAAGGCTGTAAATTCCGGATTGTGTTTTTTGTCAATTCCTTCGTTGCGGAAGTTGCGCCCGATTTCAAACACGCGGTCAAAACCGCCGACAACCAAGCGTTTCAAAAATAACTCCGGCGCA
Organism: Alphaproteobacteria bacterium; assembly: GCA_017470585.1. GTDB lineage: Bacteria > Pseudomonadota > Alphaproteobacteria > RF32 > CAG-239 > JAFUYI01. The sequence goes on along the minus strand of JAFUYI010000064.1, from coordinate 16,439 downwards.
ATGCGCAAGTATAAATCCATATCCAAAGTGTTATGATGGGTAACAAACGGTTTGGCATTGGCACCGCCCATAATGGATTGCAGCATCGGGGTTTCAACTTCCATAAAACCGTGATTTTCAAAATAATGACGTACGGCGGCAATAATCCGGCAACGTTTTTTGAAAATTTCGCGGCTGTCATCATTCATAATAAAATCAACATAGCGTTGGCGGTAACGGGCTTCAATATCGGTTAAACCGTGGAATTTTTCAGGCAGAGGCTGTAAGGATTTACCGATAATGTCAAATTTTTCGGCGGCAACGGAGAGTTCTCCGCGCGGAGTACGGCGCACAAAACCTTTCACACCGACCAAATCGCCGACATCAAGGCATTTGAGCAACTCTAAATCGTCCTCGCTTAAATGTGATTTATGGCAAAAAGCTTGAATTTTGCCGCTGTCATCTTTAATATCAATAAACATACCGCTGTTGCGCACCGCCATGGCGCGTCCGGCAATAACAACCCTGTCTTCGGTGTTTTCTCCGGCGGGAAGATCGGCGTATTTTTCCTGCAAATCGGCAGCTTTAGCGTCGGGTTTGAAACAATAAGGATAGGGATTATAATTTTTTTCTTGGAGAGATTTAAGTTTAGCAAGTCTTGATTCTCTGTGAATATTGGTTTCTGTAGCCATAATTTATTGTCCTGTTTTATCAATTAACTTGTGCCAATATACCAAGATTGTTCTAAATTACAATCAAAAAAACGTATGGCTGAAAAAAAATTGTATTTATGCTTTCAAACCCCTTGACTTGCTCTGAAGTTTGTAATAAAGTCGGCAACAGTTTATGAAGAAAGAAAAGCCGATGATAAGTTTTTTGATACATATACCTGCAATTATTATCCCCTAGGGGGATGCGCTTTTCTTTATTTTTTATCTTAACAATCAAATCAATTTAATATTCAATATTGCAAATTACAGGGGTTGAACATGACCAAATATTACCCGGAAGTAAAGGCAAAGCCGGACTTTGTCGAGTTGGAAAAAGAAGTTTTAGCGTTTTGGAATGAGGATAAAACATTTGAAAAATCCGTGCATAACCGCGATGGTGCGGCGGAATTTGTTTTTTATGACGGACCGCCTTTTGCCAACGGCACTCCGCACTACGGACATATTATGGTGTCTTATGTAAAAGATGTTGTTGCCCGTTTTCAAACAATGTCAGGCAAAAAGGTTGAACGCCGTTTGGGCTGGGATTGCCACGGATTGCCGGCGGAAATGTCGGCGGAAAAACAGCTGGGCGTTTCGGGACGCAAACAGATTGAAGAATTCGGCGTTGAAAAATTCAATGATTTTTGCCGCTCTGATGTGTTGAAATACTCTGATATTTGGGTTGATATGTTTAAGCGAATCGGTCGCTGGGTTGACTTTTCGCATGATTATAAAACCATGGATTTGCCTTTTATGGAAAGTGTTATCCATAATTTCAAACAGTTATACGACAAAGGGCTGATTTATGAGGATTTCCGCGTTCTGCCCTATTCATGGGCGGCCGAAACTCCGCTTTCAAATTTTGAGGTAAATCAAGGCTATAAGGATAAAACCGATAACGCGATTACGGTTTTGTTTAAGCTTGAAAACGGTATGAAAATTTTGGTTTGGACAACAACGCCTTGGACACTTCCTTCCAATTTGATGTTGGCTGTCGGTAAAGATATTGATTATGCCGTTATGGAAGAAGACGGACAAAAATATATTTTGGCGCAAGCTCTTCTCGGACGTTATAAAAAGCAGCTTGAAAACGCTGTACAGGTAGGAGTAATCAAAGGCTCTGAATTGCTGGGATTAAGCTATGAACCGATGTTTCCGTATTTCAAAAATTTGCAAGAAAAAGGCTGTTTTAAGGTATTATCAGGGGAATTTGTTTCGGTTGAGGACGGAACGGGCGTTGTTCATATTGCCCCCGGATTCGGACAAGATGACTTTGATGTCTGCCGTGCGTATGATGAGAACTTCCCGGTCGTATGTCCGGTTGACGAAGCCGGAAAATTTACCTCGGAAGTCAAAGACTATGAGGGTAAACAGGTTTTTGAAACCAATGAACCGATTATGGCTTGGCTTAAAGAAAACAGATTATTGGTCAAAAAAGAGCAATATACTCACTCATATCCTTTCTGCTGGCGAACCGACACACCGCTTATTTATAAAGCGATGTCCTCTTGGTTTGTAAAGGTTACGGATTTCAGAGATGAAATGGTTAAAAACAACCAAGAAATAAACTGGGTGCCGGAACATATCAAAGACGGACGTTTCGGCAAATGGTTGGAAGGAGCAAGAGATTGGTCGATTTCGCGCAATCGTTTTTGGGGAACACCGATTCCGGTTTGGAAATCAGACAACCCGAAATTTCCGCGGATAGATGTTTTCGGCTCACTTGCGGAAATTAAAGAAAAAACCGGATTTGAGGTTAAAAATCTTCATAAACCCTATATTGATGAAGTGGTTTATAAAAATCCGGATGATCCTTCCGGGCAAACAATGATGAGAAGAACAGGAGATGTTTTTGACTGTTGGTTTGAATCCGGTTCTATGCCGTATGCCCAAGTACACTATCCGTTTGAAAACAAAGAATGGTTTGAAGAGCATTTTCCGGCAGATTTTATTGTTGAAGCCATGGATCAGACCCGCGGTTGGTTTTATACTTTGACAGTACTCTCAACCGCTTTGCATCATAAACCCGCTTTTAAAAACTGTATTTGTACGGGGTTGTTGATGGCAGAAGGCGGGCAAAAACTCTCCAAACGTTTAAAAAATTATCCTGATCCGAATGAGGTGTTGGAAAATATCGGATCAGACACATTGCGTTGGTTTTTGGTTTCATCTCCGGTGTTAAAAGGCGGTAATTTGGCCGTTGATAAAGAGGGTAAAGAAATCATTAAGGCTGCCCGCGTGGCGCAAATTCCTTTATGGAATGCTTTTTATTTCTTTACGCTTTATGCCAATGCCGAAGGCTATCAGGCAAAAGAAATAAGTTCATCTTCCGAATCGCTTGATAACTATATTTTGGCAAAGTTGAAACATTTGAGAACAACGGTTAAAAACGGACTTGAAACCTATGATGTAGCAATAGCCTGCAATGAAATTGCCGCATTTATGGAGATTTTGAACAATTGGTATATCCGCCGTACCCGCGATCGTTTCTGGGAAGGGGATACAAAAGCATTTGATGTGCTTTATACGGTTTTGCTGAATTTAAGCAAAATTATGGCTCCTCTGATGCCGTTTGTTTGTGAATATGTCTATAAGAATTTAACCGGTGAAGAGTCCGTTCATTTGACAGATTATCCTGATTTGAGCGCGATTGATGACAATGAATCCTTGATGAAGGAAATGGACTTTTTGCAGGAGCTTTGCTCGGCAGGCAAGTTTATCCGCGAAGAAAAGAATTTACGCAACCGCTTGCCGTTGCAAAGCCTTACGGTTGTAGGGAAACATTTGGGCAATGAGTATCAGGAAATCGTTAAAGACGAATTAAATGTTAAGAAAGTTTATTTTGACGATAATCTTGAAAATTATGCTTATAAACGCATTTATTTATACACACCGCTTTTAGGTAAAGCCTTGGGCAAAGATATGGGGATGGTTATGGCCGCCTATAAGCAGAATCAATGGAGCTTAAATGAAGACGGTACTTTAAATATCGGCGGTCAAAATTTGAGCAAAGATTTGTTTGAAGTGCGTTTAGAGATGAAAGAGGGAGTTGCCGGTCAATCTTTTGCCGATAATAAAGCATTGGTAATGCTTGACACAGAAGTTACCGATGAATTAAAACGCGAAGGAATGGCACGCGATTTTATCCGCTTGGTTCAAACCTTGCGTAAAGATAAAAACTTTGATATTTCGGATAGGATTAAACTTTCTTGGCAAACCGATGATGAAACATTGAGTAAAGCCTTGAAAGAAAATGAGTCCTATATTGCCGAACAGGTTTTGGCACTTGAAATCAACAATTTCTGCGCAAACGGCACAACAGCAGATATTGAGGACTCAAAGGTTTGCTTTGATGTCGAAGTTGTTAGCTTAATCTAAAGGAGCATAAATTGCGTTTGGCGTTATTTCAGCCCGATATGCCGCAAAACACAGGCACCATGTTAAGACTGGGTGCCTGTGTTAATGTGGAAGTTGATATTATTGAGCCGTGCGGATTTGTTTTCAGCGAATACGCCTTGCGGCGGTATGGAATGGATTATTTGGAGTTGGTCAAATATCGCCGCCATAAATCTTGGGAAGATTTTATGAACTATGCAAAAAATCATCCCGAAGAGTACGGACGGATTATATTGCTGACAACAAAGTCATCCGTTCTATATACAGATTTTGAATTTAGGAAAAATGATGTATTGCTTTTGGGGCGTGAAAGCGCAGGTGTTCCGGAGGCAGTTCATAAAACCGTTGATGCGAGGCTGGTTATTCCGATGACAGAGGCGGCACGTTCAATCAATGTTGCGGTTTCGGCAACGATGGTTTTGGGGGAAGCCCTGCGGCAAACAGATTTGTTTCCGGTTAAAAAATAGAAAGAAAAATAAAAAAAAATTCTTGCTAAAATAAATTTTTGTGCTAACATAAACCCCGAGGAGAGGAAATCTTTCCTTGAGGTGTAACGACCTCTTACTCGATGTCCTATCAAGACAAAAAATTGCTTTCAACCGTTTTATGGTTGGAAGGTCGGGAAATATAAAGAATACCCGACACTGTTTCGAGTAACAGTCGTTAACTTCCAGCCACCTCGCGGAGCATACAGCTCCAACGGGTGGTTTTTCTTTATAACGTTAATAAAAGAAGGAAGTTTTTAAGATGAACAAATATATTTTAATGCTCGGCATTGCCGCGGTTTCCATAGGCTCTTATGCCGCATACGCCGGAAACGAAGCCACAATGACCGTTACCGCAACGATAGCGCACGATGTGTCTTTGACATTAGAGGGAAACACAATGGATTTCGGCACAATTTATATCGATCCGTCTAATACCGAAGGCGGTGAGATACAGTATAACGAATCGGGAGCAATTACCCAAAAAGATGCTTATTTTGTCAGTGCATCACCTGTTACTCCGATGAACTTTACCGCCAACATCCCTAATCCTTCGGCTTGTAGTAGCCCAAGCTACACTTGCGAAGGTTTAACAGTAATGGGTAGATCTGGTGGAGAAGCGTACGTTTTTGGTGGGGCTGGCAATAATTATTGTCAAATTTTAATAAAATACACCGGAATCGGAAATAATTTTAAGATTATTCCCGATTATTGCCTTATTGAGAATCCTGAATATGTAACCCTCGGAGACCACGAAGCTACTGTAACCATCTCCTACACACCGAGTTGATAAAAGATTTTACATCAACAAAAAAGCCTCGAGAAAAGTTCCCGAGGCTTTCGATTTGGTAACAAAGTTAAATATCAAGGTTGATAACGTTTAAGGCATTTTCTTGAATAAACTCTTTACGCGGCTCAACCACATCCCCCATCAAGGTAGAGAATACCTGATCAGCATCGTCCAACATATCAATTTTAACTTGTAATAAAGACCTTGCTTCAGGATCAAGAGTAGTCTCCCACAATTGTTCGGGGTTCATCTCTCCCAAACCTTTATAGCGTTGCAACGTAATTCCCTTGCGTCCCATTGCCATAATTGCATCAACAAACGACACCGGACCATGAATTTTCTTTTCTTCACCAAGTTTTGGAGAAGAAAGTTTTTGGTCTTTTGCATAATGTTCTTCCAAGAATGCTTTCATTTCGTTCAAAGCCTTGGCTTCGGGGCTGTCCAAAACAGAGGCTCCGATAACGTGCTTTTCTTCAACTCCGCGCAGAGTGCGGTGAAAACTAACCGAACCGTCCGGTAAAATATCCGCAAGCCATCCCTTATCATACTCAGCCTCTTGGTTGTCGAGTTTCAACGCCACCTGTTCGGCTTTATTTTTCAAAATGTCTAAATTGTCAATTACATTACGGTCAAACATTCCGTCAACCGCCATTTGCTCAACAATTCTTTCCGGAGCTTTTTTATTTAAAGCGGCAATTAAATTACGAGCCTTACGGGTGCTTTCTACCATTGCTACCAAATCAAGACCTGCAATCTGCTCACCTGCGTCTGTTTGCAGAACAGCATCTTCACAACCACCGCGAATCAAATAATCTTCCATTTCGCGGTCGTCTTTAAGATACAAAACCGAGTTTCCTCTTTTAGCTTTGTACAGAGGCGGTTGGGCAATATAAACATAGCCTTTTTCAATAATTTCCGGCATTTGACGGTAGAAAAATGTCAACAACAGTGTGCGGATATGGCTACCATCGACATCAGCATCGGTCATAATCACAATCTTATGATAACGACATTTGCTGACATCAAATTCTTCTCTGCCGATACCGGTGCCGAACGCAGTTACCATTGTACCGATTTCAGCCGAATTAAGCATACGGTCAAAACGAGCGCGCTCTACATTCAAAATTTTACCTCTCAAAGGCAAAATAGCTTGAGTACGACGATCACGCCCCTGTTTTGCAGAACCACCCGCAGAATCTCCCTCCACGATGAATATTTCGGAAAGCGCAGGGTCTTTTTCCTGACAATCCGCCAATTTTCCCGGCAACGATGCAATATCCAAAACACCTTTACGTCTTGTCAACTCACGAGCTTTACGAGCAGCTTCACGAGCTGTCGCGGCCTCAATAATCTTTCCGACAATGATTTTTGCTTCATTCGGGTGTTCCTCAAGCCACTCTTGCAGTTTATTGCTTACAACGCTTTCAACTATCGGGCGTACTTCAGAAGATACCAATTTGTCTTTTGTTTGTGATGAAAACTTCGGATCCGGCACTTTAACCGACAATACGCAAGACAAACCCTCGCGCATATCCTCACCGGTAATCATATCTTTGTCTTTACTCTTTACCAAACCGTTTTCGTTGATGTAACTATTGATGGTTCTGGTTAACGCAGCGCGGAAACCGGCCAAGTGAGTGCCGCCGTCTTTTTGCGGAATATTGTTGGTAAAACAAAGCATACTTTCGTTGTAAGCGTTTGTCCACTGCATAGCGGCTTCAACTTGAATATCCTTATCTTCACCGGCAAAACTTATAACATTTTCATGCAAGGGGGCTTTTGATTTGTTAATGTGGTTTACAAAAGCTTTCAAACCGCCTTCATAATGCATAACTACTTCACGCGGCTCAGATCCTCGGTTATCAATAAGTTTAAGATAAACACCGGAGTTCAGAAAAGCCTTTTCACGGATTGCTCTTTCCAAAACGTCAAAGTTGAACTCTGTCATTGTGAAGGTCTCGGGGGAGGGAAGAAAAGTAACTTCTGTACCATGACGACCGTTGGCATCTCCGACGACTTTTAAGTGTTCGGTAACATTGCCGTGAGAGAACATAGCCACATGCTCGTGACCTTCGCGCCAAATTCGCAGCTTTAACCAAATTGACAAGGCATTTACCACCGAAACACCAACACCATGCAAACCACCGGAAACCTTATAAGAGTTATTATCAAATTTACCGCCCGAGTGCAGTTGTGTCATAATAACTTCTGCCGCCGAAACGCCTTCTTCTTTGTGCATTCCGACAGGGATACCGCGTCCGTTATCACGAATGGTTGCCGATCCGTCAGGGTTTAAAATAATTTCAGTTTTATCACAATATCCGGCCAAAGCCTCATCAATAGCATTATCCAAAACCTCATAAATCATGTGGTGCAAACCGGTTCCGTCATCGGTATCACCGATATACATTCCCGGACGTTTACGGACAGCTTCCAAACCGTGCAGAACTTTAATTGAATCTGCATTATATTCTAGTTCTTCCTTGGCTATTTCGGCCTGCGACATTTCTACCATAACTTCTTTTCCTTGAATTTTCTTAAAAACTGCCCCAATATACACTGTTTTGACATTAAAGCCTAGCAAAAATTCACAAAAATCAACCGTTTTTTTAAGTGTTTTTTTTAATTTTTTACTTGATTTATGCTAAAAAGTGTGCTAACTTGAAACCGAAATGAATGAAAAATCATTTTGAGGTGTGGAAACCTCTCGTATAGTGTTTTGAAGAACATAAAACTTCTTCCTGCTGTTATGGCTGGAAGGTCGGGAAATATAAAGAATACTCGGCACTGGTCTATACGTCAGTTTCCAACTTCCAACCACCTCGCGGGTTTTAATGCCCAAAAGGTGGTTTCTTTTATTAAAGTTATAAAGAAACTAAATAAGGAAGTTTAGATGATGAACAAATATATTTTATTACTCGGCGTTGCCGCGGTTTCCATAGGTTCATACTGCGCCTATGCGGGCAATTCCGCCACAATGACCGTTACGGCAAGAATTGAACATGATGTATCTTTGACATTAGAGGGAAATACAATGGATTTTGGCACCATTTATATCGATCCGTCTAATACCAATGGCGGTGTGATATATTATAGCGAATCGGGAGCAATCACTCGCAAAGATGCTTATATTGTCAATGCTTCGGCAGTTACTCCAATGAACTTTACTGCCAATATCCCTAATAAGACAGCTTGCAATACTGCAAACGATTCTTGCGGAGGATTATCGTTATCCAATAGTGGTGAGGCATATGTTTTGGGAGCTCCTGTAATGTCAGAGGATTTCTGTCAACTCAATATAAAATATACCGGAATCGGAAATAATTTTAAGATTATTCCCAGTGTTTGTTATTTTGATGCCCCAAAAGCTGTAATGTTTGGAGATCACTCCGACACTATAACCATCACTTACAACGCAAGTTAAAAGGCGAATCGCTTATTGTAAAAAAACCTCCCGCAAGGGAGGTTTTTCTTAATGGTGCCGACACACGGACTCGAACCGCGGACCCACTGATTACAAATCAGTAGCTCTACCAACTGAGCTATGTCGGCGTTAGCTTGCTTTTATATACATTGCTCTGTTTTTCTTGTCAAGCAAAAAAATTAAATTGTTTATTTTTTTGCGGAGTTGGGATAACTTTCCGAATGAGCAGAAACCAAAACATACAAACGCCGCCCAATATCAATATAAAAAAGGGGAGGATTAAGACCTCCCCCTCCAAAGCTTTTTAGTAACTGCGGGCATAAATTACGTCCATAGTCGCATCTTTTCCGGTCAATAAGCATTTACCCTTGGTATTGCTCTGATCAAAAGGAATACAACGGATGGTAATTTTCATCGCTTTTAAGATTTCTTCGCTTTCAGGCTCGGCACACCATTTGCCGCGGACAAAAGCAACCTTTCCTTGGCAATTGTCCTCTATCCATTCATTGGAATTGGCAAAATAAGCCTTAAACTCTTCCGGAGTGGTAATATCGGTACGGACATTTTCCTCAAGTCTGGCTTTCGCTTTGGCGAACATCTCGTCTTGGATATTCTGCAGACGGGCTTCAATACCGTTTACAAACTCATCAAACCCGACCGCTTCTTTGCTGGCAGGGGTATTGATTTTCAATCTTTCACGAACCATCAGTGAGTTACTCTCGATATCGCGAAGTCCGACTTCAACGATAATCGGAGCACCTTTTTTGCTCCATTCCCAAAACTTATCGGCAGGCTTTTTATCCCGTGCATCAACTTTAATTCTGATTTTAGATCCCAGAGGCATTTTGGATTTTAATGCCGTGCGCAGCTTTTCCACATATTCGTTGATTTTTTGAGCATCAGCCTCATTTTTAATCAACGGCAGAATAACCACCTGATAAGGAGCGATTGCCGGAGGAACATTCATTCCCTCGTCATCGGCGTGCGTCATGATAAGACCGCCGATAAGCCTTGTTGATACACCCCAAGAGGTGGTATAGGCATATTCGGGTTGATTGTTTTTGTTGACAAAGGTAATATTGGCAGATTTGGCAAAATTCTGCCCCAAGAAATGCGATGTTCCCGCCTGTAAGGCTTTGCCGTCCTGCATCATAGCTTCAATACAATATGTGTCAACCGCACCGGGGAATTTTTCGTGTTCGGGCTTTTTGCCGACCAAAACCGGCATTGCCAGATATTTTTCGGCAACTTCACGGTAAACCTCAAGCATTTTAACGGTTTCTTCCTCGGCTTCTTTTAATATTGCGTGTGCGGTGTGTCCTTCCTGCCATAAAAATTCACGGGTACGCAGAAACAACCTCGGACGCATTTCCCAACGTACGACATTTGCCCATTGATTGACCAGAACAGGCAAATCCCGATAGGATTTTATCCATTTTGAAAAACTGTCGGCGATAATGGTTTCGGAGGTGGGGCGAACAATGAGCGGCTCCTCTAAAGGTGAAGAGGGGGTAAGTTTTCCGTCCCTGTTTTCCAGTTTGGAGTGGGTAACAATTGCCATCTCCTTGGCAAAACCCTCAACATGATCGGCTTCTTTTTGGAAGAAAGACAACGGAATGAACATCGGGAAATAGTAGTTTTCATGATCGGTTTCTTTGAATTTTTCATCCATTATATCGCGTATGCGTTCCCATATTCCGTACCCCCAAGATTTGATGACCATACAGCCCGGCGAGGCGGAATTTTCGGCCATTTCGGATTCGGATACCACATTTTGGTACCATTCGGGGTAATTGTCTTTTCTTAAATTTTTCAAAGTCATAGTTTATTCCTTTTTTCATAACGTAACGAAAAGTCCGCAATCCCATATTGCAGACTGCGGACGAGAGTTTAACACAATATTTTTTATGTGTCTATAAAATATCGTCGATTTCCTTAAAAACTTTGCGTGCTTTTTTGTTTTCTTTGGAATGTTTTGAAAAATCAATAAATCCCTTGCGGGCTTCCATATTCTTTTTTATTTGTGCATCAACAGCTTTGGCGTTTGCCAATGCCAATTCTTTATTGGCAAGAGCCTGTTCTTTCAAAACCGCTTTCTGCTCCGCCGAGAAAGAAGAATTATCAATTTTTATGATAGCCTCGTCATAATCTTCGGCAATTTCCGCCGTTTCTTTGTCGATCCAGCTATCGTAGTGATCTCCGGCATAAGCCTGCGAGCATAATCCGAGTGCGGTGATTGCCGCAAGTAAATAAAGTGATTTTTTCATTTTTTTCTCCTTGTTTACTGATGTCTATCGTAAATTATATAAAAATCCCGTAGAAAATGTCAAGTTATAGCTTGATTTAAAAATAAATTGAGAATAGAAAAAGAATATGCGATTTAGAGATGAAGGATATATAACGTCTTTAAGAAAATACGGAGAAAACTCCGTAATCATTACGCTTGCAAGCAAATCGCACGGTTTAATCAAGGGCTTTGTCCGAGGCGGATTCTCAAAAAAAAATTTAGGTCTTTACCAGATGGGAAATCTTATCAATGTTGATTGCTATGCGCGTTTGGAAGAAAATATGCTCTCTTTTAAGCCGGAACTCATCCGCTCGTTTGTGCCCGATTTTATGAGTAATCCGCAAAAAACGGCGGCCTTGTCCGCTATGTGTTCGCTGTTAAATTCCTGCTTGCCCGAAAACGAAAATTTTGAGTGGTTTTATAAATATATAGAAAATTTCTTTACTCAAAGCGATTGGCTTGTTCATTACGCGTTTTTTGAGTTTTATCTTTTAGAATATTTGGGAGTAGGTATTGATTTGAGCAAGTGCGCCGTTACTTCTTCCGTCAAAAATTTGGCCTATGTTTCCCCAAAAACAGCCAGGGCGGTTTGTTTGGAAAAAGGCTTTCCTTATCGGGACAGATTGTTTTTGTATCCGCATTTTATTGTGGATAAAAATTACACTCCGGAGCGTGAAAAAGTGGCGGATTTACTGAAAATGACGGGCTTTTTCCTAAATAAAAACTTTTTTCTTGTCCATGACTTGAAATTTCCGTTAAACCGTGCTAATCTGATGGGAATTCTGAATTTATAAGAACTGATATGTTGGAAATTGATACAAAAATAAAAGATGTGCCGCTTGCCGAAGAGTTGAGCAAAAGATATTTATCTTATGCGATGTCAACCATTGTTTCACGTTCGTTGCCGGATGTGAGGGACGGCTTAAAACCGGTTCATCGCCGTTTGATGTTTGCCATGAGGCAGTTGCATCTTGACCCGAAATCGGGATTTAAGAAATGTGCCCGCGTAGTCGGTGATGTTATCGGTAAATACCACCCGCACGGCGATAGTGCGGTATATGGTGCCATGGCGCGTTTGGCACAGGATTTTTCCGTGCGTTACCCTCTTGTTGACGGACAGGGAAACTTCGGTAATATTGACGGCGACGGTCCGGCTGCTATGCGTTATACCGAAGCGAGATTGACCGAATTTGCCATTGCGCTGATGGAAGGCTTAAATGATGATGCGGTTGATTTTATGGATACATACGACGGGGAAGAAAGCGAACCTTTGGTAATGCCTGCCGCCGTGCCTAACCTGTTGTGTAACGGTACATCAGGAATTGCGGTTGGTATGGCAACCAATATTCCGCCGCATAATTTGAGCGAGATTGCAGATGCTCTTCTGTACCTGATTGATAATCCGGATTCCGAAATTGAACCGCTGGTGAGAAGATTAAAAGGTCCTGATTTTCCGACCGGAGGCGTGATTGTCGATAAATTTTCCACCATACTTAACGCTTATACGACGGGCAAGGGAGCTTTTCGCATCCGTGCCAAATGGGAAAAAGAGGATTTGGGACACGGACAATATCAAATCATAGTTACCGAAATTCCCTATATGGTGCAAAAAGCCAAACTGGTGGAAAAAATCGCCGAACTTTTGATAAACAAGAAAATTCCGCTTTTAAATGATATTCGTGACGAGTCGGCGCAGGATGTCCGTATAGTTTTGGAACCTAAAAGCCGCCTTGTCGATGCTAATTTGCTGATGGAGCATTTGTTTAAGCAAACCGAGCTTGAAAGTCGCTTCAATATGAATATGAATGTCCTCGATTCCGAGGGAGTACCACGGGTTATGGACATCAAAAACGTTTTAAGTGAATATTTAAGACATCGCTATAATGTCTTGATAAGGCGAATAAATTTCAGATTAAGCAAAATAAACTATCGCTTGGAAATTTTATCCGGATATTTGAAAGCCTACCTTAATTTGGATCGGATTATCGAGATTATCCGCAATGAAGAAGATGCCAAAGAAGTAATGAAAAAGGAATTTTTGCTTTCCGATAATCAGGCAGAAGCGATTTTGAATATGAAATTGCGCTCTTTGCGTAAGTTGGAAGAAAGCCAAATCCGTGAAGAGTACGACGAATTAAGCGAGGAAAAATCCGAACTTGACGGACTTCTTGCCGATGAGGATAAGCTTTGGAATAAAATCGGCGAAGAAATCAAATTGATGAAGGAAAAATTCGGCAAGAAAACTGCACTCGGCCGCCGCCGTACGGAGTTTTCAGAGGTGGAAGAGGTCGTGGAAGTTCCGATTGAAGCGTTGATTGAAAAAGAACCGCTGACGGTTATTTTATCGGAAAAAGGCTGGATACGCGCCCTCAAAGGTCATGTCGATCTGAAAAGCGATTTTAAATTCAAAGAAGATGATAGACTGGCATTTTCTTTGCACGCCCAAACCACGGATAAAATCATTATTTTGGACAGCTCCGGCAAGTTCTTTAATATCTCCGCCAATGATATTCCGAGCGGAAGAGGTTTCGGACAGCCTTTGCGGCTGATGGCGGATATTGCCAACAGCGACACGGTTGCCGCAATCTTTGTTTTTGAGCCGAAGGCTTCCTATCTTTTGGCTTCAAATACAGGAAGGGGCTTTATTGTTGATGAAAACCACATTATCGCCCAAACTCGCAACGGTCGCAAAATTATGAACGTTGCTCAAAATGAAAAGACCTGTTTTTGTGTAAAGGTCAGCGGCAATATGGTTGCAACGGTGGGCGAAAACCGCAAACTCTTGGTATTTAAAAGCGAAGAAATACCGACTATGGCTCGCGGTCGCGGTGTGGTTTTGCAAAAGTACAAAGACGGCGGACTGTCGGATATTCAGTTCTTTAATGAAGAAGACGGATTTAGCTTTAACCGCTCCGGAGGTGTGGGCGTTGAAACAGATTTGCGGACTTGGCTCGGACATCGCGGGCAGGTCGGCAAACTCGTCCCGTTCGGATTTCCGCGCAATAACAAGTTTTTTAATTAGCGGGAGAGGAAAGTGGATTATCTTGCTTACGGAAATAAGACAAATCCGCATAATATCGTATTTTTTATACATGGATATAAAAGCTCAATGGCGGATATGAGCGATTATGCTGTTACCTTATCCGCGCTTTTGCCGGATTCGCTGATAGTAACCCCACAGTCAGATAAAACGCACAAAAACAGCGCAATACGCGAATGGTATGATGTATCGGATTATGATATAGAACGTAAACGCCGTAATCCCGAAACTCCTTTAGACGAAATTATTGATATTTATGACAGGGCAGGCGAACAGCTTGAAAAATGCGCTTTGAAAATGAATAATTTTATTGATGTTATAAATAAAGATTATTCTTTAACTGATTGTAATATATACATTATCGGGTTTTCTCAAGGGGCGATGTTAGCCTTATGGACGGCATTGTCGCGCAAACAATCAATAGGCGGATGTTTTATGTTTTCCGGAGTTGTTGCCGGACACACGCTGTTAGCACAAAATATTCATAGCCGCCCGCAGATTTTTATGCTTCACGGAGAGGACGATACAACCGTTCAATATAAAACTCTTGATTTTTCAATGAATTGGCTGACAAAACATAATCTGGAAGTTGAAGTTGTGAGATACCCCGATACAGCTCATCGCATAACCGAAAACGAATTGAAATTTGCCGCCGGAATTATAGCATCTCAAAGAATAATAAAGGTAAAACAATGAGAAAGACTTTTTTGTTAATGGTATTGCTGGTGCTGATATTTATGTATTTCGGCAATCTGATCGGCGGCACGCAGGGGATGTTTAATGCTTTTGCGGGAGCCTGCGGAATTAACTTATTCAGCTATTTTTTCAGCGACAGTCTGGTTTTAATGCACTATCGCGCCAAGGAGGCTACGGAGAAAACCGAGCCTGTTATGTATGACATTATCAAAAGACTTTCTTCGGAAGCCGGACTTCCCATGCCCAAAATTTATGTAGTTCCGGATAAAGTGCCGAATGCTTTTGCCACCGGGAGAGATGCAAAACACTCGGCTGTTGCCGCGACCTCGGGATTGTTGGAATTGATGAGCCGCGAGGAATTGGAGGGTGTTTTGGCTCACGAAATGAGCCATGTTCGCCATCACGATATTTTAATTTCTACCATTGCGGCAATTTTTGCCGGAGCTATTGCCATGTTGGGAAATTTTGCCCGTGTAAACAGCTCTGCAAAAAATCAAAACCGTAATGCCTTAATAATGTTATTGGGCGCGGTGTTAATGCCGATAGCGGCTTCCATAATTCAAATGTCAATTTCAAGAACCAGAGAATATAAAGCGGATGAAGGAGCCGCCCGTTTGACCAAACACCCCGAATGGTTGATGTCGGCACTTTATAAGCTCGAAAATTACGCTAATAATTACAGGATGCAAAAGGCCGATGTTCAAACCGCGCACATGTTTATTGTCAATCCGTTCAGCGGAATAAAAAGTAATTTTTCTTCTCTTTTTGCTACTCACCCCAGCACGGCTAACCGGATTAAACGCTTGGCGGAAATAAAAGAAGAAATGCAATTGTAAAAATCCGGCTCTGTTTTTTATATGAAGCGAAGGGGAAAATTACTTTTCCCTTTCGCTTTGTCGCTTATCAGGCCTTTTAACTCGGTGAATATTCAATATGTAAAGTTCCACTATGCGCCCCGGTAGTGACGGAAAAAACATTTCCTATAGAGCAGTCTTCAGGAATCACCTTAAATATGCTTCCTAGTCCGCCGTACTTAATTCTAAATCCGCAGTAATTGCTTTCATCGCTTCCGCCAAAGAGATTATTAATGTAATTATCCTCGTTTCCGGTAATTCTCAATCCACCGCAAGTCTCACCGCCAGTGCAAGCTGAAGGATTCGGTATATTGGCAGTAAAAGTGCCGAACGTGGCATTAGATATCGAAACAATAGCTTGTCCTTCAAAATAAGTTGCTTCTCCGGAGTCATCGTAATTCCAACCTGTAAAACCAGTATATCCGGGATTTATGGTAATAGTGCCAAGGCTTAAATTGGTAACATTGTCAAGGCTCACATCATGGGCAATCGTGGCGGTAACGGTCATTGTTGCCGAGTTGCCTGCGTAGGCACAATAACTGCCTAAAGCGACACCGGCAACGCCGAGCATTAAAATATATTTATTCATATTAAAACTTCCTTTTTTTATTAAATTTATAAAAAAGAAGCCGCCCCAAGGATAAATCCAGAGGCGGCCGGAAGTTTGCAACTATCATCCATAATAGTGTTGTGTATTCGTCTGATTTGGCTTATTCCACAACCTTCCGGCCATAAAAACCGGATATACCGAATACGTTCGATACAAACGATGGATGAG
>JAFUYI010000002.1 GCA_017470585.1 Alphaproteobacteria bacterium | reverse complement strand
GTCAAGGCATCTCCTGAAATTTAGGCTTCGTATTCACACCCTGCGGAATCGGATTAAAATTCCGCAGGGTTTTTGCTGATTTTAATTATGATTCTGGAGTGTATTGGATAGTTACACTGCCGAAGTCATAAACTTTAGGAGCAGGAACAACACCATCATAATGTAGAAGTCCCGCCACTGCAAATTCGTAACCGCTTACATGGTCAATTACCAGTTGAATAACAAATTTATTGCCATATTCATTGCTATTGATAACTAAATCATTCCAAGCATAGCTTTCCTCAAATGACAGCACATTTCTATAGTTGGCAGGATTAGGAATATTAGCAGTGAATCGTCCCGCCGTCATAGAAGCGGAAATAATACCATCACCGTTGTTTTCAACTTCGCAACCATCATTCTCTCCTATCCAGTCAATATCGCCATAAGTTTGACTTGGATCAATGGTCATAGTCCAGCTGATATTTCTTGTTACATTTAAACTCACATCGTGAGCAATCGTTGCAGTAACGGTCATTGTGGCGGAGTTTCCGGCATAGGCGGCATAACTACCCAAAACAACGCCTGCAACACCGAGCATTAAAATATATTTGTTCATATTCAAACTTCCTTTTTTTAGTTTCTTTATAACTTTAATAAAAGAAACCACCCCGACAAGCAGACGAGGTGGTTGGAAGCTGATAACTATTAAGTACAATAGTGTAAGGTATTTGATAAATCTTATTTCCTTACCTTCCAACCATAAAAGTCGGACATATCAAACTACGTCTTGATACAAACGGTACTTACGAGGCTATCAGACCTCAAAGTGACTTTTCATTCACTTCGAAATTACCCTAACATAAAAAATCAGTAATGTAAAGAAGAAATTTAAAAGTTTTTATTATTCCCTGCTCTCTACTCACATACTTAAACTTCATTGTCAGGCTTGACTTTGGCATCAGGTCTAAAATCGGCTTATTTTTTAACCTGGACGCCGCATCAAGTGCGGCGTGACATAGTAGGGGAAGAACGCCGAAGAAATGAGCGGCGTGACATAGGAGAAAGGCTGAACTCCCCCAATTGTCGTTCTGAATAATCCCAATTGTCGTCCTGAACTCGTTTCAGGACCTTTAAAATAGATGCTGAAACAAGTTCAGCAAGACAAGCTGGGGACTTGATGTCATGAGACCCCATGACGCGCGGAACGATGTTCCGTGCGAGGGGTGACGAGAAAGGGACTGCAAAAAACAAGGGGGACGGGGAAAGCGGAAAAGAGTAAAAATGTAAAAATGCAAAACTCTGCTGCTTGACATCTTCCGTTTTCTCTGCTAAAAGGCGGATAGAAACTTATAATTTTATCAATGTATTATTAACTAAAATAACAAGCGTATGGAAAATTATTATTTATTGGCAATTATCTGCTGTTTACTGTTGTTTATCACAGTCGTACTTTATCTGGCAGGTCATGGCAAAAAAACAATGCACCTTGAAACTCCTCCTCCGAAAGTAAGGAACTTAAAGCTCCGTGAGTATTGTTATGATAATCTTTCTTTCAATCTGCTGTTGCAGAAGTTGAAAAAGGTTAATGTTTATAACCCCGACAAACGCAAGGTCAATGCAATGGATGCGTGGTTCAAAGAAGCTACGCCACAGCTTATGCACGATGGTGACTGTCTGGCTTATATCAACAGCTACGGATATTTGGAAAGGACATTTTGGAATAATATTGCCGAACTGGGCATTAACCCCGAGCAGGATAAAGCATTTCAGCAAATGATCTTCAGTGTCAACAACCATGGATTGAATAATTTCTGCAATTTGCCTTTTGGTTACGCCCGGCGTTATAAACTGCTTCCTGAAGTCGAAACTATCATTAAAACGGATCCTCGTTTAAATGCGGCAAAGAGAGTTTATGAACTTGCCTACAAACCTCGAAAAGACTAATTAAAAAACTCGCCGCCGTTTCCGGTTGCGAGTTTTTTTTATTTTTTAGTTTTATTTTTCTGCATCATCGCAAACAAGAGAGCAAAAAATCAAAATTTTTCTTTACAAGCGCAATTTTTTATGTTAGGTTAAAAATCGAAACAAGGAAAATCTTGTTTTGAGGTGTTCCAACCTCTCTAGTAGCGTTTTTAGAAAAACGTAAAATTTTTCCTGCTATTATGGCTGGAAGGTGGAGGAATAAGGCATAATCCAAATACTTCACACTGATCTACTAGTCAGTTGGAAACTTCCAGCCACCTCGCGGGTTTGAATGCCCAAAAGGTGGTTTTCTTTTTTTAGTGCAAATAAAGAAACCATAAAAGGAAGTTTAGATGACAACAAACAAAACTTTTTTAACTCTTTTATTATTAGGCTTATCTTATACTGCCTATAATGCTGCAGCTGTTTCCGAAAACTTTGCAATATCCACCACCATCGACCACGAAATAACTTTAGGCAATTTCAGAGCCGCAAGCGCGGATGCCAATTTGGATGTAAAAGGTGATATAAATTTAGGCACAATCTATATCAATCCGATATATAGCGGAGACCCTACAACTTGGGGATATACTGATTCGGGAATAATAGGTTACAACAATCAAGGAGCGATCATCAGAGCTGATAATCAATCGGTCGGCTTTTTTACCGCTAATATTGCAAATCCCGAAGCTTGCAATACGGCAACCAATTCTTGCGGAGGGTTGGAAGTTTTTGGAGGTTATCGTAGTGCTGTATATCCTTTCGGAAGTGGTGGTGAAAAATGGTGCCATTCTTACATAAAATACAGCGGGGAAGGAAATCTCTTTAAAGTGTTTCTTTCTCATTGCTATCTGGACACTGTATCCGACATTATTCCCGCAACCAGAACAGCATCATTGACTATCACTTACACTCCGAGTTAAAAAGACCTTCTATCTCACCGAAATAAACTCACCGTAAAAAACAAACCCGGTCTTGCGATCGGGTTTGTTTTTTTATTTATTTAGCCGCCATAGGAATTGCCGCGGGAGGCAGTTGCTGGCGCAACCTGATTACCTTTAGTCCCGTTTATTTCCCTGACAGTCTGTTGATACTCTTCTTTGGTTAGCTTGTCGGCTTCATAAAGGTCTTTTGCTTGGCGAAGCAATACTTTTCTTTGACGTTTGGTCAAGCCTCTATCACTTCCGTTAGCCAAAACCTCTTGTCCTTTCTTAACACCTTGAGCTCCGGGAGTTGAGGTCAGGTTAGCGGTCGCACCGACGGCAACATTGGCTTGAGGAGCAGGCTGCGGAATATCAACATGAATATTCGGTATCTGCAAATCCGGAGTAACAGGTTGAATCGGCTGTAGCGGAGGAATTTCTATTTTCTCAATTCTATGAATAACCGGCGAAGGAACGGTGTCAACTTCTTCCTCAACCACTTTCTGCACCACTTTTTCCGGAAGTTTACCGCCGATACGGAATCCGACTTGGGCATTGCGTCCGCAATCTTCGTTCATATCAATCATAACATTGCGGTTATGACCGATAATCCAGCCTTGTGCATCATGGTCATTGTATCTCGATGTTCCGGGAACAACCGCATCCAAAGCCACAACATTGATTCGTCCGTCTTTGCCGACTGCATCAAGAGTCTTCTTGGCTTTTGCCAAAAGCGAGGCATCAAGTTCACCGCCGCATTTAATAACTTCCATTGTGGGACCGACAATGTGTCCGAAAGCACCGCTATAGGTATAAGCCCATTTAGCGTTATGAGTATCGCAGGCTTTGCCGTTCAAAGCGTTTGTCCAAGCCGCCATTCTCATGGTCTTGAACATCAACTCATCCCATGTATAACCGAACTTGGGAGCCAATTCCTTCGAGTTCATATACATTCTGTCCCACATAACATGATCTTTGTCATGCTTGCCGACAATATTATACATATTATCAAACTGCGCCTTGGTAATTGTCATACTCTCATCCCATACACGCGGAGCAATAACAACATCGCGCCCTAAATCAAGAGTATCAGGACGATCGGCAATGCTGTCCGTTGCCAAAGTATCGGTTACCAATTCAATGTTTTTGCGCGGATCTTTTTTATCATCGCCGGGATTGCCGGTATTGTGGCACCCCATGCAGGAACGTCCGGCAACAAATGCCACTAAAACCAAACCCGCGCCGACAAGAACTTTTTTGGTTTTTTTGCCCATCTTGCCGAACCAATTACCGATTCGCGACAAAATAGAGCCTTTTTTCTTATCCTTTTTATTATCTTTGGCTTGGCTTGCGGCATCTTCCTCCTGTTTGCGGGCAGCATCTGCGGCAGCCTGTTCTTGAGGATCGGCCTCTCCGCCCTGCATAGCGGGAATTACAATAACACCGCTATCCTTGCCTTGGGCAGTATCTTGCTTTTCTTCTTTTGCGGTCTGCCGTGCGGCATCTTCCTTGTTGGGATCCTCATCTTCCAAGAGAACATCATTAAAATCCGCAGATCCGAAATATGACGGAGGAATAGGCTGTGCCTCTCCCGCGCCTTCATTAACCGGAGTTTGAACATCAGCAGGAGTATCTTGTGCCGAAGTATCTTGAGCAGAAGTATCAACTTTTTGTTTTACCTCTTGAACTCTGGCTTCGCCGGCGGTCTGCTGTGCGGGTTCCTGAACTTGCGGTGCAGGTTCGGCAACCGAAGAAGCAGGCTCTGCAACTTGAGCGGGAGTATCAACGCTTTCCTGTTCTTGGGTGACAGCGGCAACAACGCTCTCCTGTGCCGGAGTATCAACTTTTTGTTCTGCGGCTTGAGCTTCACGGGAGGCAGCATGGGCGGCAACAGCACTAACAACTTCGCCCACTCCGTTATCTTTTCTTTCTTGGGACTGCGAGGACAAAACGGTCTGCATTGCATTCCACTGCTGATCATCAACAACGGATGTTTCGTTCACATCAAAACCGTTATCCTGCAATCTCTTCAACTGTTCGGCACTCAACGCTTTCAAAGTGTGTCCGGTATTGACGGCAGCATTTAGGCTGTGTTCTTCGGTTTGCTGCGGAGCTTGAGGCTGTTTTTCGGCGACAAAACTCATATATTTATCCAAATCTTCCAAAGTCAGATTGCTGATTTGAACATCGGCCTTGGCGCAGGCTTCAATCAAAGCCGCACGAAATTCCTCACTCATATTTTCGCCGAGTTTAACCTTGCGGTTTTCCTGTTTGGCTAACGCAACGATAACATCAAAGTTCTTGGGTTCCGGCTGTTTCGGAGTTTTGACCGAAACATGATCTTCTTTCACGAAGTTCAAAGTTGTTCCGTCTTTGAACTCGGCATTCAAACCGCTTTCAACAGCTTTGATTTCCTTGATTTCGTGCGATTGATTCTTGGCAACCCACTGCATAATATCTTGGCGGCGTTTGATTTTCCACTGCTCAACATTGTTATGCAGTTGATTTTCATCAACTCTTGCAGTGCGCGGTGCCTCATCAACCACAATATCCTTTTTCTCCTGGACACGCGGCTGTGCGGCGGGCTCTGCTTGCCGCTGATTTGTTTTCTGCGGGCGAGCTTGGCTTACTTCCAAAGTCTGCCCTTTGGCATATTCTTTCAGCATTCTCGTGCGCAAAGCACGGAAAGCATCGGCATATTCGGCCTTGCCTTTCAACGCGGCATATAATACCGCAAAATCCTCTGCGGTATAGTTGCCGGAAGTCACTTTGGCGGCGGCTTGTTTTGCGTCCATTGTTTTGTCTCCTATCTAAAACCTTATTTTTGCAAGCACTTTATCACAAAAAATATGTTTTGGCAAGTACTTTTTTGTCAAATTTTCATTATTTTTACATTTTTTTAATAATAGGACTTAAAATTTAGTTTAACGGCCTTCCGGTCGAGAAGCACCAATCGCTTGGCGGACAAGCTCCGGAGAGTTTTCCGAACGCGACTGCGGACGGAATTTTTCTATTGCCGCATTAACTTGGGATTTTTCTTCATCCGTATATTGGCGGTAATCCTTGATTTCAACCTTGCATTGCGCCTCCGAGTTGCCCTCCGGTTCAAATGTAACCGAGGCTACGCCGTATCTTTTTAAAGCCTCTCCGAGATCGGCCGTTTCATCGGTTTTGCCCTCTTGTTTGGACAAAATATATTTGCGCATGGTTAAATGTGCGGCATCCAAACTGTTATCCCCGACGTGAACGCCTTGAGCTTCAATATCGGCAATTTTTTGGGCAAAACCTTCTTGATCGGCAGCGGCTTCGCGGGCATACTTTTTAAATCCGAATTCTGTCGTATGGGCATTGCCGCATTGAATCAAATGTTCTTCCTGCGGTGTAGATTCTGGTGATTCAATGCTTTCCTGCGGATTTTCTCGGACATCCTCTTGCGCCTGCTGCGGCTCATTTTCCAGACCTTGAATCGTTACGCCGTATTTTTCGCAGGCCTCAATCATTTTAGCCTTAAATTCTTCGCTCCAATTTTCATTAAAGGCAATTTCCTGTTCGGTTTTGGCAGCCAGATTGGCAATCGCATCAATTCCCTCAATGCTCACTTTGGCTTTATCCTCGGCGGAAAAATAAAATTGCGCCGCACCGATTCGCCCTTTTAAGCCCTCAATTTTCTCCCCGTTTTCATCAACGGTTTCGCGTTCCCATTTTTCCTCGCTGTCTGCGGTATAATCCCGCATAATGGCATCATATTTCTGCACCCATTCCGGATCGTGGTCTTTTGCCACCAGAGTTACTTCTTCGGCAGCCGGAGTATTGTTTTCACCAACCTCAATATCAGAATTTTCCTGTTGCGGTTCACCTCCAGCAACGGGACTCTCTTCGCTTTTTTCCAAGGATTCGCCATCCTTTACTCCGTTGGCGGATTCGTCTTTAGGAGCTGCGGCAAATTCTTCGGCTTCTTTTTTCAATTTTTCAAGCTCTCCGGCAGTTACTTCACTGTCGGCATCCAATCCGCGGCTGCGCAAAAATTCTTCGCTGAAACCGGCAGAAGCAATTTTTTGTTTTTGCTCTTGCTGTGCTGTTTCTTCCATTTTTTCCTCCCTGAAACCTGCTTTACGAACTCATATTAGCACGAAAAAAATATTTTGTCCAGTTTTTTGTTTAAATTATTTGCGAATATCAAACACCTCAAATTGTGCCTTCAGCGCGGCGATTAAATTTTTATCGCAAAAAAACTGTTCACAATCGCAATCACTCGTTGTTTTATCGCTTTCAACCGGGCGGTATTTCTGCAGGAAATATTTTTTTACCCCGATTCGCGACAGCTCTTCTGCAATGTCTTTAATGTCCTTTATGGACAAAATTCTTGGATCGCAGGTTGTGCGGCATTCAAAATCAACCCCGCTTTCAAGCAGAATTTGCAGCGATTCGCGCACTTTCATCAGGTATGTTTGCGAGAAACAACCGATAGCTCTGCCGTATTTGTTTTCCTCTAAGAGAGCTTTAATATCAAACCCCACCCAATCAATCAGCGGCAAAACCTTTTTTAAGTGCTGCGGTCTGTATCCTCCGGTATGAAGTCCGATAAGAAAGCCCAAATCCTTAACTTCCCTGATTGCACTTTCAAGACCGTTTTGCATGAGCGGTTCACCGCCTGAAAAAACCACCCCGTCCAAAATTTTGCGGCGCGTTTGCAAAAATTCAACAAATTTTTCCCATATAAAACCGCTGTCGCAATCTGTATCCTGCAAAACCGCATTATGACAGAAAGGGCATCGCCACGGACAGCCCTGCATAAATATTACCGCGGCTATTTTATCAGGAAAATCGACGGTGCTGAAAGTTTCAACACCGCCGACTTTAATAAAATCCTTTTCCATAAACTACTCGGCGGCAACGTCGATTCGGCTGCATCCGCAATCCAAAACCGCTTGAGCTTTATCTTCGGCAAAATATTTACGGGTATAAAACTCCGATTTTTTGCCTTTATTGAACTCGGAGACAGGACGCAGATAGCCCATAACGCGTGTCCAAACCTCGCAAGGCTGTCTCTCGGCGTCATTCAATTTGATGTCTTCGATGTTGATAACTTTCATATTTTTTCTCCTTATAAATTCATTATAACACATTATTATTCATTATGCAACTTCTTCCGAAGCGGCAATTTTTCTTTTTTCCGCCAAAATTTCCTCATCGCAAATCGGGCAGTATTTATGTTCTCCGGAAATATAGCCGTGCTTGGGGCAAACGGAAAAAGTCGGAGTAATGGTAATATAGGGCAAGCGATAATTGGTCAAAACCTTTTTGACAATATCGCGGCAAACTTTTGCCGAAGATATACGCTGTCCCATATAAAGGTGCAAAACAGTGCCGCCGGTATATTTGGACTGCAAATCGGCTTGCAGTTCCAAAGCCTCGAAAGGATCATCGGTAAAGCTGACCGGAAGCTGTGAAGAGTTGGTATAATACGGATTCTCAACCGTTCCGGCCTGAATAATTCCGGGATAACGTTTTTTATCCTCACGGGCAAAACGATAGGTCGCACTCTCGGCGGGAGTCGCCTCCAAATTATACATATGTCCGGTTTCTTCCTGAATTTTTACAAGCTTCGCGCGGATATAATCCAAAAATTTGGTGGCAAAAGCAATACCCCACCCGTCGGTAATATCGTGCTTGCCGGAGGTATAATTGGCAATCATCTCGTTAATACCGTTAACGCCGATGGTGGAAAAGTGGTTGCGAAGCGTTCCCAAATAACGTTTGGTAAACGGAAACAGTCCGTTATCAATTAAACGTTGGATGAGCTTGCGTTTAATCTCAAGCGAGGTGCGGGCAATATTCATCAACTCATCAACACGGGCAAAAAGACCTGTTTCATTATCTTTATAAACATATCCCAAACGTGCGCAGTTAAAGGTAACAACACCGATGGAACCGGTCTGTTCCGCCGAACCGAAAAGTCCGTTGCCTTTGGCTAAAAGCTCACGCAAATCGAGTTGCAAACGGCAGCACATTGAACGAATCTGTCCCGGTTTCAAAACGGAGTTGATAAAGTTTTGGAAATAAGGAAGTCCGTATTTGGCGGTCATTTCGAATAGTAACTCGGTGTTTTCGTCTTCCCACGGGAAATCGGGTGTCATATTATAGGTGGGAATCGGGAAAGTAAACGGACGGCCTTTAATATCACCTTTCATCATTACCGTGATATAAGCCTTGTTAATCATATCCATTTCCGGTTTCAAATCGCCATAGGTAAAGGGCTGCTCCTCACCTGCAATCAACGGGTGCTTATCCTTCAAATCATCGGGGCATACCCAATCGAAAGTAAAGTTGGTAAACGGTGTCTGCGAACCCCAGCGCGAGGGAACATTCAAGTTATAAATCAACTCTTGAAAACACTGTTCAACCTGTTCATAAGAAAGATTATCCTTGCGGATGTAAGGTGCCAAATAGGTGTCAACCGAAGAAAAAGCCTGTGCGCCCGCCCATTCGTTTTGGAGTGTTCCCATAAAGTTAACCATCTGTCCGACTGCGGCGGATAAATGTTTGGCAGGACCGGCTTCGGCTTTGCCGGGAACTCCGTTAAATCCTTCGTGAAGCAGATTTTTCAACGACCATCCGGCGCAATATGCCGCCAGCATATCCAAATCGTGAATATGAATATCGCCGTTGCGGTGTGCTTCACCGACATTGGCGGGATAAACATGGCTCAACCAATAATTGGCGGTAACTTTGCCCGATACGTTCAAGATTAAGCCGCCGTTGGAATATCCTTGGTTGGCATTGGCATTAACGCGCCAATCAAGTCTTTCCAGATATTCGTTGATTGAACTTTCAACATCAACCACAACTTTTTTATCGGCTCTTGCGCGTGAACGCTGATCACGATATAAAATATAAGACTTGGCGGTGGCAAAATAGTTGGCGGAAATCAAAACCTGTTCCACAACATCCTGAATATTTTCAATTGACGGCAGGGATTCGCTGAATTTATGCGCCAAAACTTTCAAAACCTGTCCGGTCAAAAGATAGCATTCCTGTTCGCCGAACTCGGAAGTTGCCTCTCCGGCCTTGCGAATCGCATTAAAAATTTTATCGCTGTCAAAGGGAGCCAAGGTTCCGTCTCTTTTGGTAACGCTGGTAATCTGAACGTTATCTTTTACCTTTGATGCCTCGTAGTCATGGTTGGACATTTTGCTTTGTTTTCCTTCTTTCAAATGGTTGCTTAATTAAAGTTTGATATACTATATTTGGTATTAACAAAAAGTAAATAGACTATATGTAGTATGCACAAGAATTTTTTTTGATTTTTATAAGCTGTTGCGAATCAATCATTATTTTTATAATGCAATAACAAAAATTTTTTTCCAAGTAGCAAAAATGAAATTTTATTCTCAACTCGGCTATGTGTTTATAAAAAGGCGATTTAAAAAAATATGCACAGGTGGATAAATTTTTTTAATTTTGAGAAAACAAGGATATAGTATTTATTAGAAAAATATGCGGAAAAGAAGATAAAAACCGCTCTTCGATTCGCCTTTTATTTTCCTTTTTTTTAAGGGATGTTTTTTTTAATTTTTTTGCTTGATTCGGAATAAAAAGTATGCTATGGTGACTTTGAAACGAATAAAAAGCCGTTTTGAGGTGTAGCAACCTCTCATTCACGTTTTAACCGAAACGTTATTTGGTATATCCGATCTTTTTTGGTTGGAAGGCAGGGAAATATAAAGAATACTCTGCACTATTTGAATGATAGTTGCTAACTTCCGACCACCTCGCGGGATTTTACCCAACAGGTGGTTTTTTATAACTTTAATAAAAAAAGGAAGTTTAGATATGAATAAATATATTTTATTGACCGCTGTTGCCGGAGTCGTTCTAGGCTCTTATGCCGCGTACGCTGCCAACTCCGATACAATGAATGTTTCCGTGACGGTAACTCATGATGTCAGTTTAACCGTAACTCACAACTTAAATATGGGATCAATTACCGTCAACCCCGGTGCTGATTGGTCACAAGGTGGAGTAATAGAATTTGCAACTGATGGTTCGGGAATGTCATCTAAAACCGGCAACATAACATCATACAGCGGATTTTCCATCGGTACTTTTACCGCCAATGTCCTCGATTGGTGCAAGGTTGATGGTATAGCATTCAATGCTGATTCAGGCATTGATCATCCTTGCTTTAGGGCTCCTAACATACAACTTGGAAATACAATAATGGAGCGTCCCTATATAATTTATGATTCGGACAATAAATTCAAATTTCAGTATAATTCCATTTCATGGGATAATACTGCCATACCGCAATCGGGAGAGTTTGGCCAAAATATTGTTATAGAATACATTCAATAAAAAACACGGGCGGGAAGCTTTGCCCCCGCCCTTGTCTTTTCGATTTATAAAAAATATTAAAGCAATTTTTTAGTATCTTGGGCAATAACCAATTCTTCATCGGTCGGAATAATAAATACTCTGACCTTAGAACCGGGTTTGGAAATCTCGATGGTTTTTCCGCGGACTTTATTTGCTTCCGAATCAAGTTCAATTCCCATATATGCCAAGCGATCGCAGACCAGTTTTCTTACCTCGCCGCCGTTTTCACCGACCCCGCCGGTAAAGACAATCGCATCCACACCGCCCATTGATGCAGTATAAGCACCGATATATTTGACAATGCTGTAAGAATAAACCTTCATTGCGGTTATACATTCCTCATCACCCTCAAAATAGCGGGTTTCCACATCGCGGTTGTCGGAATATCCGCAAAGACCGAACATTCCCGACTGTTTGTTCAAGAGATTGTCAACTTCGGCAACCGTCTTATCTTGAGTTTTCATAATATAGAGCGGAATAAACGGATCAATATCACCGCAACGTGTTCCCATTACCACACCGGCCAAAGGGGTAAAGCCCATGGAAGTATCAATGCACTTGCCGTCTTTTACCGCCGAAATGGAGGCACCGTTGCCGATATGGCAGGTAATAATTTTGGAGTGTTCAGGATTGCCGATCAATCTGTTGGCTTCGCGCGAAACATATAAATGCGAGGTTCCGTGCGCACCGTAACGGCGGATTTTATACTGCTGATATTGTTCTTTAGGCAGGGCATACATATAAGCCTCCGGCTCCATGGTCTGATGAAAAGCGGTATCAAAAGCTGCCGTCTGGGGAACATTCGGGAGCAAATGGCGTATAGCTTGAATACCGAGCAGAGCCGCGGGATTGTGCAGAGGTGCCAAAGTGCAAAGTTCTTCAATGCGGGCAATAACCTCATCATCAATCAAAACCGTGCGGTCAAAATACTCTCCGCCGTGAACGACACGATGCCCGACACCTGAAAGCTCATCAAGGCTCTTTAAGGGCCCTTGGAGAAGCAATGCAAAAACTTCTCTTATTGCCTCTTCATGAGTGGGAAGTTCCGTTTCTTTGATAACCTTTTCCCCGTCACCGATTTTAATGCTGACAAAAGAACCTTTAATGCCGATTCGCTCTGCCAAACCCTTGGCAACCACTTCATATTTATCGCCGTCAACATTAAAAAGCTGATATTTCAAAGATGACGAGCCGGAGTTTAAGATTAAAATTTTATCCATTGATTTTTCCTTAATTTAAATTATTGAGCTTGCAAACAGGTAATGGCGACCATACCTACGATGTCTTGCGCATTGGCACCGCGTGATAAATCATTTACCGGTGCATTAAGTCCCTGCAGGAAAGGACCGTAGGCTTCGGCACCGCCGATGCGTTGGCATAATTTATAGCCTATGTTCCCGGCGTTAATATCGGGGAAAATCAAAACTCTTGCCTTGCCGGCAATTTCGCTGTTCGGGGCTTTTTTGGCGGCAACAACGCTGTCAACCGCGGCATCAAGCTGCAATTCGCCGTCCAATTTAATGCCCGAGTTCTTGTATTCTTCCGATTCCAACTGCTGTTTGGCAAGCTTGGTTGCCTCAACTACCTTGTCAATTTTTTCATGCTTGGCCGAACCTTTGGTGGAAAAAGAAAGCATGGCAACATTGGGTTCAATGTCAAATTGAATTGCGGTCTGCGCCGCGTCAACGGCAATATCTGCCAATTCCTGCGCGCTGGGGTCGATAATAATCGCGCAATCGGAAAATACATACGGCACATTATCGGAAACAATGATGAAAGCCGAGGACACCGAACGGCCTTTTTTCTTGGATTTGATAATTTGCAAAGCCGGTCTTACCGTGTCGGCGGTAGAGTGAGCGGCACCCGAAACCATACCGTCGGCATCATGAGATTTTATCATCATTGTACCGAAGTAGTTATAATTTGACATTTGCTTTAGGGCATCTTCTTTTGATACGCCCTTTTCTTTGCGCATTTCATAAAACATATCGGCGTATTGCTGCAATTTTGGGGATTTTTCGGGAGTGATAATTTCAATTCCCTGCAGGCTCCAACCTTTTTCGGCGAAACAGGTCTTGATTTTTGCTTCATCGCCGAGAATTATGGGACGGGCAAATTGCAATTTTGCTACTTCGTATGCGGCTTCAAGCACACGCACATCCTCTCCCTCGGGTAAAACGATGGTCTTGATGTTTTTCTGCGCTTTGGCAATAAGTCCTTGTATAAAAGCTGTTTGTTGCATCGGATATTCCTTTATATAAATTTAACTGGGGCTAATAAACACCGATTTATAAAAAAAGTCTATAAAAACTTTTGCAATTTGTGATTATTTAGGTTAATATCCCAAAAAAATTGCGTTTAACAAGGAATTTTGATGATGAAATACTTCTGTTTGCTGTTGTGCGTATGTTGCCTTTGGAGCCTTCCGGCCGCTGCCGACGGATATGCCAAAACAATCAATGTTGATGTAACCGCACAATCTGCCGCCGTTGCCAAGGAAAAAGCTATGGCGCAAGCCAACCGCCAAGCCGTCAATGAGCTTGCACCCGATTTTACCAAGGAGGCGGGTTTGGAACTTTTATCCTCTTTAAGCGACGAGCAGATTCTTTATTTCATCAAAGATGTTTTGGTTTTGGATGAAAAATCCTCCGATGTCCGCTATATTGCCACGCTTAAAGTTACCATCCGCGATGATATTTTGCGGCAATATCTGCAGGAAAAAGGCTTAACCGATGATTTACCCTCCGGCACCATTGATGTTTTGTTTGATTATTCCGAGTTGAGCGAGTGGCTGGAACTGGAAAAAAATCTCAAACGTATGAAAAATGTTGAAGAAGTGGCAATTGTCGCAATGATGAAAGGCAAAATTCAGTTCAAAATAGAGTATCTCGGCGAATTTTCCGCTCTCTTGCAGGAAATTGATGCCTTAAATATGAGCTTAAACAAAAACGGCAATATTTATGTTCTAAACCGCAAACTTAATGTTTTCAGCACTTTTGAGGATTATAATTTATGAAAAAATCATCAAATAAAATGTTTTGGATAACGCTTGCGGTATTGTTTTTCTTGGCAATGTATGCCCTGCGTTCGGTATTGCTTCCTTTTGTCGCGGGGATAATTATTGCCTATCTCTTGGCTCCGGTTACCGCCCGCTTTGTTAAGATGAAAATGAACCGCACCTTGGCAACGATTTTAACCGTTTTTCTGGTGGTGGTGATTGCCGTTCCGGCGTTTGTTCTGCTGATTAACGTAATCAATGCCCAGATAGTGGTTTTTATTGATGCAGTACCGGGATATGTCAGCGCATTGATGAAAAAACTTGAGCCGATTTTATCAAACCTGCAGCAGGATTTTCCGGCTCTTGAAGCAGATAAGTTCAAAGAGTGGATACGCGCCAACATGGCAAACAACTTGAAACTTTTGGGCGGTCTTCTCAAAGGCATAATCTCCGGCGGAGCAATGATTATCAATGTAATTTCTTTGTTGCTGATAACTCCGGTTGTGGCGTTCTATATGTTGCGGGATTGGGACAAATTCCTTGCCAAAATAAAAGATCTTCTGCCCCGCAAATCTAAAGACATAATCATTGAACAGGCACGCGAGATTGACCGCACCATGGCGGGTTTTATCCGCGGACAGTTAAGCGTATGCCTGATTTTGGGTACTTTTTACGCAGTCGGGCTTAATCTGTGCGGGCTGGACTTGGGACTTACGGTGGGATTTATTGCCGGTCTTATCTCGTTTATTCCGTATGTCGGAAGTATTTCGGGATTCTTAATGAGTATGGCTTTGGCAGCGGCACAGTTTAACACATGGGAGCCTTTTGCGGCTGTAATTGCGGTATTCTTAATCGGGCAGTTTTTGGAAGGAAACTTCCTAACCCCGAAACTGGTCGGTGACAGTGTCGGACTGCACCCGGTGTGGATAATGTTTGCACTCCTGTCGGGAGGTGTTTTGCTGGGCTTTTTGGGCTTGATGATAGCCGTTCCGGCCGCGGCGATTATCGGTGTTCTGCTCCGTTATGCCATTACCCGCTATAAAAAAAGCGAATTGTACTAAACCGATTTTACCAAGATTTTATTGCCGCACCGCGTTTTTGCTTTTCTCGGCATAATTTTTTTAATTTTGTTTTGACAACAAAAAATTTTTGTGCTAGTTTGAATCTGAAACGGAGAAAATTCCGTTTTGAGGTCGGAAAGCCTCTACTATAGCGTTTTTAAGAAAAACGTAAAAATTCTTCCTGCTATAACAATGGCTGGAAGGTAAAGGAATAAGAGGCAACTCAAATACTTTGCACTGTTCTATAGTACAGTTTTCCGCTTCCAGCCACCTCGCGGCTCTCAAGAGTCAACAGGTGGTTTTCTTTTTTTAGTGTAAATAAAGAAACCGTAAAGGGAAGCACGATGACAAACAAAACTTTTTTAATTCTTCTATTAACAGGCATCTCGTATACCGCCTATAACGCCGCGGCAGTATCCGAAAATTTTGCAATTTCAACCACTATTGACCACGAAATAACTTTAGGCAGTTTTAGAACAGCAAGCATGGATGTTGATTTTGACGTAACCAGAGATATAAATATAGGAACGATTGTTATAAACAAAAACCTTAACAGTGGTTCTTTATATAGATTAGATTGCAATGATACTCTCGAAACACGCGGAGGAATAGTTGAAGTCCGCAATGAAAGTATGGGGCTATTCAGTACAAACGTTGATCTTGGGGAAGAATGGTGGCGTTTGAGTCTTGGTGAAGCAGAGTGTTCAGGACTCATAGATATGGGAGGATTTAGCGCGTGTTTTATTTTTTCTAAAATCGCCGATAATAATTACGCGGTCTGTACCGGCGGTCTGTTTTATTCATCCCCTCCCAGCACCGGTACATATCAATCATCAATTACTGTTACTTACCTCTCGGATTGGGAGTAAATCAGGCGGGGAGGTAACCTCTCCGCCTGTCTTTTAATCCTGCAGCATAGTTGCGACGTGGTTTTTTAATTGTTCCAAAACTTCCGGTTTCGGAGTATATTTTTCTTCAAACGGGGGGATGGTTTCCCATTTTAATTCCTCCATCACGGCTTGAATCTTGTTAACAACTCCGCCGCGCCAACCGTAAGATCCGAAAGCAAAACCCTTCTTATTTTTGGGCGATAAGCCTTTAAGATAGGTTACAAACGCCGCCACCCGCGGAAACAGCTCGTTATTTAAGGTCGGAGTGCCGATTGCAACATATTTTGCCTCTAAAATATCGGACATTACTTCCGAAATATGCGTATTGCTCAAACAACGTTTAACCACCCTTACTCCGGCATCTTGGAACACCGTCGTAATCGTGTCGGCAAGTTTAGCGGTTGCACCCCACATCGTATCATACACCACCACTGCCGAACCGTCGTTTTCGGCGGCCGCCCATTTGCCGTAATGAGCCAAAATCCAAGCGATTTCTTCCTTTTGGCTCCAAATACAGCCATGCGACGGGGCAATCATTTCAATATCAAGGTTAAGCTCGCCTGTCGTATTTAATGCCTTTTGTGCTTGCATTCCGTAGGGGAACAAGATATTAGCGTAATAGCTTTTGGCCTCATTTGCGATTAAATCAAAGGGGGCTTCCTTAACCCAAATCGTATTAGAACAATAATGCTGTCCGAATCCGTCATTGGAAAACAAAATTTTATCCTCATTGCAATAGCTCATCATCGAATCCGGCCAATGCAGCAACGGAGTAGTAACAAAGGTTATACAACGTTTGCCCAAATCAAGTTTATCGCCGGTTTTAACAATCATAAAATTCCAGCCTGTCGTGTCAAAATGAGCTTCCAATGCCATTTTTCCCGCCGCATTGGTAACAATTACCATCTGCGGAGCCAATTTCATCAATTCCGGAATATTGCCGGAGTGATCCTGTTCAACATGATTGACAATCAAATAGTCAATTTTTGATAAGTCAAGGCGGCTTTGAATGCGTGCTATCTGCTCGGATGAGAGATAACTTTTAACCCCGTCAATTAAAACCTTCTTTTCATCTTCAATTAAATATGAATTGTAAGTTGAACCGTTTGGGGTGGCGTAACCGTGAAATTCGCGTAAATTCCAGTCCTTGACACCTACCCAATAAATATTTTCTTTTACCTTAATTGCTTGCATTTTTTTCCTCATTTAATTATGGTTTCCTGCCATGGTTTGCCGTCAATCAGCAATTCTTTTGCCAATGGCGGAAATCCCGGTGTGTATTTATATATAATGTCAAAATTATGTTCCGCACGTCTGTTGCGAAACATTTTATCCAATTCCTTGGCTTTGCTCTCGGGAATATAAAACCGATATTGATCGCCCCAATATTCATTCAAGGCATAATTCTTAAATTCATCTTCGGGGCAAACTCTGCCCGCAAACTGCGTGCAGTCCGTTTCTTCCCAATCAATCGTATAGGCAATGTAATGTCCGGAGATAATATCTCTTGGATCATATCCGGCAATTCTTACCGTTACTTCCGGCATTAAAGCCGTGCGAATGCTTAAATCCGCAATCCATAAAACCAGTATTGCAATCGGAAATGCCAATACGGTAATAATTTTATTTTTTATCATTTTGTATTCCTCCTGCAATCGGTTTTGATTTCACTCATAATTTTGCGCATACCGTAAAGCCCTCCGATAAGCACAATCCCGCTCAATATAAGACCGAAGCCGGTTGTTACCAGAGATCCCAAAAGGCGGAAATATATCAGCAGGCATTCAATGTAAAGCATGGCAATATTGGCTTTTACCTGCCGCGGGCGATGAAGCTTATCACCAACTCCCGCCATAATACCCAAAAAGATGCCGCTGATGAAAAAGATGTTAAAGGAGTAAATCGCTTTGCTTTCAAAGGCGGCAAAAACCATATAGAACAACAGGCTTGAATACATGGCAAAATACACAATCCAGCGCGCCTCGGAGAATATCGGATATTTGTAATCCGACAAATGATCGGCCATTGAAAGACAAGCGGCAATAATTCCGGTGTGTACCAAAATTGCAATCAAAGCAACTTCGGGGTGATCCGCCCAGAACCACCAATTGAAAAGATGCCAAATAAGCTCTTCCACCGCCGGAATATTTAACAGACTGGAAAAAAACAATATCAGCCAGCAAAAGGGCAGAGAACGGCGTTTGCTTATAGCCAAAAGAGGAGCGGTGATAATCCCCCAGAAAAGACCGGCACACGCAAACGAACCATTGGTTTGAAATACTTGTCCGATTAAACCGATACTTGCCCCGACCATCATAAACAGAGCAAAAACACCGGCTTCAAACCAGATAAAATGATTTTTGCTCCATGCGTAATAAGACCCTCCGGCAATTAAAGACAGCAAAACAATATCAAAGAAAATCTTTACCCATCCCGGAATAAACTCCCAGTTGGCGGCAATAAGGCTTATTACCCCCAAAGTAATCGCAAAAATACCCAGCAACACCATTCCGCCGAAGAAAAGCGGCGTGCCGCGGTTTTGCTCAAAATCCATAATCTGTTGCTTTTGAGAAGGCTCAATCAGGTTATTTTTCACCCATAAATTAAGTTTTTGTTCCAATCGCATATTATTTAGTCCTTATTTAGTCACAAACACGCCTTGAATACGGGGATTTAAGCGAAAACTCTAAAACCTTTTCGCTTTTGGCGGGAACTTCAAAACGCCACTCAAAAGTGGAAGCGTTTTTAGATATTCCTTTAATATTTTCGGCGGTGATTACGGTATCTGCCGGAAGGCTTTGTTTATAAACTGCTTCCTGCGGTTTGGAAGAAGAGTTGGTAACCTTAATTTCGGCATCGTAAGCATACATATCCTTGTAGAGCTTGCAACGATTTCCGTCAGGTTTGGGGTCGCCGCTGCTTAACTTCTGCGTCTTTTTTACTTTGCCGTCGGCAAAAATATTTACAAAACTGCCGAGCCTTAAACGGATAGTTTCTTTTTCGGCGGTGTGTCCGATAGAATTTTCTCCGATAAATTGTAAATTGCCGTCATCGTCATTTTCATAAAAACGGATAATACCTGCGGGCAACTGTAATCCTAAATTTTCGCTTTCCTCGTTCTTCATAACATAAAACATTGCCGGATGAACCTGCTCAAACTGCGCCCCCGAAGACGGAGCAAAATAAAGTGAATTTTCAATAACCGCCTCTTTTTTGTATTTGACGGCATTTTTTTCAATCAGGCTTATTTGTTTTTTCTGCTTATCTTTAATGGTGGTGCGCTTCGGTAAAGTATAAAGATGATAGCCGCTCAAATCCTGTTCCGAGGCTCCCTCACTGATACCGTTATCGGCGGCATAATCTATTGCCACCGCCGCTTTCATCACGGCGAATCTTCTTCCCGAAACAACTTGAGGAACTTCATTTACGGAGCCTGCTATAAGCTGAATACGGGCATCTTTATAATCGGTTCCCGATTCATTGTTAATCGTAACCCATCCGGTCAAATCGAGATGATTATCATCTTCAACCTTGGCAACGTAATCGGTTTTCCAATTTATGCCGTTGGTAAGATAGGCAAGCGAAATATCTTTTTTGGTTTGGGTTTGACTTATGATTTTGGCAACCAGTGACGGTTTGCTGCGCAGTCCCTGCGGCAGTTTTTCAAAAATTATCCGTCCCGGAAATTCGGTTTCAATGCCGTAATCAAAAGCCAACACGGGCATATTGCCGGCAGTGCTTACAATTTCGGCATGGTTGAATATATCGCTTCCGGTCATGGGATTGACAACCGCGGTTTTGACTTTCTGCCCGACCGATTTATCCAAAATATTAACCGGAGTGAGTAAATCATAATCGTAATTCTGCTCCAAAACTTTTATCTCATCGGCAAAAAGTATCGCCGTTTCCGGCTTAATGGCGGAAGCCACCCCCTCAAAGGCAATGTCATTTATGCCCTCGCTTAAATCGGTTGAGCGCACATCTTTGACAAACGCCATATTTTGATTGTAGATGCTGATGTCAAGCGAGGTTCTTTTATCCTCGGAAACAAGATTTTCTTGAGCAAAAGCACTTGAAATTCCCGCTGTGAGGCAAAGAGTTATCATCAAGAATAAACGCATAATTTTCTCCTTTGATATTTCAGATACGCCCAAAATAAGCCATTGCGGCAATTTTTACAAGTTTATTCTCAAATTTATGCCCCTTAATTTTATTTTCATACAACTAATTTATTTTTTGCTGAAAAATTGCTTGACAAATGCTTTCAAAACGTATTTTATAGAGAGGCAATATTGTCAAAAGACAAATTAAAAACTTTTATAAAAGGACAAATAAACTATGAAAAAAGCTTTATTGATGGCCGGTGCGGCTGCTTTGTTTGCAAGCTCTGCCAATGCCGAAGTAAAACCCTATGTAGGTTTGGACGGCAACTATTCTTCTATTGACTGGGCTTATGATATTGAAGATTCGGTTGAAGATGATTACACCTCTGTTTCCGCTGTTGCCGGTGCTAAATTTATCCGCAACTTCGGAATGGAAGCTTTCTATCAGATCTCTAACGGCGAAAAGAATCGTGATGCCAACGCCGGTTTGAACCACAGCCGCTTCACCGCTTACGGTGTTGATGCTTTGGGATACCTCCCCTTGGGTTGCGAAGGCAAAGTTGAACTGATTGCCGGTGCCGGTGTCGGTGAATACACTTTCAAAGTAAGAAATACCTTTGACGGCACTTCTAAAGATCATTCTACCGGTTATCGTTTGAACGCCGGTGCTCAATATAACGTTGACGAGAATTGGTCTGTTCGCGGTATGTATCGCCATGTATATACCCAAAAATCTTATGCTGATGCCATTGACGAGTTCTCTTTGGGTGTAAGATACAATTTCTAATTGTTTAGAAACCATAAAAAGCCTCCATTTCAAAATGGAGGCTTTTTTTATTGTTTGGTAAAATTTTGCTTGATTTGCATAAAAAAATATGCTATGGTGCCACTTGAAACGAAGAGAAATTCGTTTTGAGGTGTGATAGCCTCGTACTCGATGTCCTATCAAGACATAAAATTGCTTCTGACCGAATTATGGTCGGAAGGTGTAGGAATACCAAATACTGCACACTGTTTCGAGTAACAGCTATCAACTTCCGACCACCTCGCGGGTGAAAAACCCAACAGGTGGTTTCTTTTTTATGACGTTAATAAATTAAGATGAATAAATATATTTTAATGCTCGGTGTTGCAGGCGTTGCTCTTGGCAGTTATGCCGCAATGGCCTCCAATTCCGCCACAATGACCGTTACCGCCACAATAGCCCACGATGTTAGCTTGACAGCTTATGATTGGGATCTTGGCACGATTACCATTGATCCCGCTCAAACAGAAGGAAATATTATTATGGACACAGAAACCGGAATGATTATCTCTAAAACCGGAGGAATAATATCTATAAGCGGTGATAGGCTGGGATCTTTTACCGCCAATGTCCCCGATTCGTGCAAAGTTGATGAACTAAATAGTCATCATCCATGTTTTACGGTAAGCCCGGGGGGAATATATATAGGAGGATTAAGCCTTATGGAAGGTTATATAAGGCACACCGAGGAGAATCTGTTTGATTTTCAGTATGATTTTATATCATATTATGACACCGTTCCCACTCCAGGAGATTACAGCCAAAACATAACCATAACATACACGGCACCGTAACGACTCATATCAAAAGGGGCAGTTCATAAAAACTGCCCCTTTTCAATGGTAGCGAGGGTCGGATTCGAACCAACGACAAATGGATTATGATTCCACTGCTCTAACCAACTGAGCTACCCCGCCATAAAAGCTGTTATCTAATTAGAGTAATTTTTCCCTCCTGTCAAGATTTTTTTTATAAAATTTTATAAAAAAACGCATTTTTTGAACTGTATCCCTGAAAGCAGAGTGTAAAAAATCCCCCGACATTTTTGAAGCCGGGGGATTTTTTACTTTTTTTAAGTTTATTCGACATTGCCGAAAGGATTGATATTTTTTTCCTGATTTTGGCTGGCGCGCAGGTCAAACAAGTTCATTAAAGTTGTGGAAATATAGATTGAGGAATAAGTTCCGATAATTACGCCCCACAGAATAGTGAACGAAAAACTGCGCAGTGTATCGCCGCCGAAAGCAAACAGGGCAAGTGCCGCCAGCAATGTGGTAATTCCGGTTAAAATCGTGCGCGAGAAAATGTCATTGGTACTCTTATTTAACAAATCGTACTGCGGCATTCTCTTAAATTTGCGTAAGTTTTCACGGATACGGTCATAGTTTACCACAGTGTCGTTAATGGAATACCCTGCCAAGGTCAAAATCGCCGCAACTGTGGTTAAGCTTATATCAAAACCAAACAACGACAGCAACCCTACCGTAACCAAAATATCATGGGTAAGCCCGACCATAGCTCCGATGGCAAACTGCCATTCAAAGCGAAACCAAATATAAAGGCTTATGGCGACAATCGCAATGAGCGAAGCTAAAATTCCGGCTTTTTTGAGTTCATCGCCGACTTGCGGACCGACCAGCTCAACCTTGCGGTATTCATAGCCGTTGCCTAAAATCTCTTTGATTTGGTTGACGGCAGCCATTTGGGCTTTTTCATCCAGAGTTTTGGCTTGAGCGCGGATCATCATCTCATCGCCGTTATCGCCGATGGCTTGCAGATTCAAATCATCAACCACGCCGTTAAGCTGTTTTCTGATATTATCAATGTTAATGGTTTCTTGGCTTTTAATTTCAAGCAAAATTCCGCCCGAAAAATCAATGCCGTAATTAAAACCTTTGAGGCTTATGCTCAATATGGATAAAACACACAACAAAACCGAAAAGATATAACCCGGTTTGCGGTATTTTAAGAAATCAATGTTGGTGTCTTTAGTCACCCAGCTAAACATTTTCATTTTATTTTATCCCTTTCACGTTAAATAGGCAATCTGGTCGGTTTATATTTTATAATCCAACCGGTGATAATCAGCCTTGTAACCGTTACGGATGTAAACATTGAGGTTGCAATACCTATCGCCAGTGTTACGGCGAATCCTCTTACCGGTCCGGTGCCGAAATAAAGCAGAACAAAGGCCGCAACCAAAGTTGT
This sequence comes from Alphaproteobacteria bacterium, assembly GCA_017470585.1. GTDB lineage: Bacteria > Pseudomonadota > Alphaproteobacteria > RF32 > CAG-239 > JAFUYI01. The sequence continues at coordinate 39,426 of JAFUYI010000002.1, read as the reverse complement.
AAGGTTGGAGTCAACAATTGTTGCCCATGCCTCGGTAAATCCGGCTTCGGCCGCATCTTTGGTGGAACGGCCGTGATTGACTTCTTCGCGCATTCTCTCAAAAATCAAAACATTGGCATCAACCGCCATACCGATAGTTAAGATAACACCGGCAATGCCCGGTAAAGTCAGGGTTGCACCGATAAGGCTTAAAACACCCAACATTAAAAACAGGTTCAAGAATACCGCGATCGTGGTAAAAATTCCAAATAATCCGTATGCGGCAATCATAAACAAGACCACCAGAATCAAACCGATGACTGAAGCGGTAATACCGGCTTTAATCGAATCGGCACCCAGTCCCGCGCCGACGGTTCTTTCCTCCAAAATCTCCAACGGAGCCGGAAGTGCGCCGGAACGCAACAACATTGCCAATTCATTGGCGGATTCAATGGTGAAATTGCCGGAAATTATACCCGAACCTCCGGTGATGGGACCGTTGATATTGGGGGCAGAGATAACCTCGTTGTCAAGAATAATTGCCAAGGCTTCGTTGACGTGCTTGGAAGTGGCTTCGCCGAATTTCTTGCCGCCGATGGTATCAAACTTAAAGCTGACAACCGGCTGTCCTTCACTGTAAGTTGCCGAAGCATCGGTTAAATGTTCTCCGGTTACCACGGGTTTGGAGGTAACGACATAAGTGCCGCCTTCCTGACCGGAAACAACTCTTGCTTTGTTGCTCAAACGGGCGGCCGCGGCGGTAGTGCTGCGGTCAACCAGATTGAAAGACAATTTAGCGGTTTTGCCGAGCAGAGATTTAATATATTCGGGATTTTGCTCACCGGGAAGCTGAACGGCAATTTGATCGCTGCCTTGACGTTGAATTGAAGGTTCTTTGGTTCCGGCGGCATCAATACGGCGGCGCACAACTTCAATAGATTGGTCAATTGTCTTTAATTTCAAATTGGTTAGGGCTTGCTCGGTATAGGTCATCTCGATTGTGGAATCGTTTTCGGCGATATTATAATCTTCGTTTCCTTTTTTCAGAAGATTCATCGCTTTGTTGCGAGCGTTTAAGTTATCAATTTTGATTTTCAGGCTATCAGCTCCGGCGCGTATGCTTTGCGGGCGGATTCTGGCATCACGGAGAGTTTGACGTGCCGAATCTTCCAACAGGGACATTCTTTCTTTGATAACTTCATCAATCTGAACTTTCAAAAGCAGGCTTGAACCGCCTTGCAAATCAAGTCCGAGATTAACCGGCTGCCACCACTGCGGCAGTTTCACACTTCCGCCCAAAAAGTTCGGAAGCGCGAAAAATATTCCTGTCAGGCAAATTGCCATAATGACAAGAATGCGATTTCTGGATAGTTTGTACATATTATTTTCTCTTTTTTAGTTTTTACGTTTTTTTGAAGGGGTTTCTTTAACGCTTGAGGACTCTTCTGCGCCGTAAATTCCGCGTACGGTTTCACGCAAAACGACAATTTCGGTTGTAGGAGAGATGGAAACCGTGAGTTTTTCTTCATCGGCTTTTTTTACTTTGGCGATAATTCCGCCTCCGGTAATAATGGTATTGCCTGCCTTGATTGCCCTCAATTGCGCTTCATGTTCGAGAATGCGTTTTTTTTGCGGACGCAGCAAGATAAAATAAAAAACCAGAAAAATTAAAACCAACTGCACGATTAAACCCAAGGACGAAGTGCTTGCGGCTCCTCCGGCGGCTTGAGCAAAAGCGTTATTTATCAACATATTTTTCTCCTCTTAACTTATTTTGGCTTTAGAATATACACCAATATTTACAAATAACAACAGATTTTTTTTACTTATTGCAAATAAGCTGTCGGATTGACGGGATTCTTGCCGGCGCGGATTTCAAAATGGAGCTGGGGAGAATTTACCCCTCCGGTGGTGCCGACCGTAGCTATTTTTTCACCTCTTGCCACGCGCTGCCCCTTTTTGACCAAAAGCTTTTGATTGTGGGCGTAAGCGGTAATCCAGCCGTCATCATGGCGAACCAAAATAAGGTTGCCGAATCCTTTGAGTTCGTTTCCGGCGTATGCTATCACTCCTTTGTCGGCGGCCTTTACGGCAGTGCCGAGCGGGGCTTTAATGTTTATGCCGTCATTGGCGCGGCCTTTGCCGATAGTGCCGTAATTAGAACAGATTGTGCCTTTAACCGGCCATAAAAATTTAGTCTTGCGGTATTTGGAAACTTTTGTCGCCGTTTGCTTCGGTGCAGCAGCCGTTTTGTTAACCGCTGCCGGTTTTACTGCAGAAGAAGAAGCAACAACCGGCTTGGCAGATGTTTTGGGAGGTGTTGCTTGAGAAACCGGACGAGGTGAGCCGTTCAGGGCAATTCTTTGTCCGACAATCAAGGTATAAGGCTCTTCAAGACCGTTATTGGCGGCAAGCGTTTTGACATCTATGCCGTAAATCCGCGAAATGCCGTAGAGTGTATCGCCCTTATTAACGACATGGTAATTGCTTACCGGAACTTTCAAAACCTGTCCGATTCGCAATGTATAGGGAGGTTTTAAGGCATTGGCATCAATAAGATCGCGCATCTGCAAATCATAGCGTTTGGAAATACTGTACAAAGTATCGCCTCGCCCGACAATGATTTCCTCAGGCGTGCTTCCCCACCATGTGCCGCACCCGCTCAAAACGAGTACAAATATCAATACCCACATCTTGTGCAAGTTTTTTACCTCTCCTTTCCGTCACATTTACCACCAATAACTTAATATTTTATTTATATCCCGCATAAAAAATATTGACAATATTGTATATATACAATATGTTATTTACAATAAATACAACAGAAGAGAGGATATAATGATAGCCAAGGTATGGAAAATTATTAACAAAGCGGCGGATAATGTATGGTTTTGGTTTATGGATAATGTATATGAAAAAGTTTGCGGCGACAGACAGGAAAAAATTGCCCAATTCGGGGAATGGCTGGAGGAAACCGACGATGAAACCCTATGCGCCGCAATGGGCAGTAAACATAAATGCAGCGGGGAGCTTTTTGTGAAACTCCTTCGCGCGGTTATGATAACGAGCGTTGAAAAATTTTTTTCTTCTCCGATGGGGTGTTCAAAAAATTTATGCTTGACTTAAAGGACGTTTTTGGTTAGTTTGCAAGGCGTAAGATTACAATTATCATAATAATTATACCAAAAAATAAAAGCTTATGGAACAAGAAGTATTATTAGAAGATGTTCTGCCTTATATCCAATTATGGACTTTGGCAGTTGCGGCAGTGTTGTTGGTAATGTCCTATCGTCTTTGGCATTTTTCAAAGCAACACCCGGAAATATTTAAAGCCGACAAAACAAACGATGACAAAAGAGCATCGCTTGAAAAAGCCGATTTGCGCCGCCGATACAATAACGAGTCGATGCTCTCATTGTCGGTTATTTTTATTTGGGTGATAGGAATGGTTTTAATTTGCTTTAACTTTTCCTCACCGACCCCGCAAGGCTGGTTTTTGCTGGTGTTTGCCGTATGCGCCGTTTTATGGGTTTGTATGGCACTAAAGAAAAACTAAAAAAATCCCCTGCTGCCGCGTGCCGCAGGGAATTTTTTATGCTTGACAGCAAACACTTCCATACTTCATTGTTTTAATATATCAAAACTATGGAGTATGAGGTAACAATGTGGGAAATACGCCCTGTTTGATGAAGAACAAGGAAAAGAAATTGACTTATAAAAAAATAAAGGAGGAGAGATAAACTCCCCTCCTGTTGCAGCAGATAATTATTCCGCATCATAACGTATGGTTATATCTGCTTCATAAGTTCCTTCGCTCGGAACACTTCCGTCGTATTCAACAGCACCCGCATCAACACAGTAATTATTGCCGGAGATTTTATCTATATACAAATCAACATTTAAGGCTCCCAATGTTATATTTGGTGTTTCTATATATAAAAAACCGTGTTCTACCGCAAGATCGGGAACATTGGCACTCAAAAGTCCGATCTGTATATCATCAATAGCCTTTACTCCTCCGGGTCCTTGCGGCGGCCAGCCCGGAATACCATCACAGGAAAAGCCGAAAATACCGTATGTTTGACTTGGATCAATAGTAATGGTACCGATGTTTAAATCTCTGCTCACGCTCAAGCTTGCATCGTGATTGATGGTTGCGCTAACCTGCATTGTGGCAGAGTTGGAAGCCATTGCGGCGTAACTGCAAAGAGCAACGCTTGCAACGCCAAGCATTAAAATATAGTTTTTCATCATCTAAACTTCCTTTTTTTATTAACGTCATAAAAAAAACCACCTGTTGGGTTTTTCACCCGCGAGGTGGCTGGAAGTTGAAGACTATCTAATGTAATAGTTCCGCATATTCTTTATATTTTGCAGACTTCCAACCAAAAAGGCGGACAAACTAAATTACGTTTTAGCATAAACGACATTAGAGAGGTCTTCAAACCTCAAAGTGAATCTTCATTCACTTCAAATTTAAGCTAGCACAAAAAAATCTTATTGTCAAAGCAAATTTTGCTTTGACAAGCGTAATTTTTTATGCTAGGGTGAAAAACGAAGCAGGGAAATTCTGCTTTGAGGTGTAGCAACCTCTTTAGAGGCGTTTTTAAGAAAAACGTAAAAATTCTTCCTGCTATAATGGTTGGAAGGCAGAGGAATAAGAGATAAGTCAAATACTCTGCACTGATCCTCTAATCAGTTGCTAACTTCCAACCACCTCGCGGAGTGCCTCTCCAACAGGTGGTTTCTTTTTTATAACTTTAATAAAAAAAGGAAGTTTTTATGATGAAAAATTATATTTTAATGCTCGGCATTGCGGGAGTTGCTCTTGGCAGTTATGCCGCCTATGCCGCTAACTCTGCCACAATGACCGTTACCGCCACAATCGCTCACGATGTGAGCCTAAATGTTACCCAAGATGTGGATCTTGGCACTATCACCATCAATCCGGCTTATACGGGAAGTAGTACAATTTGGACTTATGACGAATCAGGTGCAATCAGTTTTGAGAATCAAGGAGCGATTGTTTCGGCAGATAATGCCACAGTTGGTACTTTTACTGCCAATATTCCTAATCCATCTTCTAGAGATGGATTAGACATTCAAGCAACTAGCGGTGAGGTTATTGCCGGCTTCTTTGGAGGAGCCGGTACGAACAATCATTGCGAAATGACTATTCGATACACCGGAAGCGAAAATAACTTTAAAGTATTTCCTTCTGCATGTGATATAAATGATATGTCAGGAGTCACCACCGGTGAACACACCCAAACCATTACCATCTTTTACACTGCCTCGTAAAACAATGCAACAGCCCTTGGGAATATCTCAAGGGCTGTTTTTAATTTTAAGCGTTAAAAACTTTGCTCAAAACTCTGTTAAAGTGCTTGCATTTTAATTGTTCTTGCTTTATCATCTTCGGCGTAACTATTCAAGGAAAACCCGATGTTAAAGAAATATGTTGAGAATTTTTTGCGTGCTTTGGGGCGGCCGCTGATTGCTTTTATCTCAAGACTGGGCGAATTATCAATATTTATCGCACGGGCGATATTTAACTGCCTGACCCCGCCGATCTATTTGAAGCTTCTGTTTCGGCAGATGGTTGATATAGGATTTTACTCCCTTCCGGTTGTGGCATTGACCACGGTTTTTGCCGGAATGGTGATTGCTTTGCAGACCAATGCCGGTTTTTCAAGCTATGGTGCCGAGTCGGCAGTGGCAACCGTGGTATTGATTGCGGTTACCCGCGAATTGGCTCCGGTGTTTTCGGGTTTGATGGTTGCCGGGCGCATAGGCGCGGCAATGGCTGCCGAAATCGGAACCATGCGCGTAACCGAGCAGATTGATGCATTATCAACCCTTTCCACCAATCCGTTTAAATATTTGGTTACACCGCGGCTGTTAGCGGGAATCATTGTCTTGCCGCTGTTGGTTTTAATCGGCGATGTTATTGGCATTTTCGGCGGATATACCGTTGCTATCTATCAGCTGCAGTACAATCCCGCCAACTACATCAACACCACAATCAATGAGCTGCAGAGCATAGATATTGTTACCGGTCTTATCAAAGGGGCGGTATTCGGATTTATTATTGCTTTGATGGGATGTTATAACGGCTATAAATCAAAGGGCGGAGCGCAGGGTGTGGGAAGTGCCACTACCAACGCCGTCGTTTCCTCTTCGATTTTGATTTTAATCTGCAACTATATCATTACCGGTATGATTTTTACAAAATAGGAGCTGTCAATGGAAAAAAAATTTCCGAAAATTGCGGTTAAAAATCTTCACAAAGCCTTCGGAAACAAGGTGGTTTTAGATGGTGTTGATTTAGAGATTAACCAAGGCGAATCGCTGGTGGTTATAGGCGGCTCCGGTACCGGAAAATCGGTTTTGATTAAATGTATTCAGGGACTTATTGTTCCTGATTTCGGATCTATTAAAATTGACGGCAAGGAATCGGTCGGCGTTCCCCGCAAAGATGCCGAAAAGCTTTATGCCAAAATGGGTATGCTTTTTCAAGGCGGCGCACTTTTTGACAGTTTGAGCGTATGGGAAAATGTTGCTTTCGGTTTGATTGAAAACGAGCGTATGCCAAAAAAACGCGCCAAAGAACAGGCCGTGGAATACCTGCATCAGGTGGGATTGTCCTCTGATGTTGCGGATTTGTCGCCTTCCGAGCTTTCGGGCGGAATGCAAAAGCGTGTAGGTTTGGCGCGGGCGATTGCCACTCATCCCGATATTATCTTTTTTGATGAACCAACTACCGGACTTGATCCGATTATGGCCGATGTTATTAACGATTTGATTATTGACTCGGTTAAAAGAATCGGAGCTTCGGCGTTGACCATTACTCATGATATGGCATCGGCTAGAAAAATTGCCGATAGAATAGCCATGCTTTATAAGGGCAAAATTGTTTGGCAGGGAACGGTTGCAGAACTGGATAAAACCGATAATCCGTTTGTCAGACAGTTTGTGGAAGGACGTTCGCAAGGTCCGATTAAGGTTGAACTTTAGGAGATAAAATGGTCAAAAAAAACACAATCCAATATTTTTGTCAGAGCTGCGGCAGCGTTTATCCCAAATGGCAGGGTAAATGTGATGAGTGCGGGGAATGGAATACGATTGTTGAAGAAAAAAGTACAATCGCGGAAGGATATTCCAAACTCGGAGGAAAATTTGTTGAACAGATTGATTTTGTACCCCTAAACGGAAACCTTAACAATCCAGCACGAATTACAACCGGAATTAAAGAACTTGACCGAGTAAGCGGCGGCGGTTTGGTTCCGGGGTCGGTTATTCTGGTGGGCGGAGACCCCGGTATCGGCAAATCCACGTTATTACTGCAGGCGTGCGCCAGCATTGCCGGTCTTCCGCAACAGCCGGAGTGCTATTATATCTCCGGAGAGGAGGCTCTTGATCAGGTAAGAATCCGCGCCCGCCGGTTGGGATTGGCAGATGCTCCGGTCAAACTCGCCTCGGCTACCGACGTGGAAAACATTATTGCAACGATAGATAAAACTAACGCCAAAGTGGTGGTGATTGATTCTATTCAAACCATGTATTTGGAAGCGGCGGAATCAACTCCGGGCAGTGTGTCGCAGGTAAGAGCGTGCGCGTATGAGCTGATAAAGCTTGCCAAGAAAAAAGGATTTGTTTTATTTTTGGTCGGACACGTTACCAAACAAGGTTCGATCGCCGGTCCCAGAGTTTTGGAACACATGGTTGATACGGTTTTATATTTCGAGGGCGAGAGAGGACATCAATTCCGTATTTTGCGGGCGGTTAAAAACCGTTACGGCGCAACCGATGAAATCGGTGTTTTTGAAATGCAGGACAAAGGGTTAATGGAAGTTGAAAACCCTTCGGCACTGTTTTTGGCGGAACGGCGGGGCAATATCTCCGGTTCTTGCGTTTTTGCCGGAATTGAGGGTTCAAGACCGCTGTTGGTAGAGATTCAGGCTCTTGTCGGTTTAACCGGATACAGCGCGCCTAAAAGAGCGGTTGTCGGCTGGGATTCGGGGCGGTTGTCAATGGTTTTGGCCGTGCTTGAAACCCGCGGCGGACTTAATTTGAGCAGTCAGGATGTTTATTTAAATATTGCCGGCGGCTTGAAAATCACGGAACCGGCAGCAGACTTGGCGGTTGCCATGGCGATTATATCTTCGCTTACCAACAAACCGATGCCCGCCGATATGGTGATTTTCGGCGAAATCGGCTTATCCGGAGAGATACGGGCGGTAAGTCAGCCGAATTTGCGGCTGAAAGAAGCCGGAAAATTGGGTTTTAAGAGTGCGATTGTTCCGCTTAATCATACAAAAGATAAAAAACTTGCGGGCGGTGATTTGCAGCTCCACGAAATCGGCAACGTACAGAAATTGATTAACTGGTTTAATTAAAGGGCTAGAAAATAAATGAATAATTTGGATGTTTTCATTTTGATTGTGGTGGCAATATCGGGCTTGATTGCCCTAAACCGCGGTCTGATAAAGGAAGTTTTATCCATTATCGGCTGGATTCTCTCGGTGGTTGTGATTGTTATGTTGCTGCCCGTTGTTCAGCCGTTTGCCGAAAAGTATGTTGAGAGCAAAGGCTTGGCTCCGTTGATTTTGTCTTCGCTTTTTATTTTGGTGGTCTTTTTTGTTATTTGGATAATTATAACTTCACAGATTATTGATAAAATCCGCGCCAGCAAATTAAGCACGATTGATAGGATTTTGGGGCTTTTTTTCGGAATTATCCGCGCCTGCATTTTGATAATTCTGTTTTATATTTTCTCGGGTTGGATTATTCCGCACAACGAACAGCCGCAATTATTCAAGGACTCGAAATATTTTCAGATGGCGGGCGATTTTGCGGCACCGATTGCCAAACTGCTGCCGAAAAATGTTGAGAAATCTTTAAGCCAAAATACAAAAGAAAGCAAAGCCCAAGAAACGGAGGAGCCGGGGTTGTCGGAAGATATGGATGCCCTGTTTGAACAGCTTGTACAACCCAAAGTAGAAAATAAAAAAGATGAAAAAGAAGTCAAAAAAAGCGGTAACGGGTACAACCCCAATGAACAAAAAAGTATGGACCGCTTAATTGAAATATCGGTGGAATAAAATGAGAGTTATTTGCGCCCCAAAGGAGTATGTACAAGAAAAAAACGATATACGCGTATTTCTCGCCGGAGGAATTTGCGGGTGTGAGGGTTGGCAGGATAATGTTATAGATGAATTAAAAAAATATAACCTGCCGAACTTGGTAGTTTTTAATCCGCGGCGCAAACATTTCCCGATTGACGATGCCGGTGCGGCACGCGTACAAATTGAATGGGAATTCAGAAACCTTGAAGAATGCGATATTTTTTCAATGTATTTTTGCGGCGGTTCATCGGATCAACCGATTTGTATGTATGAGCTGGGCAGGAACTTATTGCTGATGCAAAACCGATTTGGGGATTGGAAGAAGCGGCTTGTCATCAGTGCCGATGAAGGGTATAAACGCCTGCAGGATGTTATAATTCAATGCGAATTGGCAGGGGCAAACGTTCAAATCGGCAAAAGTGATTTATATCACACGCACGCCCGACTTATTGCCGAAGCAGTGAATAATCTCCAAAACAGCTGAATTGTAATTTAATTATTGCGCTGCGCTTGCCGGTGCTAGCGGTTAGCCTCACTCTCCTTTGTCAATTCCTAACTTGTTTCGGAATCTTGAGGTCCTGAAACAAGTTCAGGACGACAAAAATGGTGTTTGGTCTTACTCTCCCAATGTCATGCTGAACTTGTTTCAGCATCTATTTTTTTGAGGTCTTTCCCCTCCTCGTCACTCCCCTCTTCGGCGTTCCTCCCCTCTCATGTCACGCGCTCATTTCTTCGGAGTCCTTCCTCTTCTATGTCACGCCGCACTTGATGCGGCGTCCAGGTTAAAAAATAAGCCGATTTTAGACCTGATGCCAAAGTCAAGCTCGGCGATTGATGTTTAAGTATGTAAAGAAATGGCGGAGAATAATAAAAATTATAAAATTCTTCATTTTTTTAATTTTTGCTTGATTCAAATCAAACGATATGTTAACTTAATTTTGGAGCGAGTGATTCTCGCTTTGGGGTTTGATCGCCTCTAACGTTTTGTTTGTGCCGAAACATAAATCGGCAGTCTGGCTTTATTATGCAGCCGGATGCCTGCAGAATATGCTGCCAAGCTTAATATGCGGGACTATTATACGTTATAGTGATCAACATCCGGCTGCGCCTCTTGAGTTTCACGAGCGCAGCTTTTCATCTTAAATTTTAATATGAAAAGGACGTTAAACTATGAAAAAATATATTTTACTATTAGGTATTGCTGCGGTTTCCATAGGCAGTTATTGCGCCTACGCGGACAACTCTGCAACTATGACCGTTACCGCCACCATCGCTCACGATGTGAGTTTAAATGTAACAAGAAATATCAGCTGGAATATGACCATTGATCCAAGTCAAACTTATGGAAGTGTTGATTGTAGCGGAGAGGTTGATGGATGTGAAGATTATAATGAAGTCGGTGTTATCTCCGGTTCTATGACGGCGGGACGATTTACCGCTAATATTCCTAATCCCGCCAATTACGAAAATGTGTTATCATTTGAGGAAGGTGGAGATTATGACATATATATCAACAGCGGTGAATATGGCGATAAGCTTAAAGCCCGTTTAGTTATTGGCCATGTAAGCGGTTATGAATTTGCGGTAACAGGCTTTGCATCGTATGGTGGCGTTGTTCCTGCTCCTAAAGTTTATGATTTCGGCAGTGTAACTATTCAATATACACCCGAGTCGTAATTAAAATCAGCAAAAACCCTGCGGAATCTTAATCCGATTCCGCAGGGTGAGGTTTTTGGGAGGCATGGTGCGTAAGTTTCGGGAAATGCCTTGAATTTTTTGCCTCCGGCAAAAAATAGGCATAACGTAAAAAGAGGTATTCATCCTTACCCTCCTTTGTCAATCCTGAACTCGTTTCAGGATCTCAAAAAATAGATGCTGAAACAAGTTCAGCATGACAAAACTGGTATACGACCTTACTCTCCCTTATCATCCGAACTTATTTAGGAATCTATTTTTAAGATTCTCCCCGTCACCTGCCGCTATCTCTTCGGTATCCTTCCTCTCCTATGTCACGCCGCCTATCTATTCGGCGTTCTTCCCCTACTATGTCACGCCGCACTTGATGCGGCGTCCAGGTAAAACAATTTGCTTATTTATAGACCTGGATACCGTGTCAAGCACGGCATTGATGACGTCAGTGAGGGGAATGGATAATCCGATCAAGCCCGGCATTGATGACATAAAAAGGAAAGGATGCCGAACTTGTTTAGGAATCTTGAGGTCCTGAAACAAGTTCAGGACGACAGCTTGGTGGTTCAGGACGACAGCTTGTGGTGTTCATGGGTGGGAATTGAGGCAGGAGGAAGAGCAATCCATATAAAATTAAAAAAACCGGTGATGAACACCGGTTTTTTATCAGTTGCAACGGAGAACCTTGAGAGGCGAGCGATTAAGAAACAGACCGTCGTCGTTCTTGCAAATCTGCCATACCTCGGAGTCCTGCATAATGATTTTGCCGACATCGACAAATTCCCAATTCAGGCTGTTTACCTCCGCAGATGCGAACTTAATCTCATCATCGGAGAAAACCGGCGTGATGTGCCCCGTAGTGCCGCCCGGCACGGGAAGCGTTGCTATCCAAGCTGCGCCCAAATAGCGGTTTTGAGAGGAAAGGTCATAGACCTTGGCTATTGCCACACCCTCAACATCATAGCCTTGCGTTTCCAGAAGCCCTCTGATTTCAACCTCGCGGAAATAACCCAACATTTCGCGGATGATGAGGTTGTTTTCTTTTTTGGGTTTGATGGCGGCATAACGCCGTCCGCGGTAGCGGAAAATGGTATCATTCTCAAAGGCAACAACTTTCTTCACGTTTTTGGAATACTCACCGGCGAAAGCACTTGCCAGATAATAATTCCCGCGATCGCAGAGCTGCCAGCCGATAATATCATCCTTATCGGTTTGAGCAACCACCAACTCCACCTTTCCATAGAGCTTCTTGTTGGCAAATCCGGTTACGGCCTCGTTTAAGGTCGGAATTATGCACTCATTTCCTGCGGGAATGGTACATTCTTCAAGATTCATCGGTTTCATAAGCTAAAAAATTATAGGATTAGTAATATATTATTACCCCTCATAATAACACATAAAATCGCAAAAGCAAGCATTTTTGTCAAAAATTGTCAATTACCATCAAGATGCAGGAGAAGCGTTGAGGAAATCATGGTTATAATCAACGCCGGAGCCCATACTGCCAGCATAATCGGGATATAGTTATTGATACCGAAAGCATAAATTATCTGCGATAAGAAATAAACCACGAATCCGGTAGTAATCCCGCCGACAATCAAAAACATCACGCCTCCGCCGCGGGTACTGCCGCGCAGGGCAAAAACCGCCGCCACCAAAACCATTGCCATTAACAAAAACGGCGATGCCCACAAAGACAAATAGCGCATTTTATGCCTTACGACCGAAAAGCCTGATTTTTCGTAAAATTCTATTGTATCGGGCAAATTCCAAAAAGAAATAGCCTCCGGATCAATAAAATTTTCTTTGATACGTTCAACGGTGAGCGTAGTTTTATAATCATAGTTATTGACTTTTACGGTCGGTTTGCCGGTCTCAAAGATTTTAACATCCTTCATTTCGATTTCATCGTTGCGGAGTTCGGCGGCGTATGCCTCCGCACGTTTAACAAGAAAAGAATTTTCATCGAGTTCCAAAAGGCTTACCGTGCGCAACACCAAAACATCATCTTCCTGACGCACCGATTTGGCTTCCAAAACCAAAACATTGCCTTCATCGGTTGCTTCTCTTATCCAAAGTCCTTTGTTGGAGAATAACACGGCATTAGGATTACGGGTTTTGAAACGATAATCCATAGTTTCATAAACCTCATATAAATAGGAGGAAATCGGGTTGATAACCGTAATATTTATCATTCCGACCACAAAGACCGCCGATAAAATCGGGATAAGAACACCCCATATTGAAACACCGGCGGCGCGGATAATAACAAATTCATTGGAGCGGCTGATTTTCCAAAAAGTAATCATCGCCGCAATCATCATCACAAAAGGAAAGACCAGTTCAAAAGTGCGCGGCAGTTTGGAAAAAGCCATTTTGAGAATAAAAGAAAACTCCACATCCGGACGTTCGGCGGTGCGCCGCAACAGTTCAATCATATCAAACATAAAAATTATGCCGATAATCATCAATAGTACGCCTAAAAAGGCCCCCAAGAGCTGCTTGGTTAAATATCTGCCTAAAATTGAAGTCGGATTCATTTTCTTTCTCGTCATTATTTGCAACCCAAAATAAACCAAAAGATTCCTTTTGGCAAGCACTATGTTTTTTTTATTGAAAAATCGCCGGCTTTTTTTAAATTTTCTTTGACATAAAAAAATTTTTATGATAGGGTAAAAATCGAAGCGAGGAAAATCTCGTTTTGAGGTGTCAGAACCTCTCAGATAGCGTTTTTAAGAAAACGTAAAAATTCTTCCTGCTATAACGGTTGGAAGGTGAAGAAATAAGGTTCAGCCAAATACTTCGCACTGATCTATCTGTCAGTTCTGAACTTCCAACCACCTCGCGGGCTAAAGCCCAACAGGTGGTTTTTTATAACGTTAATAAAAAAAGGAAGTTTTTAAGATGAAAAAGTATATTTTAATGCTCGGCGTTGCCGCGGTGTACATAGGTTCATACTGCGCCTACGCGGGCAATTCGGCGACAATGACCGTTACCGCCACAATCGCACACGATGTTAGTTTAACAGTAACCAGAGATTATAATGTCGGTACAATAACTATTGACCCGTCTAATACCGAAGGTGGGAGCTGCGTTACAAAAGGGAGCGGTTATGGTTATTGTTTAGGCGACGGCATAATCTCCATAACCGGTACACAATGGGGAAGATTTACTGCCAATGTTGCTGATTCATGCAAAGATCCTGCTGATGTTTATGATTGTTTCAATGCGACACCGACAAGTCTTAATTTCGGAGGTATTACTTTAGGTAATTATAATCTCTACTATGTTTCAGGCAATACTTTTGAATTTTGGTATGACAGTATAGGTTACGACGAAAATACTGTCCCAACAAGCGGAGATTACAGTTCTGTAATAACCATAAACTATTATCTTTAGGAATTTTAAGCCCCTTTGAAAACATCAAAGGGGCTTAATTTCGGCATATTTTACAAAGATCACAAAATTCAAAAAAAATAAAATAGCCGCACTTTTTTAATTCATATATTTAAGACACAATCAAATGAATAATTTCAAAATTTTTTCTTTGACATAAAAATTTTTTTATGGTAGGGTAATTTCAGAGCGAGTTAAAGGTCGCTTCGGGGTGTTGTGACCTCTCCTGTTAGCGTTTCCAAAGAAAACGTAAAAATCTTCCTGCCGATATGGTCGGAAGGCGAAGGAATAAGGCTTGCCCAAATACTTCGCACTGAGCTAACAGTCAGTCACAAACTTCCGGCCACCTCGCAGGATATATCCCCGCGGGTGGTTTTCTTTTTTATCAATAGAAAACTTAAAAAAGGGAAGTTTAAGAGATGAAAAAATATATTTTTTTGCTTTTAGTGATATTTTGCAGCGGCTGTGTCAATTATTATGAAGAAAGACTGGCTTCGGCTGTCGGAATAAGCGAATCGGAACTTATAAGAAGATTCGGCAATCCTACTTCCGTATATAACTCCGAGGCACAACGTTTTCTGCAATATGAAGATAAAAAATTCAGCTGCTTTGAGGGACATTGTTCCACAAGGTGGTGTAATGCCCGTTTTACAATCATCAACGGAAGAGTTGCCAATTACAGCTATGACGGAAACAGCTGCGTGAGGCGAATCCCTTATTAGATTGTCTGAAATTCGGGCGAAGATTTACTTCGCCCGACAAGTAGGAAGAATATGTTTAGATATCAAGATGCTCTAAAATAGCGCATAATAATTTACGCCGTTTGCAGACGGTTAAACTCAACGAAAATCAGCATTTTGCTGATGGCTTCGCTGTAGCACGCCGCCAACGATGAACGGCTTCGGGCAAGCTCATGGCAAAGAATTTTCCAAGGCTTACCCAAAGCCCTCTGCCAAACCAATTTGGTTTCAAAGGCGTCCAACGGGCGGTACCACTCCAAGATTTTTTCCATTAAGGATATTTCTTGGGGATTGGGACGAAGCCGGGGTGAAGATGATTCCCAATCGGCTTTTTCGGAATCATCGTGTTTCATATCCGGCCAAAACTGTTTTAAGCGCGGACGTTTGACATCCGGCAATAATCTCATTATACGGGCGGCAAATCGCAGCTTCTTTTGCAAGGATTCTTTCTTCTCTTTTAACGTAATCATCTTGTTTTCCTTATTTTAATTGTATTTTTATTGTAAAACTATTGTAAATATAGTTATTATTTACAAGATTGTCAATAGTATTTTTACAATATTTTTTCTATTTACAAGATTATTTTTTTGCTGTACAATACCGACACAAAGGAAAAATGCAATGAGAACACCGGAAGAAATTCGCAAATTTATTGACAGCCGCATTAAAGAAAAGGGCTTTTCATTAAATGAAGTATCGCTTGCCATCGGGCAGAACGGAACATATTTGTTTCAATACATAAACCGCGGCTCTCCCAAACGTTTGGGAGAAATACAGCGGGCAAAACTGGCCAAAATTTTGGATGTGGATGAAAGTGAAATATCCGATGTTAAAATTTATTCGGATAAAAGCACTTCCCCGCGGGATAAAATTTTTCTCGATTATGTCGCGATTGATATGCTTGATGTTACGGCTTGCTGCGGCAACGGATTGGAAAACTTAACCGAAAACGTCAACGGGAAGTGGATGATGCCGATTGATGAGTTCCGCAACATCTCGCTTACTTCGCCCGAAAATGTTAAATTGATTGCGGTTAAAGGCGATTCGATGACCCCGACCATTCAAGAAGGGGATTGGGTTTTTGTTGATATTACCCGCATAATTCCCGATTCAGACGGAATGTTTTTGCTGCGTCTGTCCACCGGATTGGTGGTAAAACGTCTGCAAGGCGGCTTAAATAATGAAATTATCATCAAATCGGATAATCCGCATTACAGTGATTTAACGGCGCAAATCGGCGAAGTGCAAATTTTGGGCAAGGTTATTTATATCTTAAAAGCCGAAAAAGTGGGCTAAAAACCGGATTTTATTTTCCGATACAAAAACTGCCGAAAATATTATCTAAAATTTCCTCAACTTCCACCGCTCCGGTAATTTTGCCGATACTGCGGGCGGCAAGTCTTATGTCCTCGGCGCACAATTCAATCGGAGAACTTAAATCAAAAAGATTTAAGTTTTGCAAAACATCGCTTAAAATCTCCCGATAACGTTGTCTTGTAATCAACGCGGAAGAATTGGCCGTAAATCTCTCGGCGATATTGTCGGTAATAACTTTTATCAGTTTTTCAATTCCGGTTTTATCTTTGGCGGAAATAATTAAAAAACCCTGTTTCCTATAATCAGAACACTGTTCTTGTGTCAGCTTGTCTTCTTTGTTGATGACATAAATTATTTTGTCTTTGTCTTTGTCTTTGGCAATAAAATCCAGACTTGAAAAATCAGGCTTTGTTCCGTCAACCAAAGCAATGATTAAATCCGCCTCAAAAGCCTTGTTTTTGGCAATTTCAACTCCGATTTTTTCGATTTTTTCCTCGGTTTTGCGCAATCCCGCCGTGTCGGTAAAAACAACCGGATAGCCGTTCAGGTCAATATAGGCATCAACGGCATCGCGGGTAGTGCCGGGAATATCGGAAACAATCGCGGCTTTGCGGTTGGCCAGCACATTCAAAAGGCTTGATTTGCCGGCATTGGGTTCGCCGATAATAGCAACGCGGAAACCGTCTTTCAAGCGTTCGCCGAATTTGTTTTGTGCAATATGCAGGGCTATTTCTTCTTTAACCTTTAACACCGTGTTATTTATACCGCAAATGATGTCTTCCGGCAGTTCTTCATCGGGAAAATCAATATAGGCTTCCAAGTGGGACAAAACGCCTACCAAGGTTTGCCGCCAGCCGGTGTATAAATCTTTCAAATCCCCGTCCATTTGGCGCAACGCATATTTTTGTTGTTGAGATGTTTCGGCATCAATCAAATCCGCCAAGCCCTCCGCCTCGGTCAAATCCATTTTGGAGTTATAAAAAGCGCGTTTGGAAAACTCCCCCGGCTCGGCAAGGCGAAAATCCTCAATTTGCGAGAGATTGAAAAGAATTGAGGAAATAACCGCTTTGGAACCGTGAACCTGAAACTCGACAATATCTTCACCGTTAAAAGTATGCGGAGCCTTAAAATAAAGCAATAGCGCACGGTCAAGCGGCGTGCCGTCAAGTCCGTGCAATTTTGCATAATACGCATACCGCGGTTTGATTTTTGCAACATCAATATCGCTTAACATCTCAACCGCCCGCAAAGCATCCGCACCCGAAATGCGTACCACGGCAACACCTGATTTGCCGAAAACGGTTGATAAAGCATAAATTGTTCGATTATCCATTTTTTTGTCCTCTTTCGTCTTTATAAACCGTTTTCGATTTTTCGCAAGTTTTTTATTCAATCTTAATAAATAATGCTTAAAATAGACTGCAAAAGGAGACAAAACAAAATGAAAAAATTGATAATCTGGGATTTTGACGGTGTAGTTTCCGATACCGAAAAACTATGGCTTGAAACCAAACGTGATTTATTAAACGAGCGGTTTAACCTTAATTGGACGTTTGACGATGTGAATCGCTGTTTCGGCGGTATGGCGGACAAGACCAAGCGCGAGATTTTGGATAAAATGGGAATCATTACCGATGATGATTTTTGGGAAGAATCCATGCGCCGCGATGTTGCCAAGATTAAAAACGGTTTGGAGCCGACCCCGGGAGTTACCGCGATTTTTTCCGATAAAAGCTTTGATCAGTGCATTGCTACCGGAGGCGTATTTTCCAAAACTTTGCTCAAAATAAAAGCTGCCCGCTTGGAGGGTTATATCCCGATTGAACATATTTTTACCGTGGATATGGTGGAAAGAGGCAAACCGGAACCGGACTTGTTTTTGTTTGCCGCGCAAAAAATGGGATATTCGCCCAAAGATTGCGTGGTGATTGAGGATTCTTTGGCAGGAATGACGGCAGGACTTAAAGCTCAAATGACCGTAATCGCTTTTTTGGGCTGTGAAATGAATAATAATCCTTCGTATATTGAAAAAGTTAAAGCACTGGGAATAAAAAATATTTTCTTTACCATGAAAGATATTGCCGATTTCCTGAATAAAATGAAATAAAATAAAGGGGCAGTTTTTATGAACTGCCCCTTTTGGTATAAACCATTACGGTGCCGTATAGGTTATGGTTATGTTTTGGCTGTAATCCCCCGGAGTGGGAACGGTGTCATCGTAAAACATATTATTAAAGCCTACTTGAAAGTTATTGCCGGAAACATAATAAATGTAAGGCTCTTCAAACCGAAATCCCCCAAAAGAGATTTGGTCATTCGTTGAAAAACAAGGGTGCGATCCGTCATCAAACTGATCACTCTCCTTGCACGAATCCGGAACATTGGCGGTAAAAGTTCCCCGAGATGCACCGGTTACGGAGGTTACACCTTGCGATGTTCTTACACTTCCATCACTATCGATGGTGAAAATTCCATAACTTTGACTCGGATCAATGGTAATGGTACCACCTTCAAAAGCGTGGGTAACAGTCAAGCTCACATCGTGAGCAATCGTTGCACTAACTTGCATTGTGGCGGAGTTGGAGGCCATTGCGCAATACGAGCCTATTGAAACTGCGGCAACACCGAGCATTAAAATATATTTATTCATCTTAAAAACTTCCTTTTTTTATTAAAGTTATAAAAAAGAAACCACCTGTTGGGCTTTAGCCCGCGAGGTGGTTGGAAGTTGAGAACTATTCCATGAAATAGTGCCGGGTATTCTTTATATTTCCCGACCTTCCAACCATAGTACGGTTAGAAGCAAATTTTATGTCTTTTTCGGACATCATGGAAGAGGTTCTCACACCTCAAAACGGCTTTTCACCCGTTTCAAGGCTAACGTAACATACATTTTTCCTAAAATCAAGCAAAATTTTGAATTTTTTGTTTTAATTCAAATAAAAAACAAACTGTTTTTACACTTTTCAGAGGGAAAATAGTTAAAATTTTTACACTTTTCAGAGGGAAAATAGTTAAAATTTTGACACTTTTCAGAGGGAAAATGGTTAAAATTTTTCGGTTATCACTTGACATTGAGGCGAAAAATCTCGGTGTGCAGTGCCGTAAAAAAGACAGAGTTTATGGGCATAACTAAAACACCTCGACCAAGTCTTTTTCAATTCGTTTATAAAAAAGTGTATCAATTTTATGGTAGTCGCAGAAATTGACAATATACGGCAATGAACTCGCATCAAATTGCTGTTTTAAGTATTCCACATCACCTAAAGGCATTTCACCATCACCTTTAATCAATATATCCAAATCTGAAACTTTGGAATATTTCCCTTTCACCCGAGAACCGTAAAAATAGAAAGTATATGTTGCCGAATACGGCTCCAAGATTGACTTAACGATACTTTCTTCGGCTTCCGAAACACCTTTTATCATTTTTAAGCTCCGGCAGAGGCTTCATCAAAACTATTTACCAAAAACTCGGTATCAGCGATGAATTGAGGGATAATTTTCAATAATTCCCTTGCTTTTTCAATATTATATTCATGCGAAGTATCATTACGTTTAGCGTAATAAAGTTTCCAATTTTCCCAATCTTCAATCATATCATAACCGCCCATAAGACGAAAGATGTTATTGACTGTCAACTCTTTATCATCTTTGGCATAAGCTAATTTGAGGTATTTGCGCATTAATTTAAGCGAAGTTTCCATAGTATATTCAAAACGTTTAACGCAAGAATCAGCCACAATATCAGCAATTGAGGTGTCATCTTTCTTCTGTTTATAAACTTCCCAACAACTTTTTAAGGTTGCCAAGGCATTTTTTAACGCATCAATACTAAATTCTTCGCTATTCATATTTGTTTTCCTTGTTCTTCTATATAGGCAGACTACGACAGTTTTATCAATTTTTCAAGTATATATTTCCTTTTTTTATATAAAAACCATCGCATAATTTTTGTAAAATAGAATTTACACGTTCAATAAATAAAATTCCACAAAGTATTAAAAAATTTTTTTTACTGCTTTACATAAAAGATTTTATATGCTAGGGTAGGAATTGAAGTGAGCGAAAAGCCGCTTTGAGGTCTAGAAGCCTCTCACTTGACGTTTTTAAGAAAAACGTAAAAATTCTTCCTACTATAATGGTCGGAAGGCAAAGGAATAAGAGATACATCAAATACTTTGCACTGATTCAAGTGTCAGTTTCTAGCTTCCGACCACCTCTAGGGTGAATAACCCAAAAGGTGGTTTCTTTTATTAAAGTTATAAAGAAACTAAAGAAGGAAGTTTTTATGATGAATAAATATATTTTAATGCTCGGCGTTGCCGCAGTGTCCATAGGTTCTTATTGCGCCTACGCCGGCAATTCCGCCACAATGACCGTAACAGCAACAATCGCCCACGATGTGAGCTTGAGTGTAACTCAAGATATAAACCTTGGCACAATCACCATCAACCCGGCTTATGACGAATGGGATACAGAGTGGCAATATAATGAATCCGGGGTATTCAGTTACCATAATAAAAGAGCGATTGTTTCGGCAGATAATGCCACAGTAGGTATTTTTACTGCCAATATTTCCAATCCGCAAGATTGCAATACTCACAGTGATTCCTGCGGAGGATTGAGTGTAACAGGAAATTCCGGTAATGAGATCTATTATTTATTCGGCAATGGTTCTCATCCTATTGATAATTTATGTGGTTTCCAAATAAAATATAGCGGAAGTGGAAACAATTTTACGGTCTTTCCGGATCAATGCTACATAGAAGATATATCTCAAGTTACCCCCGGCAGGCATAACGGAACTTTGACCATCAGCTATACACCGAGCTGAAAAAAAGTAATCTAAAACTTTTCAGGCGGAGAGATAAAAATCCTCTCCGCCTTTTAATTTCAACCGCTTTTCATCAGGCTTTATTTTTTATTTCTTCCGATTCCGGTTTTCCGGAAGTGTTGTTTTCGCCGTTAAGGTTGTTTAAAAACTGTTTTTCAATTTTCATATACTGCTCAAACAACCACCGGGATTGTGTCAAAAGAATAATTGATATTATCACCAAAGCCCATGTAACTTTTGTGTTCTCGGTTAAAAACTGGTGAACTACCGTTGAAATTATAAACAACACGGCAACCAAGCGAAAGCTTGTCATCAGCATTAACGGCAGGCGGTTAATCTTTTTGGCCGTCCATAATTTATAATAAATAGCCGCGGCATCATGATTGGAAACAAAGAAATTTTTTTCTGCCTGTTCTTTGTCATAAAGCTTACAGATTCCCAATTTCTCAATAAGGGATTCTTTCTTCCCTTCTGTTTTTTCTTTTGAACGGGAAATTTTACTTATGAGTCCTACAAATTTATTGCGAATAACCATCGGAATAACCGTTTCCCACCCGATTAAAGCTTTCAAAAACGGCGACATCAAAAGAAGCGTAATTAAAGTTACGGTTATTCTTGCCGCTAAATTCGGCATTAGGCCGTGAATAAACGGTTTGATGAAATAGTTGGAAACACCGATAATCGTAATCAAAATTACCGCAAATAAAAACAAGCGGATAAAATAGTTCTTAAACAACAATTTCCAATGTTTTTCCTCAATTTTGGTTTCTCTGGCAATGGAGGTATTTTCAATTCTTTTTAACAGAGCTTCCGGCAATATTCTGCGGGCAAAATTATATGCCGGTTCCGCCGATTTTATCATCATCGGGGTTAAAAATGTGGTGATTACCGAAACCGCAACAATAATCGGATAAACTTGCGGGTTCAAAACTTTAATACTCATACCGAGGCTGGCAATAATAAAAGCAAATTCGCCTACCTGCGCCAAAGAAAAACCACCTTGCATTGCTGTTTTTAAGGTTTCTCCGGAAAAGAGAAAACCCAAGCATGAAAATGTCACCTGCCCCAAAATTACAATCAAGGTTATAATTAAAATAGGTGTGGCATATTGAATAAACATTGAAGGATCAACCATCATTCCGACCGAAACGAAAAAGACCGCTCCGAAAAAATCTTTTAACGGTTTGATGTTTTTTTCAATCCTTTCAATAACCTCGGTTTCAGCTAAAATGGAACCCATTAAAAAAGCCCCCAAGGCCGAAGAAAAACCTGATGATGTCGCCAATAAAACCATTCCGAAACAAAGGCTTATTGATATTATCAAAAGCATTTCATCATTAAGAAACGAGTTGATTTTTTTCAAAAAACTCGGCACAAAATAAATACCGATGATAAAGCACAAGACCAAGAAAAAAGCCAGTTTGGCAGTGCTTAAAACCAATTCTTTGCTGTCAATGGTATTGCCCAAGGCTATTGTCGGAAGTAAAACCAGCATCAAAATTCCCATAATGTCTTCAACAACCAACACTCCGAAAACCAAATCGGTAAACTTTTGTTTTTTTATGTTCAAGTCTTTAAACGCCTTGATAATAATGGTTGTTGATGACATGGAAATCATACTGCCCAAGAAAAAGCTGTCCATTACCGACCACCCTAAAAGCAATCCGGTATTATAGCCTAAAAACAACATAAATAAAATAACCGTGTTGGCGGTAATGAGTGCGGATTTTCCGACATTCATCATTTTTTTGAAACTAAATTCCAAACCCAACCCGAAAAGAAGGAAGATAACACCGATGTCAGCCCATACGTTTAGGTTTACTTTATCGGTTACCGTGGGAACGAAACTGAAATAAGGTCCGGCCAGAATACCGGCCAAAACATAACCCAAAACCGTGGGTTGCTTGAGCTTTTTGAAAATAAGTGTCGTAATTCCGGCATAAATGGTAATTAGCGTTAAATCAACAATCAATGAGTGAATCGAGTGCATTTTATCCTCCTTTGTCGCGGGGACTATGGTAATCCGCAATTATTAAATATAAAATTAAAATTATAAAAATAAATTGCAAAAAACTTTTTATAAAAGCAAAAACATATTAAAAATGTTGCAAATTTTAAAAAATGTTGCAAAAAATGTTGCAAATTCATTTTTGCAACATTATATTATTTGCATAAAAAAACAATCTGTGAGCAAAAAATGGAACAACTTGATTTAACACAATATTTGTCAGGTGAAACGCTTTGCGTGGAATACAAAGATGATAGTAAAAGCAGTTTCGGCGATGAACTTATTATAAAAGCTTGTGTCAGTATGGCAAATGCAGAAGGCGGCGTAATTTTGGTCGGAGTATCTGATGACGCACGGGTTTTAGGAAGCAAAAGAGCCGCATCCGGTAATCCCCAGGCTTTAGAAGGTATGATACGTGAGAGAACCCGTCCGGCTTTAACAACTAAAGTTCTTTTTATAAGTTACAATAAAAAAACTGTAGTGATGATTTCTGTTCAAAAGAGTTTAGATGTTATTTCCACTTCAAGCGGTTTGTATTTAAAAAGACAGTTAGACAGTCACGGTAAACCGCAAAATTTACCAATGTCTATTGATGAAATTATAAGAAATACCACCAGATTAGGGATGAATGATTTATCGGCAACCGTTTTAAACGGAGTATCCATTGATGATGTGGATTTAGAATTGGTATCTTTGACGGCTTCGGAAATATTGAAAAACAACCAATCGCCGGCGGATATGGAAATATACAGCAAAGATTCGGTAAATATTTTGAAATCACTTGGGTTGCTCACACAAGACAATAGACCGAATATTGCTTGTTTATTGCTGTTCGGTAAAGAAGATTCCATTCAGAACCATATTCCTAACCATTTTGTTCAATATCAGGTTTTCGGAAAAACCGGAGAAATATTGCGTAATGAAAAATATTATACTCCTATTTCCAGATTGTTTCCGGAACTATTAAAAAAGCCGGAATTATTGAGAAATTCCAACGAAATATTCATAAACGGAAGAAGTATTACCATTCCGGAATATGCTGAAGTAGCGTTGCGAGAAACTTTTGCTAACGCCTTTGTTCATCGCGATTATACAATGCATTCCGGGATACAAATACAGGTTTTTTCAACAGAATTAAGAGTTACATCAGCAGGAGGTTTTCTTGAAGGTATAACCATAGATAATTTACTTTCAATGCCGCCGACTCCGAGAAATCGCAGGCTGTCAGAAGCAATGATGAAACTCAAATTTGTTGAAACATCGGGAAGAGGAATTGATATAATTTACTACTCTCAAGCAAAATACGGAAGACCTGCTCCGGATTATTCTTATTCAAATCAAAACAGTGTCATTGTCAGACTTGCCGGAGGAACCGCAAATATTGAGTTTTGTAAATATATTATGAGTTTGGGAACCCCTTCTTTATATGAAATGTTGATACTTAACGCTTTGTTCTATCAGAGAAGTATGAATTTGAAAAAAATTGCAGCGTTAATACAAACCACAGAAACGTTTGCAAAAGAAATAATATCAGGTTTGTTACAAAAAGATTGGATTGAATTGCTTGATGAACATAATCCGATTTACTTTTTGAAAGGAACATTGAAAACAACATCTGTAAGAATCACGAAAGCAAATCAAAATGATATTAAGAATAAAATTATCGAGCTGCTTTCTGCAAATAATAACATATCAAGAAATGAAATAGCAAAAATGCTTGATTTAACTTCAAATCAAGCATACAGGTTGCTATCTTCCCTTCAAAAAGAAGGAGCCTTAAAGATTGTAGGCAAAAATTGGATATTAAACAAGCAAAACAACAAATAAAAATGTTGCAAATTTTAAAAAATGTTGCAAAAAATGTTGCAAATTCATTTTTGCAACATTTTTTGTTAATTGCAATTTTTAAGGCACGCATTTTTGGTTAAAAAAATGCTTTGACAATAAGAAATTTTTGTGCTAGCTTGAAAACTGAAGCAGGGGAAATTCTGCTTTGAGGTGTGAGAACCTCTTGTATAGTGTCCCATCAAGACATAAAATTGCTTCTAGCCGTATATTATGGTTGGAAGGTAGGGAAATAAGGTTTGACCAAATACCCAACACTGTACTATACAACAGTTCTCAACTTCCAACCACCTCGCGGAGCATACAGCTCCAACGGGTGGTTTCTTTTTTATAACTTTAATAAAAAAAGGAAGTAAGACTTATGAAAAATTATATTTTAATGCTCGGCATTGCCGCAGTTGCCCTTGGCAGTTACGCCGCTTATGCCGGAAATACTGCCACAATGACCGTAACAGCAACGATTGCCCACGACGTGAGCTTGACTGTAACTCGAGATATAGACTTTGGCACAATTACCATAAATCCTGCTTATACCGGAGAGGATACATATTTTACTTACAGCGATTCGGGGGTGATAAGTTTAGATGATCAAGGAGCGATTGTCTCCGCCCCAAATGCCACGGTCGGCACTTTTACGGCTAATATCCCCAATCCTTCCGCTTGCAATACAGCATCTGATTCCTGTGGAGGATTGAGTGTTAACGGAAATAACGAAAATTGGATTGATGATTTCTTTGGCGGAAATGATAGCAGTTTCTGTATTTTTAAGATTAAATACAGCGGAAGTTCTAACAGCTTTAATGTGTTTCCTTCCGGCTGTGGAATAGTTGATATATCTCAAGTTACCGTTGGCGAGCACCCTAGCACACTTAACATCAGTTATTCTGCCGGCGGCTAAATAAAAACAAATCTGGCGGAGGGATAAAAATCCTCTCCGCCTTTAAGAAGCAAATTGATTTTTATGTCAATAACCGCTTAAAAGTTATTGTCAAAATATTTTTTTGTGATATTCGTTAATTACTTTTTCGGGACTTAGCTCAGTCTGGTAGAGCGCTTGCTTTGGGAGCAAGATGTCGTAGGTTCGAATCCTATAGTCCCGACCAATAAAAAGGACACCTTTATGGTGTCTTTTTTTGTTGGTCTTGGGGTATGGGTTCGAACCTACGAAGAAGTAGGTTCGACTACGAGCGAGAGGCACACTGGGGTGTGCCGGTCGGCGATTAGCCGATGAGCGCAGTGGAA
Organism: Alphaproteobacteria bacterium; assembly: GCA_017470585.1. Lineage (GTDB taxonomy): Bacteria > Pseudomonadota > Alphaproteobacteria > RF32 > CAG-239 > JAFUYI01. Next base: position 13,245 of record JAFUYI010000002.1, on the reverse strand, counting down.
CAAGCATTGCTTTAGCAATGTCGCGGACAATCCTATAGTCCCGACCAATAAAAAATACCTACCTTAAGCGGTGGATATTTTTTATACCATTAAAGCCCAGATTTTGCGCTATGTTTGCAAAAATTTGAAAAATGGTTTGATCCTATTATTTATACACCTTTTTTATAAAAAAACTCCATTTACACTAAAACAACTGAAAGACAAAAGGAAAATCATTCTATTGATTTATCTGCAAAAAATTGCAAAGTACAATCCGATAACTGAAAAATTATAATTGACAAGTATTTTTATAAAATATAGCCTAAACAGTATATTTAAACGATAACGGAAAAATTATGAAAAAGTTTTTATTGATATTCTTTATGGTATGTATGCTAAAAGCCGCCCAAGCGAAAGATTGCATATTTAATGTTAAGGGCGAATGTTTTGATTGCAAAACACCTTATTCATTAAGAGTCGGAACGCCTGATAACTGCTTAAAACACTGTCCGAACCGCATTTCCGAACGTAAAGGAAAATATGCTTCTTGCGATTTAGATGAAAATACAGCGGTTTCAATTTATAAAGACACCTCTACAAATGATAAAGAATGCAGTAAAGAAGGATTTTTTTCGGGATCTTTTGATAAATGCTATTCTTGCGATACAACAGAAGCCGTAAGTCTTTCGTGGAATGATTCGAAAGAAGACCATATCAAACAATGCCCAAATCGCATGATTCATTATACAGGTTCAACTTCCGCTTACAGTGTCCTGAAATGTCCGAAAGACCGACCGCTAATGGACAGATTTTTTATGTGTTGGAGCTGCGATGAAGAAACACCGATTGATTTAAGCTTTAATCAAGAAACTAACGCCGAATTTTGTCTCAATAAACGGTATTTAGATGTAGATTGGAGCTATAAGTGTCCTGAAAATAAAGAGTATTTATCACGAAGCGAATGCGCGACCTGTCAAGGAGTATGGTATCAGGAAAAATGCCGCAATGCAAAAGATTTGCAAAAATCACAGCAAAAAATGTGTGCGTTTAAATCTTCAACTCATTGCTATACTTGTGATGATTTGTTGAGTTTTGAAGTCGGATCTCCGTATATTTGCGAAGAATATTGTCCTAACCGCTCTTATAACCTTGAACATCGCGGAAGCCACCCGAGCACAGCAAATTGTGCCTTAAAAGAATGTCCGCAGAACGCACCGTTACGCGACAAAGAAGGAAGTTGTTATTCTTGCGAGACGGAATGGGAATATATTTCAGACATAGATATTCAGAATTGCGAAGTTTGCCCAAATCGTTACGTTGATCAAGATGGAAATTGTTTACTAAAAGGACAAAAACCATTGAAACACGCATGGGAAAGATATAAAGGCGAACCAAACGGTGCAGATAATACTGTTTGTCCGTCGGATAAGCCTCTGAAATCGTGGAATAATTTATGTTACTCTTGCAATACGCAAGAAGAGATAGTAGTTGATACGCCATGTAATTTTGACAAAGTAAAACAATGTAATGCCGTTTGTAAAAACAGAGAAATCATCAATACCGCCGGCGGAAATCCTCCAAGTGTTTTAAAATGCCCGAAAGATACACCGCTTATGGATACGGTGGGGCATTGTTGGAGTTGCGATTCTAATAAACGGATAAACTTGGAATTTAATGAGTGGAAATGTGAAGGAGCCTGTCGAGGAAAACGCTATTTATTGAACTATGAATGCCTGAAATGCCCTGCTGATATAAGAAATTTGGGGTATGATTCTTGCCAGCAATGCGGCGGCAAATGGAAAGACGGTATTTGTTTTAAAGACTAACCGCAAGGATAATCCACCCCGTATGTATTAAATACCTATAGCCGATTTTATTCAAAAATACCAAATGGCTTTTGAGCGTTTCAGCCACCGTTCCCCACTCCGAGTGCGGAACGAGTGTGTCTTTTGACTGTCCCCCTCGTCACCCCTCGCATCTCTTCGGTGTCCTTCCCTTCCTATGTCGCGCCGCTTATCTATTCAGCCTCCTCCCCTCTTATGTCACGCCGCACTTGATGCGGTGTCCAGGTAAAACAATTTGCTAAATTATAGACCTGGATTGCCGGGTCAAGCCCGACATAAAAAGGAAAGAGAGCTGAACTTGTTTCGGAATCTTTTTTTGAGGTCCTGAAACAAGTTCAGGACGACAAAGGGGATGTTTAGGACGACAATTGGGGTTAGGAGGACAATTGAGGGCGGAGAATAATAAAAAACTATAAAATTTTTCTTTGACAATAAGAATTTTTTATGCTAGGGTAAAAATCGAAGCAGGGAAATCCTGTTTTGAGGTGTAGCTACCTCCGGTATAACGTTATACACTTGCGTAAAAGTGCTTTCAGCCTTTATGGTTGGAAGGTTGGGAAATATAAAGAATACCCGACACTGTTTTATACTGCAGTAGCTAACTTCCAGCCACCTCTAGGGCAAATGCCCGAAAGGTGGTTTTTTTAAGACAGAAAACCATAAAGGGAAGTCAGATGATAAACAAAACTTTTTTAATTCTTCTATTAGCAGGCATTTCATACACTGCTTATAATGCAACCGCAGTATCCGAAAATTTTGAAATTTCGACCACCATCGACCACGAAGTGGTTTTAGGCAATTCCAAAACCGCGAGCGCGGATGCAAATTTAGATGTTACCTCTGATATAGATATGGGAACAATTTATATCAATCCCAATGCAACAGCTGATTCATGGTGGACATATCACGGTGACGGAACAGCACAAGGAATAAGCGGAAATACGGTTGTTAAAGCCGACAATATAACTTTCGGAACCTTTAATGCCAACATACCAGACCCCGAATCCTGTAATTCAAGAAGTCTATCCTGCGGTGGTTTGAGTGCTATCGGAAATAACAATCATTGGATTAACGGATTATTCGGAAAAGGCAATTCCTGTCAATTTTATATACAACATTTAATAAACAATACTTTTGCCGTATCACCAAACTGTTTTATAACTGATATATCAACCCTTACCACCGGTGTTAAAACCGGAGTATTGACCATTTCTTATGACCCCGAATAAAAAAAGGTGCCGCATATGCAGCACCTCTTTCTTTACATTTTCAGAGCTTCTTGAAAGCTTCAACCTGCGTTAAAGGCTTGCCGCCTTTCTCGAGCAGGTCAAAGACATTCTCGTGAGTTGCCTCGTTGGCGGGAACTGTAAGGTTCCATCCGTCCTTTTGACCAACCGGACGGAGAAGTCCCCAGTCTGCACCAAGAGTGAGAGCCTCGTTGGTCAGGTTCATCTGCTCGGCTGTAAACGAAATGAAGCCATCGGTTTGTATTGCCTGCCAAAGAGCGAAATAATACCCTCCGGCGTTGGCGTTGTTAACCGATGTCATCTTCTCTCCCTCATCGTTCATCACGATAAAGGTTGAGCCAATCTCTGTCGTGACCAGGACGAACACACTCTGCCCTGCCTGACGACGGCGGCGCATCACATCGAAAGCTGCGTTCTGTGGAGCAAAATCGTTGCTCTTGTCGCCGCGGGTGCGTGAACGCAGCCCGTGGAAGACAAAGAAAATGTCTTCACCGCCAGCATCAGCCATGATACCCTCAGCCGTAGAGGCAAACTGCTCGACCGTATTCTCCTTCCAGTTGTCAGGATTGTCTGCCGTGGGGGCAGAAACTCTCCCGCCGAAGAAAAAGAAATAGGTCGGTCTGACCTTGAAAATGATGTCGGTTACCGAGCTTTCATTGTCGCTGATGAAATGCCCGGCATACCCGCGCATCACTTCGGCCTTGGGAGAGGCAACCAGATCGGCGGCAACGAAGCGAACTTCTTTCTTGGTTGCGGCGGCGTACTTTTCAATCTCGCACTTGGGCGCGATGAGCGTTACACCGAGACCAAGCTCGTCCAGGTCTTCGTAGGCATAGCGATCTGTTGCAAGCACAACATCGTGGGAGGAGCTGTACTTTTTTACCATCTCGAATCCCATGTTTCCGGCGGAAACCAGGACGGCTCCTTTGGGAAATTCGGTCTTGCCCAGATCGGCAGCATCGATGATTGTAGGATTTTCAACTGTTGCAGCGAGAGCCTTGACACTTGAGCTATAACCCTTGTTGGCACTTTCATTGGTTAAGAAAATGTAGTTTTGCATAATTTTAAAAAAATTTGGTTAATAATTTAGTTATCAACACTATTGTGCCGCATTATGGACAAAAAGTCAAACATTTTTTATACTAAAAAACAAAAAAATAATGAAAAAGGCAAAATTTTATGGATTTGAGCAGGCAAGAATGTATAAAACTCCTAAAAGATGAAGAAAATCAAAAAGATTTATTCCGAAAAGCCGACGATATTCGCAAACAATTTGTCGGTGATGAAGTGCATTTGCGAGGATTGATAGAATTTTCCAATATTTGCCGCAATAATTGTTTATATTGCGGTATTCGCCGCGGTAATAAAATAGTTACACGCTATCACATGAGCGAAGAAGAATTGATTGAAACCGCTAAAAAGGCTGCCGGTATCGGCTTTAAAACCATAGTTATGCAATCCGGAGAAGATTTATATTATGATTGCGACAGAATGTGCAGAATTATTGAGGCAATCAAAAAATTTGATGTGGCAATAACTTTGAGTATCGGCGAGAGAACGTATAATGAATATAAGGCTTGGAGAAATGCCGGAGCCGACAGATATTTAATGAGAATTGAAACCACCGATAAAGATTTGTACCATAAGCTTGATCCGCTTATGAGCTGGCAGCATAGATTTGATTGTTTAATGATGATAAAAGAATTGGGTTACGAACTCGGTTCCGGAATTATGGTCGGACTTCCAGAGCAGTCAATAGAATCTATTGCCGATGATTTGCTTTTTCTTAAAAATATCGGCGTTGATATGGCAGGAATTGGTCCTTTTATTCCTCATCCGCAAACCCCGCTTGCTTCAGAGCAGGGAGGAAGTCTTAATTTGGCATTGCGAACTATGGCAGTAATGAGAATTTTAATGAATGATATAAATATTCCTGCCACAACCGCTATGGAAAGCCTGCACCCCAAGGGGAGAATTATGGCATTGCAAGCGGGAGCCAATGTGGTAATGCCCAATGTTACCGAGGGTGAATACAGAAGGTTTTATGAACTTTATCCGGGAAAGATTTGCGTTAATGATACGCCAATTCATTGCCGAAGCTGCATCGGAATGAAAATTGAGGCAATCGGTCGCAAAATCGGCACCGGTTTCGGCGGACATAAGAAATAAATTTTTCAAAATTTTTCTTTGACAATCAGATTTTTTTATGCTAGTTTAGACTTGAAGTGAATGAAAAGTCACTTTGAGGTGTAACGACCTCTACTATAGCGTTTAAGAAAAACGTAAAAAATACTTTCAGCCTTTATGGTTGGAAGGTTGGGGAATATAAAGAATACCCAACACTGTTCTATAGTACAGTCGTTAACTTCCAGCCACCTCGCGGGCTAAAGCCCAACAGGTGGTTTTTTTAACGTTAAAAAAAGGAAGTTTTTAAGATGAAAAAATATATTTTATTACTTGGTGTTGCCGCGGTGTCCATAGGTTCATACTGCGCTTACGCGGGCAATTCGTCGACAATGACCGTAACAGCCACAATCGCCCACGATGTTAGTTTAACAGTAACCAGAGATTATAATGTCGGTACAATAACTATTGACCCGTCTAATACCGAAGGTGGAGCTTGTATTTCCGAAAGCACCAGTTATAAATGCGCTTATGGTATAACTTCCATAACCGGTACACAATGGGGAAGATTTACTGCCAATGTTGCTGATTCATGCAAAGTTTCCGATAGCCCCTGTTTTACTGTAACCCCTTCAGTTTTTAAATTCGGAGGCATTACTTTAAATAATGCTTGGTTTGGTCACATTTCTGATAATACTTTCGAGTTTGTGTATGATATGTTAGATTACGATACCGTTCCAACAAGCGGAGATTACAGTTCTGTAATAACCATAAACTATAATCTTTAGGAATTTTAAGCCCCTTTGAAAACATCAAAGGGGCTTAATTTCGGCATATTTTACAAAAATCACAAAACGCAAAAAAAATAAAATAGAAGTTGATTTATGTGTTATAATCGACTATAATCTATTTTATAAAATTTATATTTTGTGAAAAAAATAAAATAGGAGATATTATGCAAATCAAGAGAGATTTTTATTTAAATCAGTTGATTGACCGAAAACATAACGGAATGATAAAGATTATAAGCGGTATCAGAAGGTGCGGAAAATCTTATTTGCTCTCCGAATTATTTACACAGCATCTAACAGATAACGGATGTGCAAAAGATCACATTATACACATTGACTTGGACACCAGAGATGATGCGAAATATCGTAACCCTGATGTCTGCAATGAATATGTTAAATCTTGTATTAAGGACAACAAAATGCACTATCTTCTATTAGATGAAGTTCAAATGATGGAAGATTTTGTCAGTGTCTTAAACGGTTTTCTGCATATCAGAAATTTAGACGTTTACATTACGGGAAGCAATTCGAAATTTTTATCATCGGATGTTGTTACGGAATTTCGCGGTCGCGGTGACGAAATAAGAGTTCATCCGTTGAGTTTTTCTGAAATTTATCCGTTATATCACGATGATTGGAATAGAGCGTGGGAGACATATACTATTTACGGAGGGATTCCTCTGGTTTTGACCTATCAGAAAGAAGAGAATAAGGTTAAATATTTAAAAAATCTGTTCAAAGAAACATACCTAAAGGATATTATAGACAGGAACAGTATCAAGAACACGGAAGAATTTGAAGAGCTGTTAATGATATTATCCTCATCTATCGGCTCTTTGGTAAACCCTAAAAAACTATCAGATTCATTTAAAAGCATTAAACATATTGATTTGAGCGCGCCGACGATAAAACAATATCTGGATTATCTTCAAGATGCTTTTTTTATCAATAAAGTATTGCGCTATGATATAAAAGGCAAAAAATATATCAATACTCCGTTTAAGTGCTATTTTACAGATACAGGCTTGAGAAATACCGTCATTGATTTTCGGCAAACAGAAGAAAGTCATATTATGGAGAACATTATATACAATGAACTGAAAATCAGAGGATATAATGTTGATGTTGGCGAAGTTAAAATCGGAAGCAATACTTCGGCAGAAGTTGACTTTGTAGCCGTTATAGGTAATAAACGTTACTACATACAATCAGCCTTATATTTACCGACACCGCAAAAAATGATGCAGGAAGAAAAATCTTTGCTTAATATTCGTGACGGGTTTAAAAAAATTATTATTACAAATAATAATATTTTAAGACCATATCAGAATGAGAACGGAATAACAATCATAAGTTTAAAAGAATTTTTATTGAATAAGGACAGTTTGGAAATCTAAATACACTTTACAAAAATCACAAAATGCAAAAAAAATAAAATAAAAGTTCCAACAAGCGGAGATTACAGTTCTGAAATAACAATAAACTATTATCTTTAGGAATTTTAAGCCCCTTTGAAAAAAATCAAAGGGGCTTAAATCTGGTATAAAAAAGCAATTATTTGATAATATTGACAATTTCATCGGTTATATTTTTACCGCCGTAAATAGTAAATTCTTTGGCAATAACCAAGCCGTAACCTTTCTTCTTGGCTTCTTCGGTTATGGTTGCGGTAATATTATCGTTTATTGATTGCAATTCTTTGGCATATTGAGTTCTGATTTCCTCACTCTTGGCAGCAAATTCTTCTTTATAATTCTGCAAGAGTTCGTCTTGTTTGGCTTTGTCTTTTTCATTCTTAACGGTGTTATCGGCTTCCTGCAACCAAGCGGCAAGTTCTTTAGCTTTTGCATCTTGGTTTGCTTTCATTTCCTTAACCTGTTCGGAAGCGGCAACAATTTTGTTGACATCAACAACCGCAATTTTATTTTGTGTGCTTTGGTAAAAACATCCTGCACCGAACCCCAAAGCCAAAGCACCTAAAATTCCGCATAAAAAATACTGTTTGCTCATTGTTAAAAATCCTTCCTGTTTAGTTTATATTCCGAACCGAATTTTTCCGGCTTACTAAAATTTAGTGTTTTTTTACTTCAATTACAAAAAAAGTCAAGTTTTTTTATAATTTTGACAATACCTCGTCAACATGACCTTTGACTTTAACTTTGCGCCACTCGTTGATAATATTGCCGTTTTCATCCAAAATAAACGTTGAACGTTCAATACCCATATATTTGCGCCCGTACATGGATTTTTCCTTCCATACTCCGAAATGTTGCGCCAATTTATGCAAGGGATCGGAAATCAAAATAAAATTAAGTCCGTGTTTTTCTCGGAAATTGCTATGACTTTCAATACTGTCCGGACTTATACCAACAATAGTTGCAAGTTTAGCTATGCGGTTAAAGTTATCTCTGAAATCGCAAGCCTCGGCCGTACACCCCGAAGTATTATCTTTGGGATAAAAATAAAGCACGGTTTTGCCTTTTATGAAATCGGCTAATTTGCAATCTTTTTTAACGCCGTTTTCATCAATACTTGAAAAATTTTCGTTATAAATATCCATTTTTTTCTCCTTATCCAAGATAATTTAAGATACTCTTTAAGCTCAATCAACCCGTAATTAAATATCCACAGGAAACAATTCGCAATTTTTTTTGTTTTTACTTTAGATAAGCAAGAGTCTAAATTAAACTAAAATGATTTCAATTTTCAAGGAAGGATTAAAATATGGCTAAAATTCATCCCACAGCTGTTATTGAAGACGGAGCGCAGATTGCTTCAACCGCGGAAATCGGACCTTTCTGCGTTATCAGTTCAAAAGCCAAAATCGGTGAAGGAGTTCGGTTGCTCTCAAATGTTACGGTTATGGGCGATACAACCATCGGTGAGGGGACGGTTGTGTTTCCGGGAGCTGTTTTAGGCGGCGGTCCGCAGGATCACGGCAACGAATTTCAAGAGGGAGCGCGGCTTATTATCGGTAAACGCAATGTCATAAGGGAAAATGTTACCATGCAATGCGGAACTCCCAAAGGACAAAATCCCATCCGCGGTGAAGAAACCCAAAAACTCGTCACTATTGTCGGCGATGACGGAATGTTTATGGTTAATTGCCATGTTGCGCATGATTGCGTGGTAGGAAACAATGTAATTATGACTAACAACGCGGTTATCGGCGGACATACCCGCATCGGCGACGGAGCGATTTTAGGCGGAAACTGCGCCGTTCATCAATTCTGCCGTATCGGACGTAAGGCAATGATAGGCGGTATGTCAGGCATTGCCCGTGATGTTATTCCTTTCGGTATTGTTACCGGCGATCGCGGAAAACTCCGCGGTCTTAATTTGGTAGGTATGAAAAGAAGCGGTATGGATGAGGCGACCATCAAGAGCATAACAAGAGCTTATATGTATTTATTCAAGGGCAAGGAAGATAACTTTGAAACCCGTTTGGCAAAGGCAAAAGAAAAATATAAAAACAATGATTTGGTTATGGAAATAATCACTTTTGTTGAAGATGCCGTAATCGGACGGCGCAACATATTGACTGCGGAATAAAATTTATGGAAAATTCACGGCGCAAATTGGGAATTATTGCCGGCGGCGGTGATTTACCCAAACAACTGATTGAGTATTGCCAAAAAATTAAGCGGGATTTTTTTGTCTTGGCGATTGAGGGCAATGCCGATAAAGATTTGGTAAATGATGAAATACCGCATTTATTTTTGCGGTTGGGACAAGCCGGAACCGGATTTAAGAAAATGAGGGAAGAAAAGGTGGAAGAGGTTGTTATGATAGGCACCATCTGCCGCCCCTCGTTTAAGGATTTAATACCCGATTTGAAAACCGCCGCATTTTTCACCAAAATCGGAGCTAAAGCCTTGGGCGACGATGGTTTGCTGCGCGCTGTAATCAAAGAGATTGAAGGCGAAAATATGCGGGTTGTGGGTATCCATGAAGTAATGGACGGCTTGCTGGTCAAAGAAGGTGTTTTAGGTAAGAAAAAACCCTCTTCTTCCGATATGATTGATATTAAACGCGGTATCAAAGTTGCCTATGAACTGGGACGTCTTGATGTCGGTCAGTCAGTGGTGGTTCAGGAAGGAATCGTTTTAGGGGTAGAGGGAATTGAGGGAACCGATGAACTGATAAAACGTTGCAAGAACTATAAGAGAAAGGGCAGCGGCGGAGTTTTGGTGAAACTTCGCAAGCCACAGCAGGATATGCGCATTGACTTGCCGACAATCGGTGCTAAAACCCTTGAAAGTGCCAAAACAAGCGGATTGAACGGTTTGGCCGTTCATGCCGGCAATACTTTGATTGTAAATGAACAAGAGGTTATCAAAACCGCCGATAAACTGGGAATGTTTATCATCGGTATAAATCCGGGAGATTACCTTGAACAAGACATATAAAATATATCTTATTGCCGGAGAACCATCGGGCGATGCCCTTGGGGCGCGGTTTATGAGAGCCATGAAAAAGAAACTGGGCGATGAGGTTGAATTTTTCGGTCTTGGCGGCGAGAATATGGAAAAAGAGGGGTTAAAATCTCTTTTTGATATTTCCGATTTGGCGATTATGGGCTTAATTGAGGTTATTCCGAGTATTCCCAAGGTTTTAAGGCGTATCAGAGAGACTGTTGCGGATATAAAAAAGGTTGATCCCGATGTGGTTATAACCATTGATTCGTGGAGCTTTGCCTCAAGAGTACAGCAAGTTTTAAGAAAACAGAAATTAAATATTTTGCAAGTGCATTATGTTGCGCCTCAGGTTTGGGCATGGAAGAAAAAACGCGCCCGCACAATGTATAAATACGTTGATCACCTTTTGACCCTTCTCCCTCAAGAGCCGCAATATTTCATTCCTTACGGTCTGCCCTCAACTTTTGTCGGGCATCCGGTGATTGAAAGTCCGGCGGCCAAAGGGGACGGGTTATCTTTCCGCCATAAATATAAAATAGATGACAATAAAAACATAATCTGTGTTCTGCCAGGTTCACGGCATAATGAAGTCGCAAGGTTGCTGCCGATTTTTATTGCAAGCTGCAAACTTCTCAAAGCCGAAGAAAAAGATTTGTTTTTTGTTATTCCGGCAGTAAAAACGGTTGTAAAAGAAATAAGAAAAATCGTTTCAGATTGCGGGGTTGAATTTTTAATCGTCGAGGAAAGCGACGACCGCCACAATGCCATGTGCACGGCAAAAGCCGCTATTGCCGCTTCGGGAACGGTTGCTTTGGAATTAGCGATTACCGGCACTCCGCATATTATTGCTTACAGGCTTTCGCCGTTAACCGCATTTTTGGCCAAGAGATTGCTCAAAATTAAGTTTGTCAATCTCTCTAATATTTTGCTTAACCGTGAATTGGTACCGGAATTGCTGCTTGAAAACTGCAATCCCCAAAACATTGCCGCTCATATCAAAAATTATCTGCATGATGAAAAAGCCGTTGACAAGCAGAAAAAAGGTTTTGAGGAAGTCAAAAGTATTCTGGGATTTTCCAGCCAAACCCCCAGTGATAACGCCTGCGATGTAGTCTTAAAACTTATCAATGAAAAATCTTCTTAAAATAAAGGGGTAATTTTATGAATCAAGCTTCATCAACACCCAGAGCTTTGCGCTGTAATATTGCGATTATCGGCTGCCGCAATGCCGGAAAATCATCGCTTCTCAATGCCATAGTCAAAGAAAATACGGCAATTGTTTCAGATACTGCCGGAACCACAACCGATGCCGTTTCAAAACCCTATGAGCTTTTGCCTTTGGGCGCGGTAACTTTTTATGATACCGCGGGGCTTGATGATGAGGGACAAATCGGCAAACTGCGCGTTAATGCCACAAAAAAGATTTTATTGCGTGCCGATTTAGCGGTTTTGGTTTGTCAGACCAAAGGCTTAAATTCCACTGATAAAGAAACGGTTGCATTATTGCAAAGCTTGCAAATTCCTTTTATAATTGCTTTTAACCAAGCCGATGTTTGTACCCCGAAAGAAGATGATTTGGCTTTTTGCGCGCAAAATAATATAAAATTTGTCAGCGTTTCTGCCTTAAAAAATGATAATATTGAAGATTTAAAACAACTGATAGTAGAGATTGCTCCGCAAGAGTTCAAAGATGAACAAAAACTTGCCGGAGATTTAATCAATCCTAAAGATACGGTTGTAATGGTAACACCGATTGATTTATCGGCACCCAAGGGGCGTTTGATATTGCCGCAAGTACAGATTTTAAGAGAAATTTTGGATAGCAATGCCGCGGCTATTGCCTTAAAAGAAAGCGAGCTTCAGCAAGTACTTTCAAACCAGAAAGAAAAACCGGCGTTGGTAATAACCGATTCCCAAGTGGTAAAAAAAGTTGCGGCGATTGTTCCGCCGGAAATTCCTTTGACTGCATTTTCTATTTTGTTTGCCCGTGCCAAAGGCGATTTAAAAACAATGGTTGAGGGTGCAAGAAAAATTGATAATCTTAAAGACGGGGCAAAAATATTGATAGCCGAGGCGTGTTCGCACCATGTAGCCGGAGATGACATCGGCAAAGTCAAAATCCCGCAATGGTTGCAAAAATACTGCGGTAAAAATTTGGTGTTTTCTTTTTGTCAAGGAAATGATTTTCCTGATAATTTGGAAGAATATGATTTGGTTATTCATTGCGGAGCCTGTATGCTCAACCGAATCGAGATGAAACGACGTATAAACGAATGTGTCCGCCGCCGCGTTGCCATAACCAATTACGGCGTGGCAATAGCCAAAACCCAAGGCGTTTTAGAGCGCGTGGTAAAACCGTTTAATTTGTGAAATTTGTTAAAGGTTGCTTGATGCCGTGCTTGCCCCGATTATCCATTCCCCTCACTGGTGTCAAATTGCCGGACTTGATCCGGCAATCCATCCCCCTCACTGATGTCATGTCGTGCTTGACACGGCATCCAGGTCTAAAATCGGCTTATTTTTTAACCTGGACGCCGCATCAAGTGCGGCGTGACATGAGAGGGGGAACGCCGAATAAATGAGCGCGTGACATGAGAGGGGAGGAACGCCGAAGAGGGGAGTGACGAGGAGGGGAAAGACCTCAAAAAAATAGATGCTGCAACAAGTTCAGCATGACATTGGGAGAGTAAGACCAAACACCATTTTTGTCATCCTGAACTCGTTTCAGGATCTTTTAAAAAGATGCCGGAACATTGACATAAAAAAGGAAAAGCAAAAAGTGCAAAATTTTGCTTTACATAAAAGATTTTTTATGATAGGGTAAAAATTGAAGTGAGCGAAA
>JAFUYI010000021.1 GCA_017470585.1 Alphaproteobacteria bacterium | reverse complement strand
GAAGAACTCAAAAAAAGATGCTGAAACAAGTTCAGCAAGACAAGCGGGTGTTGCTTCGTTCGAGGGGGACGAGTAGGAAGGCAAAAAATAAGGGGGACGGGAAAGAAAGAAGTAAAAAAGGGGCAATAGGGGAGGAGGTAAAAAAAAGGCAATAGGGGAGGAGGTAAAAAAGGGCAATAGGGGAGGAGGTAAAAAAAAGGCAATAGGGGGAGGAAGTAAAAAATAGGGGTAATCGAGAAAGGGGCAAAAGATTCGATGATGCACGGGGCAATGCACTTGCGGGGGAACATAAAAGGATAAGGCAATAAAAAACTCCTCAAACCACGGTTGCCCGCGGAATGAGGAGAATTTTATTGCGATGATGAATCGCACACGACACAGAATTCTTTTTAAGCGTTGCGCCAACGTTCTCTAACTTCACGACCTGCAAGAATAAGCAGACCGAGGAAGAAGAGGAACACACAAGGCAGAGCATACCATGCAGTCACCTGCGGAGCGAGAACGTCAAAGATGCGCTCCACCAGCCATCTTACAATGACTTCAAAGCACATCAGACCGAACATTCCTGCAGAGCCGGTGATCATCAGGCGCGGAACAATGTCGTCTTCCTTGCGGGTAGCCCAGACAAGTTCCAAACAACCTGTACCGAAAATGGCAAGGAGCACACCTGTGGCAATCTGAACTTCGATAGTGTCGGGAACATCAACGGCCAGAGTAAGAATACCCTCGAGAGCCAGAAGAATCGTACCGATACACATCAAAATTGCGGCCTGAGCCTCTGCATCTGCCAACCAGAATTTTTTTACTAACTTAATCATATAAAAAACGTTTTTTAAAGGTTAAGCTTACCAGTGCGTTTTGCGAATCCATCACAAGTTACAGTAATAAGCCAAAATAATTAATTATCATTTTCATAATAGCATTGCCAAATTTTTTTGTCAATATTTAAACAAAAAAAATCCCGATTATTTTAAATACGGAGGAAAAAATGATTGTTAACGATAAAATGCAACAAGGCTATGAATACTTTTGCAGTGTCGCGGAGGGGCAAGATTTCGCCCCTGATTTTGCGCCCGAGCTTTCACCGGCGCAAATGTTGGAATTAGGGGTTTTTGAGGGGCATTATTTAAACGATTGCCGAAAAGAATTTCCCGCTTCTTGGTTTGCAAATGCCAAGTTGTCGCTCCATAAACCCGATATTAACGTCAATTTTTTTAAAATAAAATCACGAATGAGCCTCTCGGAGTGGCAAAAAAGAGGCTGGATTATTCCGCCCGATCCGCGGGGGTGGTTTCAGTGGTATTGCCGGTATTATCTGGGGCGGCGGCTGCCAAAAATTGATGAATTGCAAATAAAGCGTTGGCGTGCTTTCAAACGCCATTACGCCCAAATAAAACAAGGATGCCTGCCCTACGATATTGATTGCCGCAAAAGGCAGCGTCAAGCTTTGCTTCAATGGGCGTATAATCCTTTTTTTTAACTTTTTTTTAAGAAAATCGCCCGATGGCAGGTGATATTTTCACAAAATGATTATCTTAAAGGCGTTAAACCAATTAAAACAAGGATAATCAAAATGATATACGGATATATGAGAATAAGCACCGACAAGCAAACCGCCGAAAATCAGCGTTTTGAAATTGAGGAATTTGCCGCCCGCAACAATTTTGCGATTGAGCGGTGGATATCGGAAACAATAAGTTCCACCAAAAGTTTAGAAAAAAGAAAATTAGGTTCGCTTCTTGCCAAACTGCAAAAAGGCGATGTCTTGGTTGCTACCGAATTGTCGCGTTTGGGACGTAATCTTTTGCAGGTTATGGGAATTTTGGCGGATTGTATGAACAGAGGATGTCAGGTATGGACGATAAAAGACAATTACCGTTTAGGCTCCGACATTCAATCCAAGGTTTTGGCGTTTGCTTTTTCGCTTTCGGCGGAGATAGAACGAACGCTTATTTCCTCACGCACCAAGGAATCTCTTGCGCGCCTCAAAGCCGAAGGGCATAAACTGGGACGACCCGCCGGCAAAAAAGGGCAATCAAAACTGTATTCCAAAAAAGATACCATTAAAAAAATGCTTGATAACGGAGCTTCAATGGTAAGCATTGCCAAAGCCTTAAAATGCGATCGCACTACGCTTTACCGCTTTATTTCCGGTCAATCGCTGAATTAAGGTTCAATATTTTTTATATTTCCTTAAAATATGCTTTGATTTATTATTGAATTGCTATATACTTTAGGCATAACAACGGAGCTTGCCATGAGTATAGAAACCTGCTTTCACAACGCCACGCTTTACACCGGATGTTCAACCATGCGTAATTGCGCGGTTCATATCAAACACCATAAAATTATTGATGTTTTTAATGAAACGCGCTTTAAGCAGAAGCAATTTAATGATTATGTGGAATTTATTGACTTAAAAGGAGCGTATATCGCCCCCGGTTTCATTGATACGCATATTCACGGCATAGGCGGATTCGGTACCGACGATATGAACGAGGACTCCATTCTTAAAATGTCGGAGATTTTGCCGCGTTACGGTGTAACCTCGTTTATCCCGACGCTTTATTCTGCGCCGAAGGGTAACCTTTTCCGGGCAATGATAAGCGTATTAAAAGCGATGGGGCATGAACGTGGTGCCAAAATTTTGGGTATGCACCTTGAGGGACCATTTATCTCTCCCGAGAGATTGGGCGTGCAATCGCTTGCTTCCATATCGGCGGTTGATTTGGAATATATGAAAGAGATAATCTCGCTTGGCGGCGGCAATATTGTCAATATGACCGTTGCTCCCGAACTCAAAGGTATGCGGGAATTGGCTTTGATGTGCATTGATCAGGGCATAATCCTGCAGGCCGGACATACCAACGCCAATTATCAACAAATGGTTGAGGCTATGCAGGCACGCATTATGCACGTTACCCATCTGTTCAATGCCATGAGCCGTATGCACCACCGCGATCCCGGGGTTGTCGGCGCGGTGTTTATTCACCCCGAGCTTTCCTGCGAAATTATTGCCGACGGTGTCCACATCAATCCGGAAATAATCAAGTTTTTGTTTAATTGCAAACCGACCGATAAGGTGGTTTTGGTAACCGATTCGCTGAAACCAACCAAACAGCGCGCCCGACATTTATATGCCAACGGCGAGGAAGTTTATTTCGATAAATGCTTTATGCGTAAATCCGATAATGTTATAGCCGGTTCCGGTCTGACCATGATTGAGGGAGTAAAAAATCTGGTGGATTTCGGACTTGATATTGAACAGGCAGTACAAACTGCTTCTTATAATCCGGCAATGATTATGAAACAGGATCATTTGGGGTTTGTCGCTCCCGGTTATGATGCCGACTTGGTTGTTTTCGATAAAAATTTCAAGTTGCTGAAAACCGTTATCAAAGGTGAAATTTTTGAAAAAGGAATAATAAAATGAGAGTAATAATAAAACCCGATTATCAGTCTGTGTGCCGATGGAGCGCGGAATATATTGCCGCCAAAATCAACAATCAAAAGCATCTTGTTTTGGGGCTTCCCACCGGTTCGACTCCGCTCGGTGTTTATGCCGAATTGATAAAAAAAGTAAAAAAAGGCGAAATCTCTTTTAAGGATGTCATAACCTTTAATATGGACGAATATGTCGGACTAACCCCGCAAGATCCGCAAAGCTATCATTATTTTATGAATGAGAATTTTTTTAATCACATTGATATAAAAAAAGAAAACATTCATATTTTAGACGGGATGAGCAATGATTTTAATAAAGAGTGCGAAAATTATGAAACGATGATAAAGGCAAGCGGCGGAATTGATTTGTTTTTGGGCGGTCTCGGCGAAGACGGACATATTGCTTTTAATGAGCCTTTTTCTTCGCTTTCCTCGCGCACGAGAATAAAAACTTTGACCACGGACACGATTAAAGTTAATTCCCGCTTTTTTGATAATGATATATCAAGAGTTCCATCCCAAGCCCTAACCGTCGGTATTGCCACGATTATGGATGCCAAAGAAGTAATAATTATGGCGAGTTCTCATAAAAAAGCACCGGCAGTTTACCATGCCGTTGAAGGGTATATAAGCCATAAATGGCCGGTGAGTGCTTTGCAAAATCATCCTCACTGTATTATCGTCTGCGACGAAGAGGCCGCCTCGCGGCTTGAGGCGGAAACTATTCAATATTTTAAGGATATTGAAGCCAAAATGTTATAAGTAATTGTTGTAAATTATAACTTTTTGCTTGATTGATAATAAAACTTATGCTATAGTCAACTTGAAACAGGGAAATCCTGTTTTGAGGTGTCAGAACCTCTCTGTTGACGTTTATAAAGAAAAACGTAAAAATTCTTCCTGCTATGACGGCCGGAAGGTCGGGAAATAAGGGAAACCCCAATACCCGGCACTGGTTCAACAGTCAGTTCTGAACTTCCGACCACCTCTTGGCTTTGTGTCCAACAGGTGGTTTCTTTTAATGTTAACAAAAAAAGAAGGAAGTTTTTAAGATGAAGAAATATATTTTAATGCTGGGCGTTGCGGGGGTGGCGTTAGGCTCGTACTGCGCCTACGCGGGCAACTCGGCCACAATGACCGTTACCGCCACAATCGCTCACGATGTGAGTTTGACAGTGACTCAATCGCCGAGTTTTGGTACAATCACCATCAATCCGGCTTATCCGAGTGAAACAGATTCGCCCTATGTTGACTATAATGAATCGGGAACGGTAAGAAATAAAACCGATGCGTATATTATCAATGCTACAGCTGCCACTCCGGGAGAATTTACCGCCAATATCCCCAATCCCACCGATTGCAACGGATCGAGTTATGAGTGCGGCGGACTGGAAATACCAAACAGTGGTGAAGTGGGCGTTGTGGGCGACGCTACCGGCTATAACTATTGCCAATTTATAATAAAATACACCGGAAGTTCAAATGTGTTTAAATTACTCCCCGACGCTTGTAATTTTAATGATGTACGAAGGGTTACCGCCGGTACGCACTCTGCCAATTTAACTATCTCTTACACACCACAATAAAAAAAATACCGTTTACGTTAAAGCACCAAAACGCCGAGGAAACTTCCTCGGCGTTTTTGTATCCCGCAAATTTGTCTTTAATCATAATTTATTGTTGATTTAATCATAAAATAATCGTAAAATAATCATAAAAAGCAAAGGGGCAAGCTATGGTATGGATGCCGAAATATACGATTACACAAGCTATTTTGCGCAATTTGAGTGAAATTGAAGCAATCAAGAATTATTTTGCCGACAAAGTGTTTTCACCGTCTTTGGTGTCTTCACTGCGCCAATCCGCCAAAATAGCGCAAACGCACTATTCAACCCGCATTGAGGGCAACCGCCTGACCTTAAACCAAGTTGAAACGGCTTTATATACCGCCGATAAATCCGCCCGAAGCTATCAAGGACACGACGAAAAAGAAGTCAGAGCTTATTATGAAGCCATAAATTATATGGAAAAATATTTAAATGACGGCGGGATTTTTTCTTTGGCTTTAATTAAGAAAATTCACAGCCTTATTATGGGCAGTCACAAAATCATTCCTTACCGCAACGCGCAAAACGCCGTTTATGACAGCGCGGATGGCTCAATTATCTATCTTCCGCCGGAAACAAAAGATGTTGCGAAAATGATGAGGGATTTGGCGGCATGGGTTAAGGATAATATTGATAAACTCCCGCCTCCGGTGGTTGCAGGCTTGTTTCACTACCAATTTGTTACTATCCATCCCTATTTTGACGGCAACGGACGAACAGCGCGCCTGATAACTTCATTTATCATGCGTAAATCGGGATATGACTTGCAAGGTCTTTGTATATTAGAAGAGTATTACGCAAAAAATTTAAGCACTTACTATCAAGCATTGATGACACACCCGCACCATAATTACTATTTCGGGCGCAACAATGCGGATCTGACCCCGTGGCTTGCGTATTTTATTGAGGGAGTAAGCCAAACATTTGCCGATATTAAAGCCAAGACCGCAGAGCAAGTGCATAGTACAAAGGTTTTGCCTGCTCTTCGTAATCTCAATCTTAAACAGAAAAAAATCCTCGGGTTGTTAAAAGAGTTTGCGGAAATAACTTCGATTCAGGCAGGACTCTGTTTAGGAATATCCCCGCAATCAGCGCGATTGCTATTGAATAAATGGAAAGGTGAGGGATTTTTAAAAATTGTAAATACGCCCAAAAAAAACCGCACTTACGGTTTGAGTGATGAATATGAAGAACTTTTGTTTCCCCGCGGATAATATTTTATTATCCCCGCTAAACTTTTTTGCTTGATTGATAATAAAACTTATGTTATAGTTCTTACTGAAGTGAATGAAAAGTCACTTTGGGGTGTCCAAACCTCTTGTAAAGCGTCAGCAAAGACGTAAAATTTGCTTTCAACCGTGCAATGGTTGGAAGGTGTGGAAATAAGGTTTAGCCAAATACCACGCACTGTCCTTTACAACAGTTTGGAACTTCCGACCACCTCTTGGGTTTTGTGTCCAACAGGTGGTTTCTTTTAATGTTAACAAAAAAAGAAGGAAGTTTTTAAGATGAAGAAATATATTTTAATGCTGGGCGTTGCGGGGGTGGCGTTAGGCTCGTACTGCGCCTACGCGGGCAACTCGGCAACGATGAGCGTTACCGCAACAATTGCCCACGATGTGAGTCTTACCAAGACCGGCGATATAAGCCTCGGCACCATTACCATAAATCCGGCTTATACGGGAGATACTACACAATGGGGATATGATATTTCCGGTGTAAGAAGTTACTGGAACCAAGGGGCGTTAGTATCTGCCCCTAATGCCACTGTCGGTGCATTTACCGCTAATATCCCTAATCCTTCTGCTTGCACCTATGGAGATTGGAGTTGTGGAGGATTAAGCATTACCGGAACTTATAATAATATTATTCAAAATATTTTCGGCGGAAGTGACGGTGACAATTACTGCGATTTTTATTTTACATATACCGGCAGCGGTAATCAATTTGTAGCTTATGTCAATGATTGCGATATTGGAGATGTTTCCCAAGTCACTACCGGTTCGCATACCGGCACGTTAACTATTTCCTACACACCACAATAAAAAAGTACCGTTTACGCCCAAAGCACCAAAACGCCGAGGAAACTTCCCCGGCGTTTCGTGTTAAAAAAACTTGTTGAATATTTATTTTTTTAGTTTTTGAAAACTTATATTGTGTTATAATCATCCCCAATAGAAATTTTTATTCGGGATAATATCATGAAATTTGTTATAGAACGAGCAATCTTATTGAAAACTTTAAGCCATATTCAAAGCATTGTTGAAAAACGCAACACTATTCCGGTGCTTTCCAACGTGCGAATCGAAGCTTTTGGTGACGGAATCAGTTTCAAAGCCACGGATATGGATACCGAAATTACCGAAATAGTCGATGCTAAAATAGCCGAGACAGGAGCGACTACGGCTCCGGCGCACATGATGTATGACATCATCCGCAAGCTTTCGGACGGCTCGGAAGTTGAACTTTCTTTCCCCGATGAAAAGGGGCAGTTGAGCATTTCTTCAGGGCGTTCAAAATTTGCACTTTCCACTATCGGAGTTGAGGATTTTCCGGTTATCTCCGGCGATACACTGCCGATCAATTTTCAAATCGCCCGCGAGGAGTTGAAAGATATTATTGATCGCACACAATTTGCTGTTTCTACCGAAGAAACAAGATATTATCTTAACGGTATTTATATCCACGCCAAAAATGAGGGAGCCTCCAAGGTTTTACGCGTTGTTGCTACGGACGGTCACCGCTTGGCTTGCGTGGAAACGCCGCTTCCCGACGGAGCAGAGAAAATCGCCGGCGTAATTATTCCGCGTAAAACGGTTGCCGAGATTCGTAAACTTTTGGATGATACCAAAGCCGATAATATTGAAATTTCACTTTCGGACAATAAAGTTCGCTTTACGTTAGAAGAGGTCATTTTAACTTCCAAGTTGATTGACGGCACTTACCCCGACTATGAGAGGGTTATTCCCACCGAAACCGACAAACTCTTGGAAGTTAATGTTAAAGCTTTGGCAAATGCGGTTGACCGTGTGTCGGTTGTTGCCGAACGTACCCGCGCCATTAAGATTATTACCGACGAAGGCAAGGTAAGTGTTACAACAACCAGTCCGGATTTAGGTTCGGCGTTTGAGGAAATTGATGCCAAATATGATAACGAATCTCTTGAAATCGGCTATAACTTCCGCTATTTGCTGGATATTTTGTCCGAGATTAAAGGTGAAAACGTACAGTTGAGTTTTTCCGATTCGTCCTCGCCGTCGGTTATTCACGACACTTCGGATTCAAGCGCAATCTATGTTTTAATGCCGATGAGGGTATAACGTGGATAATCTGGCGTATAATCTTCAAACGGTTACAGATAAAAAGTCAGGCGTTACGCGTCTGACTTTAACTGATTTCAGAAATTACGCCTTTTTGCGCATGGAAGCCGGATTGCGCCCGATTATCATTACCGGCGAAAACGGCAGCGGCAAAACCAATATCTTGGAGGCTATATCTTTTCTAACCCCCGGACGGGGACTGCGCGGGGCAAGGCTTTGCGATATTAAACGCTTTACACCGGCGGTGGTTGATGATAACTATATTCCTTCCAACGCTTCGTGGGCGGTCTATTCGCAAATTCAAAAGAACGGTGAAGATTTTGAAATAGGCACCGCGGTTGAAAATATCCGGCATGATGAGGAAGAAGAAATCGGTATTTACAATAAACGCATTGTAAAAATCGACGGGCAGAAAATATCATCACAAACCGAACTCGGGCAGTATTTATCGGCAATTTGGCTAACCCCGCAGATGGATAGACTTTTCCGCGGTGGCTCACAGCCGAGAAGAAGTTTTTTAGACCGTTTGGTGTATGCTTTTGATAATGAACACGCCAAGCGTACCGCTAATTTTGAGCATTTGTATAAACAATGGTATCAGCTGATTAAAAATTCCAACGGTCGAACCGATACTTTGTGGTTGCAAGGTTTGGAAGAGAATATGGCGGCAATCGGTGTGGCTATTGCCGCGGCACGCCGAGAGCAGATTGCGAGGCTTAATCGCTTTATCGAAACCGAGCCGGATGATATTTTCCCCAATGTTATGCTGGAGTTAGACGGAATAGTTGAGAAAATGCTTGATACGCTTCCGGCGTTGGAAGTTGAAGACTTCTACCGCGAAAAATTAGCTTCCGAGCGGAAAAAGGTTTTATATAATGATAATATTGAGGGCGTGAATCGCACGGATTTCAAAGTTTTTTATAAGAAAAAACGAATGCCTGCCGAATTATGCTCCACCGGAGAACAAAAATCGCTGTTGGTGAGCATTATTCTGGCACAAACCAAATGTCAGATATTGTATCAAGGCTTTGCTCCGATACTGTTGCTGGATGAGGTTGCGGCACATTTGGATGACGGAAAACGCGAAGCCCTCTTGATAAAAATAAAAGAATTGGGTTTGCAAGCGTGGATTACCGCCACCAATAAGGAATTGTTTGCCTCGTTGAAAGATAATGCCGATTTCTTTGAAATCAAAAATAATACGGCGATAAGAAGATAGCTCATTATTACATTACCGCGGTAAATTTAATAAAACAGGCGGAGGAACCCCGCCTGTTTTTATGGCATATCTATTCGGGATTGTAATAGATGGTAATAGTTTCCGAGTGCGGACCGGTAGTAATTTGTGATGCATTATCTATAAAGCAAATATCAGGAAGAATCTTAAAGTTGTTAGAGCTGATATGTTTTATGTTCATACCGCAACTATTGCCAGGACTGCCAAAAGTATCGGAAAATCCGAGTAGCAATCCGCCGCAAGTATCACTCGTGCCATTACAAGCCGAAGGATTGGGGATATTAGCCGTAAAAGTGCCGAATGTGGCATCTGATGCCGATACAATAGCACCTTGAGTAATATAATTAACTTCCCCCGAGTCACTGTAATTCCAAACTGTACTCGGTCCATTATACGCCGGATTGATGGTAATAGTACCAAGGCTTAAATCACCGGTTTTGGTAAGACTTACATCGTGGGTAATCGTTGCGGTAACGGTCATCGTTGCCGAATTGCCCGCATATGCGGCATAGCTGCCCAAAACAACGCCCGCAACGCCCAGCATTAAAATATAGTTTTTCATCTTAAAAACTTCCTTCTTTTATTAACGTCATAAAGAAAAACCACCTGTTGGGCTTTAGCCCGCGAGGTGGTTGGAAGCTGATAACTGTTTTCAGGAACAGTGTAGAGTATTTGGTCAAACCTTATTTCCCTACCTTCCAACCATAATACGGTTAGAAGCAATTTTATGTCTTGTTCGGACACCTGAAAAGAGGCTATCAGACCTCAAAGCGGCTTTTTGCTCACTTCAGGATTAAGCTAACATAAAATTTTGCGGTTGTAAAGCAAAAAATTGCCTTATTTTTTCGTCCTTAAAAATAAAAAAATTATTGTCAAGGGAGGGGGAAAGGGTGTATAATAAAAAATGGAGCTTGAAATGGCAAAAATTACGCGAACCAGAAAATATTTTACGCCTCAGCGGGAGCATAACGGTTGCCGCTGTGATTTTCCGGGGTGTAAAAATGCCGGAGAATACCGCGCTCCCAAAGACCGCAGCTTAAAAGAGTATTATTGGTTTTGCTTGGAACATGTGCAGTCTTATAACGCCCGCTGGAATTACTATAATGACGAGTTCACGGACGAGGAAGAAGAAAACTTGAAAACCGATTCGCGTTCTCGTATGAGATTCAAGAGTTTCCGTTCCAAAATCAATTATCAATTCGGTTACAAACTCAAAGATGATTTTGAGTTTTTCGGACAGTATGCGCAGAATTTTTCATCGCGCTATGATATGTATTTTACCGAGAAAGAAAAAGAATTCTTGAAAATTATGGAGCTTTCTGGGGAGGATTTATCCTTGGAGCAATTAAAAAAGCAATACAAAAAATTGGTAAAAAAATATCATCCCGATTTACACCGCGATGATAAAGATGCCGAGGAAAAATTCAAACAGCTCACTAATGCCTATCAGGCACTTTGCGCCAAACTCTCATAAATATTTCCGCCGCCGTAATAAAATGCGGATGACACCGCTGCCGCCGCGGGTGTGTTCGGGGTGGGTTATTGCCAAAATCAAAGAACGCAGTTCGGGGGAGTTCAGCCATTGCGGCACTCGGTCTTTTAAAACGCCGCGGGATTTGAAAAAATCGCTGTCAGATTGAGCGTGAAGTCCTTTGCCGGTGATAATTTCCACACAGCGAAACGATTTGAGGTAAGAACTTTTTATAAAATTTGTAACCTTTTCAAAGGCTTGGTCTTCGGTGTAACCGTGAAGATCAAGTTTGCCGTCAAGCGGCATTCTGCCGGTTTTGAAACGGCGGAAAGTGTTGGCATCAATTCCTTTTGCTTCATCAAAATCAAGTCTTTCCAACGGTTCTCCCGCATAAACCGTTGATGGGGTTATTTTCCTGGTGACGGTAAGCAAGACTTTTTTGCGGCTTAAATCTTTTTTATCGCTTTTAAGCGGAACGATGTCTTTGATTATCTCTTTCCAGAAATCATCATCAATCGAGTCCATGGGATTTCCCCTCGGGCAGTAAAATAAAATATTTGCCTTTGGAGTTCATGCGTCCGGCAGAATCTAAAATTTCATCGCCGCCGCTGCCCCAAAAATAATCGCCTCTGACTACACCTTTTATTGCACTGCCGATGTCTTGCGCCGCAACCAGTTTGTTTAACGGTGTTCCGTCGGGCGCGGAAGTTTCAAGCCATAAAAGACTGCCGAGCGGAATAATTGTTTTGTCAACCGCTAAAGAACGTCCGGCCTGCAAAGGCACACCGAATGCCCCCACCGGTCCGGAATCTTTGGTAACTTGATGGAAAATATAACGACGGTTTTGCTGCATATATTTTTTGGCTTCCTGCGGGTTGTCTTTGAGCCATTTTTTTATTGCCGGCATATTGGCTTGATTGGGGGGTAATACCTTGTTTTCAAGCAAAATGCTGCCGATGCCGCGGAAAGGCAGTCCGTTATTTTCGGCATATCCGATGCGGATTTTTTCGCCGTTGTCCATAAATGCCACTGCCGAGCCTTGAATCTGCATAATGTGAATATCCACGGGATCGTCGCCCCACATAATAACAGGGGCGGCAATGCCTTTGTTTTCAATTTCGGCTCGCTCAAAATAGGGCTTCATTTTGTTTTTTATAATTCTTCCCACCAAGCGTTTGTCGGGCAGGCTTTCATCAAAATCTTTGAGGTTGATTTCCACTAAATCATACGGTCTTCCGTAAACCGGATATTGATAAATTCCATGACGGTGGAAAGATGCTTTTATCCGCGACTCGTAATAAGAAGTAAAACGCCCCTCGGCATTGCCGTCGTCAAGCACCAAAAAGGGACGGAAATTTTTTTCGATAAATTCGCAGACAGAATTGTCATCCTTAAAATCGCGGCTGATAAAATCGGCACAGATTTTTTTATAGGCTTTTGTTTCTACTTTTATAACGCTTGAACCCAGCCAATCCGATTGAATTTTTGCGATGCGCTCGCAGTTGCTTTTAAGGGTGGGCAGCATCTCTTTAAGATTGTCTTTTTTCCAGCCTTCAAGTTCATCAAACGAAGCCGGTTGCAGCCCGGCACGAACGGTTGCGGGAGTGCTTAATTCTTCCGGTCGGGTTTGTTTTTTTTGCGGACAGGCGCATAAAAACCAAGGGATTAACAATAAAAGCAGTTTTTTCATTTTTTGGTCGAAACAAGAAGCCAACGCGGACTTGGTGAACGAAGGTTGCGCTCAAAAGTCCAAACGTCGGTAATGGTTTGAATAAAATTTTCATCGCCTTCGATAACCTCGCCTTGGGCATTGCGCAGGACGTTGGCCTGTTCGCTCACAAAGCGCACGCTTATTTTGGCGTTTTGTTCATCATCAATTACGGCGTTGATGATTTCCGTATTTTCAAAACCGATAAGATCGGTCTCGGAGGTTATTCCTTCTTTGCTGCGTTGACTGATGATGTTATGGAAATTTTCATACAGTTTTTTATCAACCAAAGTTTTTAAGGTTGCCGAATCGCCTTGTGCAAAGGCTTTGACAACCATTTCAAATGCTTTTGATGCAGATGATAAAAAAGAATCCTGATTAAAACCGGGAATACGCCGCAAAGTCTTTTCAACAGCAGAAAGTTCTTTCGGCTCGCCGTTTAATTCGCCGCCGTCAATGGGGGTGTTTGCCCGTTTGATACTTTCTTTTGCCAAAATATCAAAGATTTTAGCGGCACTTTCTTTGCTGATGGGTGTTGCCGTCGAATCGATTTTGGTGCCGAGCAGTCCGAATAGTTTGTGAAAAATAATCAAGACCACCACCAATAAAATGAGTATAGCTAAAAGCATATTATCCTCTGAATTACAAAATCTGTTCATAATATAGCGAAAATGTTGATATTATCAACCTATTTATTTGACCTGTCAAAAATATTTGCTATTATAAGCGGCAATATTAACTTTTTAAGGAGAGAAAAATGGACGAACAGTCTAACAGCGTGAATATCGCCATTCACGGACAGTATATAAAAGATTTATCGTTGGAAATACCGCACGCACCGGAGATATTCCGCGAGATTAAGTCGGCACCGCAGACGGATGTCCATATTGATATAAAATCCGCTCCCCTCGGTAATGATACTTATACTTCACAGCTTGATATTGCCATGACCGGAAAGGTTGGGGATAAAACTTTGTTTGTGTTGGAACTCTCATACGCGGCATTTGCCGAAATTAAAGCTCCGGCCGAACATTTAGAGCCGATTTTGATGATTGAACTGCCGCGGTTGATATTCCCCTTTGCCCGCAATGTAATTACTCATTGCTTAACCGAGGGCGGATTGCCGCCGTTTATGCTTAACCCGATTGATTTTGCGGCACTTTATGCCTCACGCAAACAAGCGCAGACGCCCGCCAATAACTAAAAAATTTGATTTAATATCCCGCGGAAAATCTTCCCGCGGGATATTTTGGTTACGGATGATAGGTAATTGATGACGTTCGATAATAATTCGATTCGTTTTTATTCCGGGGTGTAGGATATGGTTATTGTTGTTGTGTGCAATCCGAGAGTGACGGAGGATACGTCATCTATGAAACACTCATAAGTACGAAGGTTGAAAGTGTTTGTGCTTCCGCTGTAATCAATTGAAAAGCCACAAGCATTGTCACCGTTGCTTCCGCCAAAGATATCATAAATATACGAACCATCGGTTTCAACAGTCAATCTGCAAGTATCACTCGGAATATTACAAACCGAAGGATTGGGAATATTAGCCGTAAAAGTGCCGAATGTGGCATTAGAAGCGGATACGAGACCGCCTGATTTATCATCAATTACTCCCGAATTGCTATATGTCCAAACTGTATCATTTCCCGTATAAGCAGGATTGATGGTGATAGTTCCGAGGTCTATATCTCGGGTTACCGTTAAACTCACATCGTGGGCGATTGTTGCGGTAACTTGCATTGTTGCCGTATTGCCGGCATAGGCGGCATAGCTGCCCAAAACAACGCCCGCAACCCCGAGCATTAAAATATAATTTTTCATTTTGTTCACTTCCTTTTTTTATTAGCGTTATAAAAAACCACCCGTTGGATACAAAACCCGCGAGGTGGCTGGAAGCTGCAAACTACTAACTATATGTAGTGCAAGGTATTCTTGATATTCCCCTGCCTTCCAACCATAAAAGATCGGACATACCAAAACGCGTCTTGGTACAGACGATAGTTACGAGGCTTGCAGACCTCAAAACAGAATTTCTCTGTTTCAAGCAGAACATAACATAAATTTTGTTTCAAATCAAGCAAAAAAAATTAAAATCTTATAAAAGATTGTCATAAAAAAAGTTGCCAAAATGAATTAAAGCTTTTATACTGCCAACAGTTTAACAAAGGAGGCAAAGTATGCCCGAGCTGCCCGAAGTTGAAACGGTAAAAAGGGGAATCGCTGATTTTATAGGCTTGAGCCGGATTTTAGATGTTAAAATCCGCAACCGTAGCTTTCGCGAAAAAATTCCGGATGATTTTAGAGAAAAAATTATCAACGCCGCTATTCTCGGATATAGGCGAATCGGTAAATATATTGTTATTGAGCTTGATAATGCCCTGTCCGTAATTTGGCATTTGGGAATGAGCGGACGGATAAAAACCTTGCCCGATTATCCTTTGGAACTTGAAAAACACGACCATGTCATCATTAAAACCGAATCGGGATGTCTGGTTTATAACGATCCGCGGCGATTTGGGCTGATTACATATACACAAACCGATGAGCTTTTTTCTTTTAAGGGGTTGAAAAATATGGGGCTTGATCCGTTTGATGAAAAATTGGACGAATCATATCTTTTCAATCATTTCAAGAATAAAAAAATTGCGGTTAAAGTCGCGCTTTTGGATCAAAGTATCATAAACGGAATCGGCAATATATATGCCTCGGAGATATTATATGCCGCCAAAATTTCGCCTTTGCGGGAGGCTTTAAGCCTCAATAGCAAAGAATGCGCCGCGATTGTGGCAAATACACGGATTATTTTACAAAAAGCGATTGATAACGGCGGTTCGACTTTAAGGGATTATCATAAACCGGACGGGAGTTCGGGGAATTTCCAGAGCTTGCATTGCGTGTATAATAAAACCGGACAGCATTGTCCGGAGTGCAAATGCGATGTTAATAAAAGCGGCGGAATTAAGAAAACAGTGCAGGGCGGACGTTCGACTTTTTACTGTCCGATGCTGCAAAAGTGAGGAAAAAATGAAAAAATGGCTTATTTTACTCGTGATGACTTTATGGAGCTTTCAAGCGCAAAGTGCGGAATTTATGGAGGGAATGGATGATATTCCCTTGCCGGACGGGTTGCGCCAGCTTCAAAGCGCAAGTATTTCTTTCGGTAACACCGAAAGCCGGTTTGAAGAATCCTATATCAGCTCAAATCAGAAGGATTTCGGCTTTGTTACGGCTTTCTATAAGAATACTTTGCCGCAATTAGGGTGGATTTTCGTAAAATCCGAAAAAAATTCTTTACATTTTGAACGAGATATGGAAGTTTTAGACATAGCTCTGGAAAAAACTAAACCGCTTTTGGTCAGAATAACGCTTAAAAGCAAAGATTAAGGATATAAGAATGACAGATGTAAAAGTTGAAATTAAAGGGCAGGTCGGCTTGATCAGCTTGTCAAGCAACGATCGCTTGAACAGAATCAACGCCGCCACACTCAATGATATAAGCGAATCGGTGGTTAAGCTTGATCGGGATGATAAGGTAAAAGTGATTGTTATCCGCGGCGGTGAGAAGGCTTTTTCTTCCGGATTGTCGGCAACGGAGTTTGTAAAAACCGTTAATATGTCAATGTTAGAGGATATGTCGGAGAATTTTGCCAAAATCGCCGATGCTCGTAAACCCGTGATTGCCGAGGTCAGCGGATACGCCATAGGAATCGGGTTTGAGATTGCTCTTGCCTGCGATATGATTTTCTGTTCCGATAATGCGTGGTTCTCGGTTCCGGATTTGAGCATGGGAACGGTTCCCGGATTCGGATCAACGCAGCGTTTGCCTAAAGCCGTCGGCAAAGCCAAGGCGATGGAAATGATTTTATCCGGACGCGCCGTCGGTGCGCAGGAAGCGGAACGCGTAGGCTTGGTAAGCCGTATCATTCCGTTGATGTATCTGCATGACGAAACCATGAAAGCCGCGGATATTATTGCTTCCCAGCCTCCGGTTGCCATCAGCACGGCCAAGGAACTTATCAAGACCGCTGTCGGCAATACCGACTTGGAAGAGGGGTTGGAAATTGAAAAACAAGTCTATAAAAGCTCTCTCGAATCGGACGAATACCGTGCCAATTTGGAAAATATGATTAAAAAATAGTCAGAATCGGTGTTTTTTTGAAAAATTTTGTTGACTTGAAAGCCGCTAGCAGTTAAAAAGCGTATCAGACAAATTTTTTAATTAACTTAATTTAATGGGAATATAGAAAAATGGCCAATCATAAATCGGCAAAAACAAGAATTAACAGAAATGCAAAACGCAGCATGATTAACGGAGCCCGCAGAAGCAGAGTCCGTACTTTCGTTAAAAAAGTTGAAGCGGCTGTTGAAGCCAAAGACAAGACTTTGGCTCAAGGTGCCTTTATTGTCGCCGAGTCGGAATTGATGAAAGCGGTTAACAAAGGTGTTATGCATCGCAATACCGTATCAAGAACAATAGCTCGCTTGTCGGCAAAAATTAAGGCTCTCCAATAAGATAAGCTTAAAAAGCCGTCAAAAGAATCGCGTTCCGGTGTAAAATCGGAACAGCGTTTCTTTTGTCTGTAAGGGTAGAGGCGTTTTTGACCTGCGACTCTGCGCGACTCTTTGAAAACATTATGTCAAGCAATTTAATTGCAAAGTTCGCAAAATGTTCTATTGTTTTTTATTTTTTAACCTTTTATTATGACCCCATCAATGAGATGAAATAAAAAAAGTCTTTATATGACTAATTATTGTTTCTTGTTTTAACTTTTGACTTATGTAAAGGATATGAAGAATAATGGCCGGCGAAGCAATTCAAAATAATTATGATGCTGTCCAAGACGAGTGGGGAGAGATCTGCTCGCAATTAAAACAGGAAGTAGGCGAAAAAGCCTTTGACAGTTGGTTGAAACCGTTGAGCATAAGCTCTTTTAACAGCGGTGTGATGAATATCTGTGTTCCGACCCGCTTTATGCGTAACTGGGTGATTACCAACTATTCGGATCGAATCCATAAAATATGGGAGAAAAAGAATCCGAATATTAAAAGTATTAACTTTGTGGTTCAGGCCGCGGATATGGAATCCATCGGGGGAATCCGCATTTCCGGTGACAGATCTTTGTCAAAACAAATCTCAACGAGTCCCGCTCCGCAGATTTATCAGCCCGGCGCAAGCAATACCGGTGCTTCCTTAAACGATGTGATTTCGGTTCCGCTCAACCCGCAATATACATTTGAGAATTTTGTGGTCGGCAAGGCCAATGAGTTTGCCTATGCTGCCGCCCGCAAAATTGCCGAATCGGAAGATATTCCGTTTAATCCGCTGTTTTTATATTCGGGCGTGGGATTGGGTAAAACTCACCTTATGCACGCAATTGCATGGCGTATAAAACAGCGTAATCCGAATAAGAATATTGTTTATTTGTCGGCGGAAAAGTTTATGTATAAGTTTGTCCGTGCGCTTCGTTACAAAGACACGGCGGCTTTCAAGGAGCAGTTCCGCTCGGTTGATGTTTTGATGGTTGATGATGTGCAGTTTATGGGCGGGAAGGACTCGACACAGGAGGAGTTTTTCTATACCTTCAATTCTTTGATTGAAGAAGGGCGGCAGATTATCATTTCGGCTGACAAATCCCCGTCCGACTTGGAGGGAATCGAACAACGTCTTCGTTCACGGTTGGGCTGCGGATTGGTTGCGGATATTCATCCCAGCGATTTTGACTTGAGAATCGGCGTTTTGCAATCGAAAGCCAAGCAGTTGAACTGTGTTTTGCCGACCAAAGTTGCCGAATTTTTAGCTCAAAAAATTACTTCCAATATTCGTGAATTGGAAGGAGCTTTGCGCCGTGTGGTTGCTCATACACAGTTGTTGCCGGGCAAAGAGATCACTCTTGAGAATACACAGGAAGTATTGAAAGATATGTTGCGTTCATACGATCGCCGTACCACCATTGATGAGATTCAAAAGAAGGTGGCGGAATATTTCAATATTTCGGTGAAGGAAATGCAGTCTTCGCGCCGTGCCAGAACGGTGGCAAGACCGCGTCAGATTGCCATGTATTTGGCAAAACTCTTGACTTTGCGCTCGCTGCCGGAAATCGGACGGAAGTTTGATCGTGACCATACCACGGTTATGCACGCGGTTCGCAAGATTGAAGAGTTGATAAAAGAAGATCAGGGCGTTGCCGAGAGTGTTGATTTACTGCGGCGATCGTTGGAAATTTAACCGAATACAGGCCGGATAATTTATCCGGCTTGTTTTTTTATGATTGGGTTTGATATGGAAGAAAGACAGGTTAAAGTCGGAGTCGGGGTATTGATTTTTGATGAGCGGGGCAGAGTTTTGTTGGGACTTCGCAAATCAAAACACGGAAAAGGCACATGGTGTCCGCCCGGCGGGCATATCGAATACGGAGAAAGTATTGAAGCGGCGGCAGTTCGTGAGGTGTCTGAAGAAACAGGGCTGATATTGGCAGAAAAAGACCTTGCTTTGGCGGGTGTCAGCAGTGATTTGTTTGAAAGCGGCAAACATTACATAACCGTGATGATGAAAGCGGATATTTACGAAGGTCATCCGGCTTGTTTGGAGGCGGATAAGTGCGAGTGTTGGCAGTGGTTTGCACCATCTGACTTTCCGCAAAATCTTTTTTTGTCGTTGCAAAATTTTCTTGCCAAAAATCCCTTGGTATAAGCTTGCGATACAAAGCCGGAATTTCTTGTCTTAAAAATTAAAAAAAATGCTTGAAAAATAAATAAAATGTGCTAGTATAGTTAGCGAGACGAAGAAAAAACGTCTTGAGGTCTCAAAACCTCTTCAGTAGCGTTTAGAAAAAACGAAAAACTTCTGATCGGATTATGGTCGGAAGGTGGGGAAATATCAAGAATACCTCACACTGTTTCTGCTGAGCAGTTTTGAGCTTCCGACCACCTCGCGGAGTATATCTCCAAAAGGTGGTTTTTCTTTATAACGTTAATAAAAGAAGGAAGTTTTTAAGATGAACAAATATATTTTAATGCTCGGCGTTGCCGCTGTATCCATAGTCAGTTATGCCGCATACGCGGGCAATTCGGCGACAATGACCGTTACCGCCACAATCGCCCACGATGTAAGCTTAAATATTGTCAAAGACATCAATTTCGGAACAATTACCATAGATCCATCGCAGGATACAGGTTATATCTGGGGCGGAGATTCCGGAGTGCCTCCCGCTCCGGATTCCGAGATTGGCGGCGGGGTTATATCTGTCAGCGGTGCGCAATGGGGGGAATTTACAGCCAATCTTCCGGCAGGAACAGATTTATCTGGTATGGCAGGGCTGGGTAATACTGATAATTCCTTTGATATAGATGAAGCCTATGTATTTCACATTGCCGATAACAGGTACAGGGTGCAGGCTTCCTTGATATATTATGAAGTTCCTGCTGCCGGAGTGCATAATGATAACTATTTAATTATACGTTATATTCCACACTAAAGAGCTTCAAAAAACGGGGCGGCGGGTTATTCCCGCCGTTTTTTTTGCGAAATTTAAATAAAATTGCTTTTCAACATATTTTTTATAATGAAGTATAAAAAGTATGTAAAATTACATATTTTTTTTAGTTAAGTATAAAAAGTATGCAAAATTTTTTGCTTTACATTGGTAAATTTTTATGCTAGGGTAAAAATTGAAGTGAATGAAAAGTCACTTTGAGGTGTCAGAACCTCTAGTATAACGTTGCACACTTGCGTAAAAGTGCTTTCAACCGTATAATGGTTGGAAGGTTGGGGAATATCAAGAATACCCGACACTGTTTTATACTACAGTTCTGAACTTCCAACCACCTCGCGGGTGATAACCCAACAGGTGGTTTTTCTTTATAATGTTAATAAAAGAAGGAAGTTTATAAAATGAACAAATATATTTTATTACTTGGTGTTGCCGCTGTATCCATAGGCAGTTATGCTGCATACGCGGGCAATTCGGCGACAATGACCGTTACCGCCACAATCGCGCACGATGTGTCTTTAACCAAGACCGGCGATATAAATTTGGGAACTATCACCATCAACCCGGCTTATACGGGAGATACAACAAGATGGGGTTATAGCGAATCGGGAGCAATCAGTTACACCAACCAAGGTGCAATTGTTTCGGCACCCAATGCCACAGTCGGCACTTTTACCGCCAATATTCCCAATCCGACCGCCTGCAACAGTGGACATTGGACTTGCGGGGGATTATTCCTTAATTCGCCTGGATTTTCTTTTTTGGGCGAAAGCGGCAGTGATAATGGCTGCAGTTTTTATATTAAATATAGCGGAAGCGGAAATGCTTTCAAAGTTGTTCCTAATGATTGCTATATAAGGAATGTGGATCTGGCCACAACCGGTTCGTATTCGGGAACTTTGACTATTTCTTACACGCCTGGTTAGAAAGTAAAACACAAGAATTTCATCAATCGCCGGTTTCAATCCGGCGATTGTTTTATATTACAGCTAAATAAAAACGTATAAAACATATTGTTTATAATATTGTTTTAAGGTTTTGCAAATAAAGATATTATGTTAAAAGTATTTATAGCTTAATTTTGCTTTTGAGGGTGAAAAATGATAAAAAAAATTGCTGGTGTTTTGCTTGTTGCGGCATTGATAGCCGGAGGCTTTGCCGGATGGCGGTATTTTGCTGCTAATTATCGGATTGCCAAACCGTCAACGGTTAAGGCTGCCATCTCTGCAGTTGAGGTTAAAGATACAGACCACGGCAAGAAATCACTTGAAGTGGTATTTAACCGTGATGTTGCCAATATGAAATTTATGGCTCACGACTTAAATGAGTATGTAAAAATGCACCCGGCAATCAAAGGAAGTTGGCGATTTGTTACGCCCTCAATATTGCGTTTTGAGCCTGAAATATCATTTTTGCCCGATACTACTTACCATGCGGCACTTGCACAGGATATTTTTTCTTCTGCCGTCAGACCGAAAGATACAAAATTTTCTTTTTCCTCGCCGAAATTCAGCGGTAAAAATATCTCAAAAAATTTTTATGAAAACCCCAAAGACGGCAGTAAATCGGTAATTGCCACATTTGAATTTAATTATCCGGTTAAGGTTGATAATATCAAAGACAAAATCAGTATTAAAACGACTTCTGATGATGTTTATGAAGCCGATTATAAATACGATGAGGAAAAAAATCGCCTGCACATAATATCTTCACCGGTGAAAATCAAGGACAGTGAGGATTTTGCCGATATTAAAATAAGCGAGCTTGAAAATATTTATAATGCCAAAAAATTGGCATCGCCCGTTACGGCAAGAGTTAAAATTCCCTCCGGTGATACTTTTTTCCAATTAAAAAATTTTCAATCATATATTATCCGTGATAAAAACGATAATCCACAGCAGGTTGCGGCACTGAAGTTTTCAACTCCCGTCAGTTCCGATGAACTTAAAAAATATTTGAGCATCTATTATACTCCCGATTCTTGCGACTACTACCGGCAGCATAAAAACGAGGCAACCGATACGGATAAGCTGGAGTTAAAGGAAATTCCGGTAACCGGCGATCTTAAAACCAATCTTTTTAAGTATGACCGTGAGCGTTCGTATGGCTGTTTGATTGCTAAAATCAAAGCCGGATTGACATCAGAACAGGGATATATCTTAAAATCAATGATTGAGGCTGTCGCCGATTTTGTTTCTTATCCGATGGAGGTAAAAATTGTCGGAGAAGGCTCGATTATCCCGCTTGATAACAAACATACGGTTGAGTTTATTACCCGCGGGGTTGATGTTTTAGACATAAAAGTCGCCCGTATTGATGAGAGCAATCTCAACCATTTGGTGACGCAATCGGGAGGCAATTTCTCGCACCCGATATTTAACAGCTATGCCTTTAACGAGGACAATATTGCCGAAGTATTTTCCAAACAATTATGGCTTAACGCGCCTTCATCATCGGAGCCGGTTTATTCTTCCCTTGATCTTAATGAATATCTTGCCGCCCAAAAAGGCATATTTTTCATTAAGATTTTCGGAAAAAGCAATGACGGCTCTGTAAGTCCGATGGATACCCGGTTGTTGGTGGTTACCGATTTGGGCATTGTTGTTAAAGATGATGCTTTCGGTGATCACTATATTTTTGCTATGAGCATATCGGGGGGAAAGCCTGCGGCTAACGCCAAAGTTGAGGTTTTGGGCAAAAACGGATTGCCGATTTTAAGCGCGGAAACAGACAGCGACGGTTTGGCATTTATTCCCGATTTCAAAGATTTCAAAAACGAAAAACGCGCAGTTGCCTATAAAGTAAGCCTTGATGATGATATATCGTTCCTGCCGATAGAAGGATATGACCGTGTGCTTAATATGTCGCGCTTTGATGTGGGGGGTAAATATGACGTTACCCAAGGAGATTATGCTTTGAGCGGGATGATTTTCAGTGACCGCGGCATTTATCGCCCGGGTGAAGAGGCGCATTTCGGCATTATGGTTCGGCAAAATGATTTGCACATTCCCTCCCATCTGCCGTTGAAAGCGGAAATTTATAATCCCAACGGGGATATGGTTTCTTCGCAGTCATTTGAGATTAACAATTACGGACTTACGGCGATAGACTATAAAGTTCCAGCTTCGGCATTACGCGGGACATATTGGGCGGAGCTGTATGTCAAAGGACGTGATAATTATGACGGATTTATTGCCAAGACCTCGTTTCGGGTTGAGGATTTTAAGCCGGAGAACTTAAAACTCAAAGCGATTTGGCAAAATATTCCGAGTGAGGGTTGGACCACTTCCCCCATGGTTGTTTCGCTGGCAAATCTGCAGAATTTATACGGCATTCCGGCATCTCAAGCCAAAATAAAAGTCTCCTATGTCCTGACTCCGATACAGTTTTATTTTGATAAATATGCCGATTATCATTTCAACAGCATAAAAAACATTAAAAATGATACTCAAGTTAAAGCCGAACTGCCGGATTTGACAACCGATGAGGAAGGCAATGCGGTTATAAATATAGATGTGTCTGATTATGCGCATGGAGCTTACAATTTGGGCTTAACCGTTGAAGGATTTGAAAAAGGAAGCGGCGAGGGAGTAACGGCTTTTCTTACCGCCAAAATCGGAAGAAGTCCTTATTTAATCGGCTGGCGTGCCAACGGTGATCTTGATTTTATTTATAAAGATTCCGAGCGTAAAGTTGATTTTATTGCCATTGATAATCGTTTGAAAATGATTGAAAAAGATGACCTCAATCTGATTTTGGTAAAAAAAGAAAAGATTTCAAGCTTGGTTGAGATGCCAAACGGCACTTTCGGCTATAAGATGATTGAAAAAGAAACCGAACTTGAAAATTACGGCTTTGAGATTGCAAAAGAGGGAACTTCCGTTGAACTGAAAACCGATGAGCCGGGGGCTTACAGCTTAAAAATCACCGATAAAAACGATGTCCTTTTATCACAGACAGATTGGTTGGTTGCGGGGGCACTCAATCAAGGTGGGGTTATTGATAAAAAAGCCGATTTGAATATTCAGCTTGACCGCTCACAGTATGCAAGCGGTGATGAAATAACCATGCAGATAGATGCACCTTATACCGGATACGGATTGATAACCATTGAGCGGGATAAAGTTTATGCCCATAAATGGTTTAAAATGAATACCCGATCCGTGCTTGAAAGTATTGAACTTCCCGATACCGTGGAAGGAAATGCCTATATCAACGTGGCAATGTTCCGCGATATAAATTCTACGGCGATATTTTTGCCGGCGTTGAGTTACGGGGTGGCTCCTTTTGACATTAACCGCGATGATAGGAAGCTTGATATTAAACTTACGGTTGATAAAAAAGTAAAATCCGGCGAAGATTTGGTGATTAAATATGAAACCTCACACCCTGCCGACATCATTATTTACGGTGTAAATACCGGAATTTTGCAAGCGGCGCGTTATAAAATGCCCAGTCCTTTGGCGGTGTTTATGCCCAAGAAAGCTCTTCTGGTTGTAACTTCGCAGATTATGGATTTGATTATGCCCGACATCAGGATTTTGCGTAAACTCTCTTCTTTCGGCGGTGATGACGGTTATGAAATGCTTTCAAACGGAAGATTCAATCCCTTTGCCCGCAAGGGAGAAGAGGCGGTTTCCTTTTGGAGCGGAGTTGTGAGGGCCGACAGCCAAAGCCGCGAATATGTTTATAAAGTTCCGCAATATTTTAACGGCGAAATAAAAATAATGGCTCTCGGAGTGTCGGATAAACGTTTTGGAGATGTTTTTGCCAATGTTAAAGCGCACGGCGATTTTGCCGTTAATGTTTCGGCTCCTCTTAATGTTTGCCCGCAAGATGAGTTTAAGGTTGTGCTTAATATCGGCAATCAGGTTGAAGGAGCAGGGCTTTCATATCCGGTAACGGTGAAGTTAAAAACCGATGACGGTTTCGAGGTTATCGGGGATAAAGAACAGAGCCTTAATATAGATGAAAACAAAGAAGGCACGGTTTCTTATTTTATAAAGGCAAAGGACACATTGGGCAATCAAGACCTTGAATTTGAAATTTCCTCTCCCCGCTCGCCGAATGCTTTGCAGAAGGTTTCTTATTCTGTCGGAGTACGTCCTTTTGCGCCGTTTTCATCGCAATTTATTTTCGGACACGCAAGCTCTGAATACGACTTATCGGATATTGTTGATTTTTATGAGCAGTACCGTTATCAAAGGGCTTCGGCTTCCTCCTCACCGATGGTTTTGGTACAAAGTTTAATGCGCTATTTGGATAAATTCCCGCACTATTGCACCGAACAATCCGTAAGCAAGGTATTTCCGGCAATAGAGGTGTTTTTCAAATATCCGGAGTTGGTAAAGGATATGGATATTTATGCGTTATATGCCGATGTTGTTGCCAAGCTCGGACAGCGTCAAAAAATAAACGGCGGTTTTTCCTTGTGGACAAGTGCGGCATTGCCCTCTGATGCCTATTCGTCGGTTTATGCGGCGCACTTTTTGCTGACGGCGCAAAAATACGGTTTTAATGTCGAGCGGGGAATGCTTAACAGAGTGATTTCTTATTGCTCCGATATTGCAGGGCGCACACCGCAGCAGGAAAATGATTTTATAAATGCCTACGCGGTTTATGTTTTAACCCTTGCCGGCAATAATACCGGTGCTTACCTTATCAATCTGGAAGATTATTTGCGCCAAAACTATCCCAAGACTTGGAAGAAAACGCTCTCGGCGGCGTTTATGGCGGCAAGTTATGAACTCTTGCAGAACAAGACAAAAGCAAATGAGTTGGTAAATAATTATCAAAACGGCGATGATCCGGCAATGAATGCTATGAACGATTACTTGCTGGCACGTCATTTTCCGGAGATTTTTGCCAAAACGGGTAGAAGAGAAATTTCAGCACTGCTTGCAGGATTTGAGGATGGAAATATTACCACCTCTTCGGCGGCTTGGAGTGTTCTAGCCTTAAATGCGGTTAAAAGAGAAGAAAATCCCGATACTTTCAAGTTTAACGGCAAAGCTCCGTCAATGGTAGTTCCATTCCCCGGCTATGATTTTAATTCTCAAACCAAAGAAGTGGCAATTACCGCGCCGAAGCCGTTTTATTATGCGATTGCCCAGCAGGGATTTGTAAAAAGTGACAATGTTAAAGCTCTTGCCTCCGGTATTGAGGTAAGCAAGAATATTTATGATTCGCAGGGAAATAGCGTAACAAGTGCTGAAATCGGCGATACCCTAACGGTTGAGATTTCCTATAAAAGCCTTGATAAAACGTATGATAATGTGGCAATTATTGATCTTTTGGCGGGGACTTTTGAGGTTGTAAGAGATTCTTTTGCAAGTGATTCTTTTATTGATTCTTCTGAAGTTTTGGAGGATCGTGTGCTTGCTTATGTAACCGCAACCATGAAGAGCAAAACAATACGCTATAAAGTTAAAGTTATTGCCGCGGGCAATTTTAAGGTTCCTCCTGTCTATGCTTCGGCTCTTTATAATCCGTTGGTTAAGGCAAATTCGGAGCTTACGACTTTCAAGGCTGATGAGTAAAAAGACTTTAATTATCATCAAAATACTGATTGCGGCGATGCTGTTTTTTATCATCGCCGCGATGGTGCCGCGCCCTCGTTTTTATGATGAATACGGCTTTTCGGCGGCTGCGTATGACCGCAACAACAGGCTTTTAAAAATACGCTTGAGTTTGGATGAAAAATACCGTTTGTTCACTCCGATAAAAGAAGTTCCGCAAGATTTGAAAAAGGCTCTGTTGCTTTATGAAGACCGCGCTTTTTATTATCATTTCGGAGTTAATCCTTTAAGCATCGGCAATGCTTTATTTCAGATGATGAAAGGGCAAAGAACAAGAGGTGCTTCAACAATTACGATGCAGGTTGCCCGTATGGTTTATCATCTTGATTCTTCAACCGTAAGCGGAAAAATTATGCAAATGCTGCGTGCCGTACAGATTGAAATGTTTTATGATAAAGATGAGATTTTGGAGGCTTATTTTAATTTGGCACCGTACGGCGGCAATATTGAAGGAATCGGAGCGGCAAGTCTGATTTATTTCGGAGTTGAACCGCAGAAATTAAGCCTTCCGCAGATTATGGCTTTGACCGTTATTCCGCAAAACCCCGAAAAAAGAAACTTGCTTAAAGAAAAGGGACGGCATAACAATAAAACCGCCCGTAACCGTTTGAGTAATATTTGGCAAAAACATTATAATAACCCGCAGAATCGTTATTTGGACTTGGATTTGGCGGTAAAAATCAATCTTCCCGATTATGCTCCGCACTTTGCCCGCAAAATTATGCGCTCGAGTAAAGGAAAAATCCGCACAACGCTTGACTTGGATTATCAATTGCAGATTGAAAATATTGTCCGTTCGTATGTTGATGAAAATGCCCCTGACGGGGTTTACAATGCTGCAGCATTGGTGCTTGATGCCGAAAGTATGGAGGTTTTGGCTTATGTCGGCTCCAAAGATTTTTATAACGAGCGGATTTCGGGGCAGGTTGACGGGATTATGGCACTTCGTTCCGGCGGTTCCGTGCTAAAACCCTTTATTTATGCCATAGCCCTTGAAAAAGGTCTTATTCATCCGTTGAGTATGTTAAAAGATGTTCCAAAGAATTACGGTCTTTATACACCGGAAAATTTTGACCATTCTTTTTACGGTCTGATTGATGCCACGCACGCGCTTATATACAGCCGCAATATTCCGGCTGTGGAGCTGCTGTTGAAAATCGATCTGAACAGTTTTTATAAACTTCTTAAAGATGTCGGAGTAAAAAAGTTAAAAGAAGCTGATTATTACGGCTTGGCATTGGCTTTGGGCGGTGCGGAAATATCCATGCAGAATGTTGCGGAAATGTATGCCATGCTTTATAACGGCGGTAAATTCCGCTCCATGGTCGAGGTAAGAGGGGAGAACTCCAAACAGGAAAAACCGCTTATCATGCCGGAGGCAGCGTTTTTGGTTTGGGATATGTTAAGACAAAATGAGGCAATTGAGGGGATGTCAAGTGTTGATTATCCCGTGGCATGGAAAACCGGAACTTCGCACGGCTTTCGGGATGCTTGGAGTGCGGGGCTTGCCGGAAAATATGCGGTTGTAGTGTGGGTGGGTAATTTTGACGGTACCGCGAATCATAAGTTTGTCGGAAGAGATATTGCGGCTCCGTTGTTTTTTAAGATTGTGCGGCTTTTGATGAAAGAAAATGTATATCGCGTAAAAAATACAAGCCTTAATTTAGCCGAGGTGGAAATTTGCCGCGATACCGGCGACATTGCCGTAGAGGATTGCGATAACAGAACGGTTTCCCGTTTTATTCCCAATGTTACGAGCATTAAAATTTCCGATATAACCCGCAAAATTCCGATAAATCTGAAAACCGGACTGCGTGCTTGTAGGCATACGCCGCCGGAAACAGTAATGAAGAGCTATAATTTTTGGCCATCCGATATAATAAAAGCCTATTCTGATGCCGGTGTTTATATCAAACGTCCGCCCGAGTTCGGCGAAAATTGCGAAGAAATAAGCTCTCATTATGGAAATCCGCCGCAAATTGTCGCCCCTCTCGATGAAACAACTTTCTGGTTGCACTCCGAAGATGAGAAAATTGCCGCAAAAGCCAACGCCGATGCCGATGCGGATATGATTTATTGGTTTGTCAATAACCGCTTGGTAACAAGTTCCCGTCCGGAAAAAACGGTGGAAATAAGACCTAATATCGGCACAAACGAGATTAAAGCGGTGGATAATCTCGGTCGCCAAGCGGTTGTTCGGATAAAAGCCTTGCTTCGAAAGCCGCAATAAAAACCGCCGCCTGCACAGTTATTTTTTTGCTTTCTTCTTTTCGCACCTCCTTTCCGAATATAAAAAAATGGCGTATCATATGGAGACAGCCCATCTCTTTTAGCTTGGTGTATAGGAGATGGTGATGGTTTTCTCGTGCGTTCCGGGAGTTTGGGAGCTGTTCTCAAAACCGCAGTATGACGGCGTAACCTTAAAAGCGTTTGAACTCTCATAAATTATTCTAAATTCGCAAGTGTTATAACCGGAACCATTGTCGCTTAAAAGACCGTGCAACAGCGGTACACTCAATCCGCTGCAGCCGGTTGTTATACCGGTGCAAGCTTCGGGATTAGCAATATTGGCGGTGAAGGTCCCAGGGGTTGCCGCTGTGGCATCAGTTACTGAACCGGTTTTACTTCTAACTGTTCCGTTTAAGTTATAAAAAACAAATCCTGACACAGCTGCCGGATTGATAACGATTGTACCAATATTTATATCGCCGGTTTTGGTTATATTGGCATCCGCACTTGCGGTCTTAAAATTGCCTAAAACTATTTCGTGGTCGATGGTAGTGGAAATTGCAAAATTTTCGGAAACAGCGGCGGCATTATAGGCGGTATATGAAACGCCAAATAGTAAAAGAATTAAAAAAGTTTTGTTTGTCATCTAAACTTCCTTTTATGGTTTCTTGTCTAAAAAAAGAAAACCACCCGTTGGCTCTTGTAAGCCGCGAGGTTGCTGGAAGTTAGTTGCTGTTGTAAGGAACAGTGTCGGGTATTCTTTTATATTCCCCAACCTTCCAACCATAAGCCGGTTAGAAGCAATTTTATGTCCTGTTCGGACACCTTACAAGAGGCAACTACACCTCAAAGTGACTTTTCGCTCACTTCAAATTTAAACTAGCATAAAAAATCAGCAATGTAAAGATGAAATTTAAAAGTTTTTATTATTCTCTGTCCTCTCCTCACATACTTAAATGTCATCAATTGCCGGACTTGACTTTGGCATCAGGTTT
>JAFUYI010000063.1 GCA_017470585.1 Alphaproteobacteria bacterium | reverse complement strand
GTTTCAGGATCTCTCAAAAAATAGATTCCGAAACAAGTTCGGTCCCCCTTTCCTTTTTATGTCAATTGCCGGACTTGATCCGGTTATCCATTCCCAACACTGACGTCAATTGCCGTGCTTGACACGGCATCTAGGTCTATAATTTAGCAAATTGTTTAACCTGGACGCCGCATCAAGTGCGGCGTGACATAGGAGGGGAAGGACACCGAAGAGGCGGGTGATGTGACGTAGGGGAAAGAACGCCGAAGAGATGGGCGGCGAGGAGAGGAAATCTCTAAAAAAAGATTCCGAAACAAGTTCGAAATAGTAAGGTAGAGTAAGGATAAACACCATTTTTTGTCATCCTGAACTCGTTTCAGGATCTCAAGACACCGAAACAAGTTCGGCTTTGACATTGGGAGAGTGAGGATAAACGCCAGTTTTTGTCGTCCATTCTACCCCGTCCTTATGTTAATCCTGCCCCAATTGTCGTCCTGAACTCCCCCTTT
Source organism: Alphaproteobacteria bacterium (assembly GCA_017470585.1). Classification (GTDB taxonomy): domain Bacteria; phylum Pseudomonadota; class Alphaproteobacteria; order RF32; family CAG-239; genus JAFUYI01. The sequence goes on along the minus strand of JAFUYI010000063.1, from coordinate 34,612 downwards.
GTCCTCCTGAATAACCAAATTGTCGTCCTGAACTTGTTTCAGGACCTTTAACATAGATTCCGAAACAAGTTCAGCAAGCAGTCCCTTTTATGTCATTATCGTGCTTGATCCGATTACCCATTCCCCTCATTGATGTCATCAATTGCCGTACTTGACACAGCCTCCATCCTTTTTTTACGGCTATTTTGTTTGATAAATCTCTTTTATTTATTGACTTTGTGACAACAGATAATAAATTATACCTTATGAAACAGATTCTTGATTTTAATATAAGCAATTCGCTGTTGAACATCTCTTTTGAGGGGGATTATTTGCTGTTTAGCAATGATAATGCCAAGGGGAAAGTATTTGCGCTTATCAAAAACAATCTGCAAGGCATTGTACTTTCAGCCCAAGCATTGGGCAAATGGGACTCAACTTTGCTTTCGTTTATTTTTGAAATTGAAAAAAGGGCGCGGGAATTATCAATTCCCGTGCGTTACAATGCTTTTCCTGACGGATTGATAAACCTTATCAATCTTGCTTTTTCGGTTGACCGTAAACCATCTCCGGTTGATACCGGAAAAGCAGGTCTTCTGGAAAGTATCGGCAGTTGGGGAGTAAGTGTTTACCACGGAATAAAAAGCGGGTTGTCTTTTATGGGAAAGACCTTCAACGCGGTATTTCGCAGTATGTTCGGACGTGTGGTAATGCGCTCGCTTGATTTTGCCGCTGTTTTGGAAGAATGCGGCTATAAGGCCTTGCCGATAGTCTCGCTTATAAGTTTTATGGTCGGGCTTATTTTGGCTTTTGTCGGAGCGGTGCAACTAAAAACTTTCGGTGCGCAAATTTATGTTGCCAGCCTTGTAACAATCGGTATGACCCGCATTATGGGCGCGATTATGACCGGTATTATAATGGCAGGCAGAACCGGCGCATCTTATGCCGCGGTAATCGGCACCATGCAGGTAAACGAAGAAATTGATGCGCTTAAAACAATGGGTATCAATCAATTTGATTTTCTGGTGTTGCCGCGGATTATCGCTTTGAGTATAGCCATGCCGATTTTGACCATGTGGGCTGACTTTATGGGAATGCTGGGCGGCGGATTTGTAGGAGTTGTCATGCTTGATATTCCTTTGCAGAAGTATTGGGAAATGTCTGTTGCCGCCATAACCCTCAACAACTTTTTTGTCGGTATTTTTCATGGGTTGATATTTGGGATTGTAATTGCGGTTTGCGGCTGCTATTACGGTATTTCGTGCGGGCGCAACGCCGATGCCGTCGGAACATCCACCACCAAAGCAGTAGTTTCGGCTATTGTGTGGATGATTGTAATGACCGGTTTTATCACTCTTGCCTGCGAGGTGCTTGATATATGATGAAAAATGACGTAAAAATAAAGGCGGTCGGTCTTAAAATCGGATATGGAGATTTTGTTCTCTTAAAAGATGCCGATTTTGTCATTAACAAGCACGATATATTTATAATTATGGGAGGTTCCGGATGCGGTAAAAGCAGTATGCTGCGGGTATTGACCGGACTTGTCAAACCGCTTGAGGGCAAAATTTTTGTCGATGATGTTGATTTTTTGGCGGCAGATACGATAACTCGCAACCAAATTATGCAAACTTCCGGCATTTTATATCAAAGCGGGGCATTATTCAGTTCGATGACTTTGGCGGAAAATATTGCGTTGCCTTTGCAGCTTTACCGCAACTATTCGCCCGAAGAAATAAGAGAAATTGCTGCTTTGAAATTGGCGTTAGTGGGATTAAAAGGCTTTGAAGATTACTATCCTTCGGAGATAAGCGGAGGGATGAAAAAAAGAGCAGGTCTTGCAAGGGCATTGGCACTTGATCCTGATGTTGTGTATTTTGATGAGCCGTCCGCGGGACTTGATCCGGTCAGTTCCAAGCTTTTGGATGATTTGATTTTGGATATAAACCATAATCTCGGCACAACGATCGTAATTGTAACCCACGAATTAAGCTCAATTTTTGCGGTCGGCAATAACTCAATTTTTTTGGACGGCGAAACCAAATCCATTTTAGCGCGGGGGAATCCCAAGGAATTACTAAAAAATCCTCCGCATGAAAAAGTATTTCAATTTTTAACCCGAGGAGGGGAGAAAAATGCGTAAAAAACCCAACAATAAAATGATAGGTTTATTTATTGTCTGCGGGTTGTCATTGTTTTTGGCAACGATGTGGACATTCGTTTCAGATAAGATTATGCAAAGTGATAAGCATCCTGTGGTGATGTATTTCAGCGAGTCGATAAAGGGGCTTGATGTCGGCTCTCCGGTGGTTTTCAAGGGGGTTTCCATCGGTAAGGTTGCCAAAATTGATATTATAACCGACTTAAACGATTTGGATTTCAGTATTCCGGTTTATGTGGCTTTTAACGAACAGAAAATAACCTCGCGCCAACCTCGGGAAAATGCACATCAGGTTTTAAGAGAATTGGTCAAAAACGGATTGCGCGCCCGCTTGGGAACGCAAAATTATTTAACCGGACAGCTGATGATTGAATTAGAGTTCGTCAACGCTTCCGAAAAACCGATTTACCGTGCGCCGAAGGATAGCAAAATTCCGGAAATACCCACCGTATTGTCGCAGTTTGCGGAGATTTCGCAAGGTATTCAGGAATTACCTTTGCGGGAAACAGTGAGAAAGTTTAATCAAATGCTGGATAATATCAATAATGATATAATTCCGCAAGTCAACAAGGTTGTGAGCGATTTTAACGGAGTGGTTGAAGATTTTGACGTAATTCCTGACCGTACCAAGGGGATTCCCGCCAGTCTTAACAACTTTAACAAGGCGGTGCAGAACATTTCCAATGCCGCCAAGTCGTTCGCCAATTTCGCCGATTATTTGGAACGTCATCCCGAGTCATTGCTACGCGGTAAAGGAGGATATTAAATGAAAAAATATATTTTGTTGCTGATGATTTTCTTAAACGCCTGCGCTTTTACACAAAATTCAAAGTTTTATCGCTTGCAGTCGCTTTCTCAAGGCAAGATTGTTTCCAATCTCAAAACTTCCGTGGGTGTTGAGGAGGTTTCAATTCCTCGCTATGTTGACCGCCCGCAGATGGTTATTTTCAAACCCAACACCAGTGAATTGAATATTTCGGAATTTCACCGCTGGGCGGAGCCTCTTTCCTTCGGGCTGACGAGAATTTTGGCGGACGATATATCGCTTTATCTGCCCAATGCTTTGGTAAAACCGCAATCCTATTCCATGGAAAACTTTAATTATACGGTTACCGTGGAGTTTAATAAATTTGATGCGATTATGGATGCCCAAGCAACGCTTGATGCTTGGTGGACGATTTTTAAAAACACTAAAGCCGTTGCCCGCGGGCGCACAACCATAAGCCACGATGTAAAGGGTGGCTATGATGGTATCGTAATTGAACAAAGCAAACTCTTGTCCGAAATGGCACGCCAAATTGCACAAAAAATATCACAACTGTAAGGACTTATGACTAATGCAAGACTTAAAAGAAATACTTTCTCATTACGGGGTTAAAGGCAACATAACGGGCGTAAATGTCGGGCCGTTAGTGCGCCAAATTGAGTTCCTGCCCGAGCCGGGAACTAAAATCAAAAATATAACCGCTTCCCTTTCCGATATCGCCCGTGAAATGGGAGTGAGTTCGCTTCGGATCGAGGCAATTGAAAAAAGTTCCAAACTGGGTTTTGAAATTGCCAATGATAAAATGGAAACTGTTGATTTTGAGGCAATTATTGAAAGTCAGGAGTTTAAAAATGCCAAAGGAGAATTGCCGATTTGCTTGGGCGTTGACATCAGAGGCACTCCGATTTTTGCCGATCTTGCGAAAATGCCGCACCTTTTGATTGCCGGTACTACCGGTTCGGGAAAATCCGTTGGATTAAATACTTTTATTTTATCCCTTATTGCCAAGAAAAAGCCTGCAGATTTGAAGTTTGTTTTAATTGACCCCAAGCGCATTGAGTTTGCCTTTTATAATAACCAACGCTATATGTTGGGACCGGTGGTGACAGACAACACGCAAGCGACCGCGGTTTTAGAGTATTTGGTCGGCGAGATGGAAGCTCGTTATACCCGCTTTGAAAAAGAGCTGGTGCGCAATATTGGTGAATTTAATGAAAAACACACTCCTATGCCCTATATTGTGTGCGTAATTGATGAGTTTGCCGACCTGATGGCAGCTGATAAATCGGTTGACAACGCTGTGCAACGATTAGCACAAAAAGCAAGGGCGGCGGGCATTCATTTAATGCTTGCAACCCAACGGCCCTCGGTTGATGTCGTAACCGGAGTTTTGAAAGCCAATTTTCCGACCCGTTTGGCATATAAAGTCGCTTCCAACGCTGATTCTCGCACAATTTTGGATATGGGCGGGGCGGAAGACCTTTTGGGGCGCGGTGATGCTTTGTTCTTACCGCAAAATGGAGAATTAAAGCGTATTCACGGAGCGTATGTCAGCGATGAACAGATTGTATCGCTGTTAAAACCGCACGCCGGAGAAGTGAAGCCTTTTAAATTGCCGGAAAAAGAGGAAGTAAAAGAAAAAACGACCTTAAAAACCACCGGTAAAGAAAAAAAGATAGGCTTCTGGCGCAGAATTTGGAATTGGTGGAAAACGCTTCGGGTTTATGACCGGAAGCTGATTATTAACGGATTGCTTTATCTCGGAGGTGTTATTTCCGATTTTCGCCGTACTTCTGAAAATGGCACTGCGCCTAAACGAAAAAAATCTAAAACAAATATGGTTGATATGTTGACTTCAAATAAAACAATCAACCCTAAAAAACGCCGTAAATAAAGATATATAAGCTTTAGGAAAGCGGTTATAAAAAACGGTTTTTACTTATGCGCTTGCAAAAAAAGAGGGGATTTTCCTCATTCCCCTCTTTTTTCTTTGCCGCTTTTTTCTGTCGTTTTTTATTACTTCTAACGCGGATAATAGGTGATTTCAATTTCTCCTTCATAACTTCCTTCTGCCGGCACTTCATCATAAGCTAACGAAAGACCAACGTAAAAGGTGTTTGGCGTATCGGCGTAATCAGAGATTACTTCGTCAATATAAAGAGGTTCATCCATTGACACTGCATAACCGAAGTTATTCATATCATTTGTATTGGCAGTATAAATGCCGCTACTTGCTCCGGTTACGGATATAACTCCTCCATCTAAATTAAACACATAGTCATCAAGTGTAAAGTAACCATAAGGAATACTGGGATTTATGGTAATTGTTCCTAAATTTAAATCTTGAATAACTCTCAAACTGACATCATGGGCGATTGTGGCGGTAACGGTCATTGTAGCGGAGTTGCCCGCGTATGCAGCATAAGAGCCTAGTGCGACACCGGCAATGCCGAGCATTAAAATATAATTTTTTATCATCTAAACTTCCTTATCTATTGTTAACAAAGAAAACCACCCGTTGGAGCTGTGCGCTCCGCGAGGTGGTTGGAAGCTCTAAACTGACATCTAGTCCAGTGCAAAGTATTTGGTAAACCTTATTTCTTTGCCTTCCAACCATAATAGCAGGAAGAATTTTTACGTTTTTCTTAAAAACGCTAGATGAGAGGCTTAGAGACCTCAAAGTGATTTTCATCTACTTCAAGGGTAAGCTAACATATTTATAAAAAATATTCAAGCAAAAAATGAAAAAATGTAAATTTAGTTGCAAATATTTTATAAATAAACTAAAAAAAATGAACCGATGTGAAAATTCATTCGTTTTAAGCGGTGTAAGGAGGGTAAAAAATGGATAATCTTTCTAAATTGCTGCAGGAAGCCAAACCGCTGTACTTCAAACGCAAAAGAATCCGTAACCGTATCAAAGCAGGACTTTGTATGCTTATCGGTATTGCCGTAATAGGTCTTTATCAGCCAGCTTCAATCACTTATGAGGATAACGGCGAATGGGTTAATTACGAGCAATACATGAGCAATACATCCCCGATTGAGGAATTGGGATTGCCGGTTGATGAATACGGTTTGTTGATGGTAAGCTGATGAAAGATATTATTCAAGAAAACAAAGGATTTATCCGTTCGATAATCCGTAAGGTTACTGGTTCGTATAATGAGGATATTGAGCAGGAAGTTTATATCAAAACTTGGCGCAATATGCAAAATTATCACGAACAGGGCAAATTCAAACAATGGTTGAGTACCTTGACCGCTAATGTCTGCCGGGACTATTTCCGCTCCAAACAAAGCCATGAGCGCAATTTGGAAATTACCGATGAAGAAGTGCTGGATAACATTGCTTCTTCATCTTCTCAAGAAGAGGTAATTGATTTGAAAACACGGCAGAAAATGGTCTTAAAAGCGGTTGATGAACTGCCTTCTAAAATGCGTAAGGTGGTGATTCTGTTTGAATTTGAAGAGATGGAGATGCCCCAAATTGCCGATAAACTGGGTATTCCTCTTGGTACGGTGAAATCCCGCTTGTTTAACGCCCGACAAATATTATCTCAAAAATTAGCCTGTTTGAAAGGAGAATGAAAAATGAATAAAATTGCTGTAATGAGTATGACTGCCGCTTTAATGCTGGGAAGTATCAATGTTTATGCTGCCCCTGAAATAACCCCTGAAGATGCTATGCCCCCGCGGCATGAAATGCCCGTAAAAGACGGTCGTCATCATCGTATATCACCGAATGAGCGTGCCAATAAATTGGCGGATAAACTGGGCTTGAGCGATGAGCAGCAGCAAAAGGCCGCGGAAATCCGCAAGGCTGATTTTGAAAAAATGAAGCCTTATATGGAGCAGATGAAAGAATTGCGCCAAAAAATGGATGATATGCGCCAAGAAAATATGAAAGCTTTTGAGGAAATTTTGACTCCGGAACAAAAGGAAAAATTTGCCGAGATTAAAGCCGAACAGCAAAGCAAAAAAGGCAGAGGTCATAAACATCATCACCGAGGTGCGCCCGATATGCCGCCGCCGGCCGAATAAATTAAGATGCCCCCGAATTTCTTTTCGGGGGTAACTTTTTCTCTGCATATTTTTTTTCTTTTTTTTTCTTTACAATAAATTTTTAGCTGTTATAATAACTTCGAAGCAGATAATTTTTGCTTTGAGGTATGATAGCCTCGTAACCATCGTTGATACCGAAACGTTAATCGGTATATTTCCGGCTTATGGTTGGAAGGTAGGGGAATATAAGGAATACCTTACACTACACATGGTTAGTAGCTATCAACTTCCAACCACCTCGCGGGTGAATGCCCAAAAGGTGGTTTCTTTTTTTAGTACAAGAAAATATAAAGGAAGTTTAGATGACAAACAAAACTTTTTTAATTTTTTTATTGGCAGGCGTATCTTATACTGCCTATAACGCCGCAGCCGTTTCCGAAAATTTTGCAATTTCCACCACCATTGACCACGAAATAACTTTGGGCGGTTTCAAAGCCGCAAGTGCTGATGCAAATTTAAATATCACAACCGATTTGCAGATTGGCACCATTGTTATTGATAAAGATAAAAGCAGCGGCAGTTTTTGGGTAGGCACCGGAGTTTATGAAAAGACAGGCGGAGTTGTTGAGGTTAACGGCTATCATCCTGGCCTTTTTACCTCTGATGTTGAGTATTCCGGCGGTTCATACGAGCTTGATTCAAGATTTTCGGTTGCCCCCGCAACTCTGGTGATGGGCAAATTAAATGTAACCTGTCAAGCCTATCACAATCACTATAAAACTAATAGTTATTTTATGGGGTGCCGTATCAGATATAGCGAAAAACCCGATGTCGGCAGTTATTCAGGAGTTCTTACCATAACTTATAACGGATAAGCTTAATTCATTTTAAGGACAAGGCAACGCTCAATACCTGCTAAATCGCGGATTGTTTCTTCCAAAACAAAACCTTGGCGGATAAAAATCTCGCAAACCTTTGAGGCTTGGTTAATGCCTATTTCCAAAAGAAGATAACCGCCTTTTTCTATCATCTGCGGAATGATTTCGGCAATTCTTCGGTAATGATCGCAACCGTCTTGTCCGCCGTCTAATGCAATAACGGGGTCGAAATCTTTAACCTCTTTTTGCAGACTTTGGATGTCATCACTTGGAATATAAGGCGGATTGCTGATGATAAGTGAAAATTTTTCGTTCGTAAATGGAGGTAAAAAATAGTCCCATTGCTTTAATTCAAGGCGATTTTCCATTTGCAGCACAGAAGTGTTGTGCCGGGCAATTTTCAAAGCTTGCGGGGACTTATCAATTCCCACCCCTTGAGCATTAACAACATCGCCCAATACGGATAAAATAAGGCATCCCGAACCGACACCGAGTTCCAAAATTTTGGGTGATGAAAAATTTTTAGCTCTTTTTATGGCGGCTTCAACCAAAATTTCACTGTCGGGACGAGGCGATAAAACCTCATCGTTTACCTTAAAACGATATTTATAAAAATCCCGATAGCCTAAAATTTTATCCAAAGGCTCATGGTTGAGGCGGCGTTTTATAATTTTGCGCAAATCTGTTTCTTGGGCGGGAGTTATCTCGCTAAAAGGCGTGATAAGCTCTTCTTCGCTCTGCAGTATAAAAGCAAATATCATTCTTGCTTCCAACCGCGGAGAGGAAATCCCCGCTTCAGCCAGTAACCTCACTGTTTCGTGGAATAAATCGTTCATTTTTGAGATGGTGCTTTATAGGGATCGGCAAAAATATGATTTTTGCGCATTTTGCGGACTTTTTTTATTCTCTCTTCCATGCGTTTGGGCATTTCATCAAGCGATTCGCTCGGCGAAAAAATATCTTTATAAGCAAACCCCGGAAGCTGTGCCGGAGACATTTCGCCTTCAAAATCAAAAGTCTTGGACTCACTCATCTTAAAGCCCGCTTTGCATTTTTTCTTTAACAAATCCCGAGAGATGCTCAAAAGCCTTTTTCTCAATCTGGCGGACACGCTCGCGGCTTACATTGTAACGACCTCCGATTTCGTCCAATGTCTGCGGATTATCGGTTAACATCCGGTTTTTGATGATATAGGCTTCGCGTTCGTCCATCTCTTTTAAGCAGGCAAGCAAAATTTTGTGCTTGTAAGCCGCTTCTTGACGACCGGCAAGAATGTTTTCGGCATTTTGGCGATTATCAATCAGCATATCCTGACGTTCGGTGTTTTCGTCATCGCCGACGGAAACATTCAGAGAACTGTCGCCCTGCATACGGCGATTCATCTCAAGAACATCTTTTTCATCAACCACCAACTCACCGGCAATCTGTTTGACCACACTCGGCTCAAGCTCTTTATTTTCATAAAGTCCCAAACGTGCCTTAATGCGGCTCAAGTTATAGAACAGCTTTTTCTGCGCGGCAACCGTGCCGATTTTGACCAAAGACCATGAACGCAAAATAAAATCGTTTATGGCGGCTCTTATCCACCAAATGGCATACGTTGAAAGACGAACTTTTTTATTCAAATCAAACTTTTTTACGGCCTGCATCAGACCGATATTGCCCTCCGAGATAATGTCGGCTAACGGCAATCCGTATCGGCGGTAGGTGAGGGCGATTTTAGCCGCCAAACGCAAGTGCGAAAGCACCAAAGTATGTGCAGCTTCCAAATTGTGGTTTTGCGTAAAATCACGAACCAAATTTTGCTCTTCCTCTTCACTTAAAACCGGAAAGGATTTAATTTTTTCAAAATACATTGCCAAACCGTCATTGCTTACCAACGCCGGCAAAGGTTTTGCAAGTACAATCGCAGAATTATTACTCAATGTAATCCACCTTCTTTCTTTTTGCAAGAAAGGATTATAAAGTATTTAATCAAAAAAAGCAAATTCTTTTTGCACAAATTTAAAAAAATTTTATAAAACAAACAAGCGGAGGATTTAACCTCCGCTTTTTTCGTAATTTTTACGGATGATAAGTAATTGTAATGTTGCCGAAATTATGCGTTCCCGCACTCGGTGCACCGCCGGAATAGCTCATCATATAACCGACATTAAATTCATTATCTGTTCCTGTGGTACCGACTCCAAAATTATAAACCCTTAATGTGTCGTGAGTAAGCTCACTGGGCGATATGGTAAAGCTATTATCAGCAGTATAATAATCATTGGGAACGGTTGCCGTAAATAAGCCATAATCGGCCTTGCAAAATCCTAGTTCGTTAGGGTTATTATCTCCGGCGACACACCACGTCGCACTAACACTTGTTACCGCCGGGTCGACTACTGCGGAAATGGTAATATCTCGGGTTACCGTTAAGCTTACATCGTGGGCTATTGTGGCGGTTACACTCATTGTTGCCGAGTTTCCGGCGCATGCGCAGTACGAGCCAAGAGCGACACCGGCAATGCCCAGTATTAAAATATAGTTTTTCATCATAAAAACTTCCCTTCTTTAGTTTCTTATTTATAACTTTAATAAAAGAAACCACCTCTTGGCTCTTTAGAGCCGCGAGGTGATTGGAAGTTGAGAACTGACTATTGGATCAGTGCAGAGTATTTGATAAATCTTATTTCCCTGCCTTCCAACCATAAAACGGCTGAAAGAGTTTTTACGTTTTTTTCAAAAAAACGCCAATAGAGAGGTTCTCACACCTCAAAGTGACTTTTCGCTCACTTCAAATCCAAGCTATCATAAAAAAACTTTATTGTCAAAACAAAATTTGATTTTTTTAATCTGTTATTGATAATCAAAAAGGAGGAAATATATTTCCTCCTTTTTAAATATTACTTCTTTTTGCAAAGGGCGATTTTTAAGACTTCATCGGCTTTTGATACCGGAATTATCTTTAGTCCCTTCTTGACATTGGCGGGAATTTCTTCCAAATCCTTTTCGTTTTCTTGAGGAATTATCACGGTTTTAATTCCTCCGCGTAATGCTGAAAGTAATTTTTCTTTCAACCCGCCGATGGGAAGAACTCTGCCTTGCAGGGTAATCTCTCCGGTCATGGCCACATCTTTTCTGACCGGTGTTTTGGTGAATACCGAAACCAAGGTCGTGTACATGGCAATTCCCGCCGAGGGACCGTCTTTTGGGGTTGCCCCTTCGGGAACATGAACGTGAATGTCCGTTTTTTCAAAAATTTCCGGATCGATATTAAGAGATTTAGCGTGTGATTTAACCACCGAATAAGCCGTTTCAATGGATTCTTTCATTACATCACCGAGTTTTCCGGTTTGGGTGATTTTGCCTTTGCCGGGCATATCAACCGCTTCAATAAACAAAATATCGCCGCCGACTTCCGTCCATGCCAATCCGGTGGTAACTCCGATATGTTCTTGTTCTTCCGCTTCACCGAAAGCAAACTTGCGAACCCCAAGATAATCCCTCAAATTTTTGTCGTTTACCAATATAGGAAGAGAAATGTTCTTATCCATAACCAAGGCTTTAACGGACTTACGGACAATGTTTGTCAATTCTCTTGAAAGGTTACGCACTCCGGCTTCGCGGGTATAATAGCGGATTATTTCCCGAATTGCCGTTTCATCAATAGTAATTTCACCTTTTTTGACGGCATTTTCCTTTAAAATCTTCGGTAACAGGTGGCGTTTGGCGATTTCAATTTTTTCATCTTCGGTGTAACCGGAAAGTCTGATAATCTCCATACGATCCAATAACGGACGCGGCATATCAAGACTGTTGGCTGTAGTTACAAACATCACATCCGAAAGGTCGTAATCAACTTCCAAATAGTGATCTTGGAAAGTGCTGTTTTGTTCCGGATCCAAAACCTCTAAAAGCGCAGAGCTCGGATCTCCGCGGTAGTCGTTGCCGAGCTTATCTATTTCATCAAGCAAAAACAACGGGTTAGACGATTTTGCCTTTTCCATGCCTTTAATGATTTTGCCGGGCATGGCACCGATATAAGTGCGACGGTGTCCGCGGATTTCGGCTTCATCGCGCATACCGCCCAAGGAAGCGCGGACAAAATTTCTTCCCGTGGCACGAGCTATTGATTGTCCGAGTGAGGTTTTTCCCACTCCGGGGGGACCGAACAGACACAAAATCGGTCCTTTGACTTTATCAGCGCGTGATTGCACCGCTAAATATTCCAATATTTTATCTTTGACTTTTTCCAAGCCGTAATGATCTTCTTCCAAAATTTTCATGGCTTTTTTCAAGTCGTTATTGACTTTGGAAGGCTTTCCCCACGGCAGGGACAGCATTAAATCCAAATAATTGCGGGTAATTCCCGCTTCAGGCGACATAAGACTCATATTGCGCAGCTTGTTGAGTTCTGATAAAGCCTTTTCTCGCGCCTCTTTGGAAAGTTTGGTTTGTTTTATCTTCTTGGCATACTTTTCCGTTTCGTTGCCGTCCTCGCTGTTGCTCAATTCTTTTTGAATGGCGCGCATCTGCTCATTTAAGTAATATTCTTTTTGATTCTTCTCCATCTGCTTTTTGACGCGGGACTTGATTTTGTTTTCAACTTCAAGCAGGGCAATTTCCGAGTCCATCAGCTCCAGGAGTTTATTAAAACGCGATTTTAAGGTTACGCACTCCAAGAGTGACTGTTTATCCTCAATTTTTAAGGTTAAGTGCGAGGCAATGGTGTCGGCAAGTTTGCCGTAATCACTTATTTGCAATACCGATACCAAAACTTCGGGCGGAGTTTTTTTGGAGAGTTTAACATATTCGTCAAATTGCGATAATACCGCCCGCGATAAAGCCTCTTCCTCAATGTCGTGCGCCTCATATTCGGGCAGTTTGGAAAACATAACATCGGCATAATCGAGTTCTTCAACATAACACTCAATCTTTACTCGTTCCAAGCCCTCAATCAAAACTTTGACCGTTCCGTCGGGAAGTTTTATCATTTGTACAATCGTTCCCAAAGTTCCGATTTTAAACAAATCATTGCAACCGGGGGATTCAACGGAGGCATCCTTTTGCGTAACCAGTATAATATTCTGGTCTTTGTCAATGGCAGCCTGCAGTGCGCGAATAGATCTTTCGCGCCCGACAAACAGCGGAACAATCATTTTGGGGAAGACCACAATATCACGAAGCGGCAACAGAGGAAGAACGTTGTCGGAGTTGTTTTGCGGTTTGTTATTTTCCATCATATCAGCAATTCCTTTTAGTTTTTATGCCCTATATATAGGAAATATTATTCCTTAAAGCAACTGCAACTTGAAATTTATCCGTAATTTTTTTTCATGGTGCGAAAAATACGCTTTTAAATATCCCAAGTTGAAAAAAAACTGTTGTCGCGGGAGTCAAAAACTGTTATTTAGATGGTTAATAATTAGTAAATACGGACAAGAATAAAAATGTTTAGGACTTTATCATCACTGTTGAGTACTTGTTTTTTATTTGCCGTTGTAGGCATTTTGGCATTGATGGCCGTTTTTTTGCATATCAGCCGCGATTTGCCTGATTATCGGCAGTTAGAAAAATATGAACCGCCGATTACAACGCGTTTGTTTGCAGGCGACGGACAGCTTTTGATGGAGTATGCGACCGAACAACGCTTGTTCGTTCCGATTGAAAAGATTCCCGAATTGGTCAAAAACGCGTTTATCGCCGCCGAGGATAAGAAATTTTATTCACATTCCGGAATTGATTATGTCGGTATTGTCCGTGCTGTTTTGGGCAATCTTAAAAATCTGGGCAGCGGACGCCGTCCTGCCGGAGCTTCAACCATTACCCAGCAGGTGGCAAAAAATTTCCTTTTTTCTTCGGAGCTTTCCTATACCCGCAAGCTTAAAGAAGCGATTATTGCCCACCGTATCGAAAAAGCATTTTCCAAAGATCATATTTTGGAGCTGTATTTAAATCAAATTTATTTAGGCAACCGCTCTTACGGCGTGGCGGCTGCCGCTCTTAATTATTTCGGCAAGCCGCTGGATAAATTAAGTATTGCCGAAATTGCTTATTTGGCAGCCCTTCCCAAAGGTCCCAATAACTATAATCCAAAAACGCATTATGAAGCAGCCCTTAATCGCCGTAACTGGGTGATTAAAAGATTATACAAAGACGGATATATTACCGAAGAAGATGCCGCACAAGCACAATCCCAACCCTTAAAAACCGTTGAGCGTTCACACGGCTATCTGCCAAACTCGGAATATTTCAGCGAGGAAGTTCGCCGCGAAGTGCAGAAAAAATTCGGAGCCGCCGATTTAAATGAAGGCGGACTTAACATTCGCACCACGCTTGATCCCAGACTTCAAAATATAGCCACAAAAGTTTTCCGCGAGGAATTGGAAAATTATGATCGCCGCCACGGCTATCGGGGTGCGCTGGCAAATATTGATGCCGATGATAAAGAAGCCTTGAAGGCTGTTAAAATCCCGAAAGGGGCGGGTAAACGTTGGCAAAAGGCGGTTGTAACGAAAGTTTCCGATACAAGAGCGGACATTATGACTGCAAACGGCAAAAAAGGTGTGATACCTTTTTCACTTCTCTCGTGGGCAAGAAAAAATCTCGACAATCAGTTTGTCGGTGATGCCGTGAAAAAAGCCTCCGATGTTTTGATGAAAGGTGACGTCATTTTGGTTGAAAAGGTGGATTCTGATGCCCGAAAACACCAAAAATTGCCGAATGAAAGCTATTATTTGCGTCAAGTTCCTGATGCCGACGGCGGTTTGATTGCGATTGATCCGCATACCGGAAAAGTTTTGGCGATTGTCGGCGGATACTCTTTTGAGCGTTCGCAATTCAATAGAGCTACGCAGGCACGCCGTCAAACCGGTTCGGCGTTCAAACCGTTTGTTTATTTGACTGCACTGGAAAACGGCTATTCTCCTACGGATTTGATTTTGGATGCCCCGTTTGTCTTGGATCAGGGACCGGGATTACCGCGTTGGAAGCCGGAAAATTACTCCAAGAAATTTTACGGATTGATGACACTCCGCAGCGGTATTGAAAAATCGCGCAACCTTATGACCGTGCGTTTGGCTCAAGATGTCGGTATGGATAAAATTTCGGCGTATGCGGCAAAACTCAATATCAATCCCCGTCTGCCCAAACTTTTATCTATGTCTTTGGGGGCGGGTGAAACTCACCTTATAAGTTTGACCACGGCGTATGCCATGATTGTAAACGGAGGTAAAAAAATCAGTCCGTATTTTATCGAGCAAATTCAAGATCGTTACGGACAAACGATTTTAAAACACGATAATCGGCAATGTGATGATTGTAACTATGACAAATGGGATAACAACCCGATTCCGGTATTGGAAGATAACCGCGAACAGCTGATTGACAGCCTTTCTGCCTATCAAATGACTTCAATTTTGGAAGGAGTCGCCGTGCGCGGAACCGGAGCCAGACTGCGGGCTTTGCGCCGTCATCTCGGCGGCAAGACGGGAACAACCAACGATAATAAAGAAGGTTGGTTTATAGGATTTTCTCCGGATTTGGTGGTGGGAACTTATGTCGGTTTTGATGAACCGCGCTCGCTGGGACGTTTTGAAACCGGAGCAAGTGTGGCGTTGCCGATATTCTATCGTTTTATGGAAGAAGCCTTAAAAGGGCAGGCGGATGTTGCTTTCCGAATTCCTGCCGGCATTAAGTTGGTGCGCATTAACTATGAAACCGGACTTCCGGCACAGCTCGGCGATGAAGTAGTGATAATTGAAGCCTTAAAACCGGAGTTTAATTTTGCCACTGCCGCGCAGAGGGTTATCGGCGAGGGCGGCGGAATGACCAATAAATCTCCCGGAAGCTATAAAGTTTTCGGTGAGCAGGTTGAAGAAGAGGATTTCAGACTGGGAAGTCAATATTGATTTTAGGAGAATAACCATGCAGGCAGAAGTCTATAATCTGAATGAAGAAATCAAACAGTCGGTGGTACTGTTGAGGAGGTCTCTTTGACTATGATAACGCGGTTTTACGGCTTGAGGAGCTGGAAAATTTAACCTCGGACGCAGCTCTTTGGGAAAATGCAGAGCAGGCGCAAAAGCTTTTGAGTGAAAAAACTCGCTTGGAAACCGACATTAAAAATATTGATGATTTGGAAAATTCAAGAAAAGAATTGTATGAGCTTTGTGAGTTAGCGGAAGCCGAGGATAATCAGGAATTGATAACCGATGTTATCAATGAGTTTGCAAGCTTAAAACAACACGCACGAAGATTGGAATTAAACGCTCTTCTTAACGGCGAAGCCGATGCCAATTCCGCCTTTTTGGAAGTCCATGCCGGCAGCGGCGGAACCGAGGCGCAGGACTGGGCGGAAATGTTGCTGCGTATGTACACGCGTTGGGCAGAGGCTCATAATTATAAGATTGAATATATTGAAGAGGCCGAGGGCGATGTTGCCGGACTCAAAACCGCAACCGTCAAAATCGTGGGACATAATGCTTACGGCTGGTTAAAATCCGAAAGCGGTGTTCATCGCTTGGTGCGCATTTCACCTTTTGACAGCAATGCCCGCCGACATACGAGTTTTGCCTCCGTCGGAGTTTATCCCGATATTGACGATAAAATCAATATTGAAATCAATCCTGCCGACTGCCGAATTGATACCTACCGTTCATCGGGTGCGGGCGGACAGCATATTAACAAAACTGATTCTGCGGTGCGTATAACCCATATCCCGACCGGAATTGTTGTTCAATGTCAAAATCAGCGTTCCCAGTTCCAAAACCGCGAAACGGCTTGGAATATGTTGAGAGCGCGCCTCTATGAAATGGAAATAAAAAAACGTGAAGAAGCTCAAAACGATCAGCGTGAAGCTCAAGGCGATAACGGCTGGGGCTATCAGATACGTTCTTATGTTCTGCAACCCTATAAAATGGTCAAAGACTTGCGCACTCAAGCAGAAACTTCCGACACAAAGGCGGTTTTGGACGGGGATATTGATTTGTTTTTGGAAGCCTCTCTTGCCGATGGAATAGCTTAACCGATGAAAAAAGTATCCGGCAGGCTCTATATTGCCCGAAAGATTTTTGATTACACGTTGCTTGTGCTGCTGGTGTTCTTTTTGCTGTTTTTGTGGCAGTTATACCGCGGACCGATGTCGGTTCCTTTCTTAAAACCCTATATTATTGCGGCTCTCAATCCCGATACAAATGAAGCCGAAATAAGTGTCGGCAGTGTTAATATTGAACTTGTGCGCTCGGTAAAACCGCTTAAAATCATAGCCAACAATATAGTTTATAAGAAAAACGACGGAACGGTGCGTTTTTCAGCTCCCCGAACTTCGGTGTCTTTCAGTATTAAAGCCTTGTTGCGTGGCATTATTGCACCTTCCTCAATGGAAATGGAACAGCCTTCAGTCTATATTTTTACGACATACGGGGTAAGGGCGCACGATAAAGCCTCCGAAATAACCGAGAAAAAACTTGATTATTATGTAACACAGGTGGAAGATTTTGCCGAAAGGTTTAATTCCAACGAATTAGCCTATCCCGAGAGTTATATCAATAATATTGCAATCATCGGAGGTGAGGTTGAATTTCATGAGGTTGATTTAGGGCGTAAATGGATTTTATCTGATGTTAATTTCCGTTTCAACCGCGGGATTTTGAATATGTCAACCGAACTCGGTGCTTTGCTTAATCTCGATGATACGATTGTTTCTTTCGGCATTGATGCCGGTTATCGTATGAATGATAACAAACTCGCCGTTCAGGCTTATTTCGGTGATTTAATCCCTTCGGATATTATCAATAATTATGTGAGTGAAGAAAAAAAGGCGGATTTATATCAGATAAATGTTCCGGTCAGCGGTAAAATCAATACGATAGTTGATTTTAATCAATTCGTTTACAATCGGGATGATTTGTTAAGGGCGGTTGAAAAGGCTATTTTAGACATCGGCTTTCAATTTGAAGGCGGTCAGGGCAATATAATCTTTAACGCCAATGAAGAAAGCGAATCAAAATATGCGGTTTCATCGTTTGTTTTAGACGGTAAAATTGCCGGCGGACTTAATAATCTGGAAATTAAAAATGCCGATTTTAACTTGGGCGGACAGAAAGTAAAACTGGGATTTTATGCCACGGGATTGGAAAAATTGCTCTTGGAATCTTCTCCGGATAATTTAGACTTAAAATTAACTGCCGACATTAACGCGTTGAATTTGAATGATTTGTATATATATTGGCCGCGCTATATCGCGCCGGAGGCGTGGGAGTGGTGCAAGGAAGGCATTTTCGGGGGATTGGCCAAAAAAGCGCATTTTGAGTTTGATTTTGCCTTTGATAAAAAAAGCAAGGTTTTCGGATTTAAGGATTTGAGCGGCGGTGCTTATATTGAAGATTCAAACGTCAAATATATTGATACTATGCCGATGGTAACAAATGTTTACGGTGATTTTAAGGTTAAGGCGGACAGTATTGAAATAAGTCTTGATAAGGCAAAATCGGAAGGAATTTTGCTTGATTCGGGACTGGTTCGCATATATGACTTGGCAAAACCGCGTAATTTTATCAGCATTAAATTGCTTTCAAACTCTTCAATTCCCGATGCCTTAAAACTTATTGATCACCCTCCGCTTAATTTTACTTCGCAGTTAGGGATTTCGCCGGAGCTTTTGCAAGGGAATACCGAAACCGAACTAAATCTCGATTTTGAACTCAAAAAAGATTTAGGATACAATGATGTAAAGGTTAAAGTTAAAGCAAAACTTGATGATGTTAAAATCAATAACATCATCAATGATAAGGATATAAAAGCAAAAATTCTTGATTTGGAGGTTGACAATAACGGCTTAAAATTAAACGGAGATATTGAATTTGATGAAATTCCGATGAATTTATCGTGGGTTAACTCCTTTAAAACAGAGGAAAACCGCTATAATGTCAAATTAAGGGTTGATGAGAATGTTTTGCACAAGTTCGGCGTTGATGCTTCCTTTTTGCAACCGCCCTATGTTTCGGGATTTGCACAGGCAGAAGCTGTTGCCGCGGCCAAAGGAAATGATATAAATGTTGATATACACGCTGATCTTCGCAACGCTTCTTTTGACTACGGTTTTTTGGGGTTTGTTAAACCTTTGGGTGAAAAAGGAGAGCTAACCGCCGGATTGCAAATAAAAAATAAAAAACTCGCGCAGCTCAAGCAGTTTTCTCTGACCAATCCGAATTTTGAAATTCAAGGTAAAGCGCAAATGGGAGAGAATAATCTCCCCAAAACTATTGACATAACCAAAATCCGCGGACGAAAAACCAACGCTAATGCCAAAATAGATTTTGATTACGGAAAAACTCCGGAAATTACCATTAACATTTCCGGCAACAGTTATGATTTATCGGAATTTTTTGATAAAAAAGACGAGGACTCGGCAAAAGGCGACGGCAGCGATACCGATTTTGAAAATACCCCTGATATGGACATAAATGTTGCGGTAAGTTCACTTTGGAGCAATCCGGATTTGGCGGTAACCAATTTTGCGGGAACGGTTCAAATGCGCCATGGTATAGGGATAAAAGAGGCGCACCTTATCGGTAATTATGATTATAATAAAAATATGACCTTAAAAGCCGATTATGTTCCGAAGCCCAATAAAGAATTTTATCTTATCATTAACAGCAATGCCGCCGGTAACACATTGAGATTTTTGCGTATTTACAATGATATGCACGGCGGAGTTTTAAGAATTGAAGCCAAACGCAATGCCGAAAAAATGCTTATCGGACACGCCAGAATACGAGATTTCAGCCTGCACAACACTCCGCTTTTAACCAAACTTTTAACTGTCGCCTCGTTTACGGGAATGGTTGATCTCTTACGCGGAGAAGGAATGACCTTTTCGCATTTTGATGCCCCGTTTAAATACCGCAACAAAGTGTTATATGTGAATAAAGCGCGAACATACGGCAATGTTATGGGGATGAGTTTTTCGGGGATGTATAATATGATGGACGGCAACATAAATCTTAACGGAATGATTGCGCCGGCGTATGGTTTGAATACCATGATAGGTAAAATTCCTCTGGTCGGCAATCTTTTGGCAGGGCGGGACGGAACGGTTTTTGCCGCCGATTACTCCATAACCGGAAGCGCATCGTCACCGGAAATTGACATCAACCCCTTGTCTGCGTTGAGTCCCAATTCCTTAAAGGAAACATTGGCAACGGTATTCGGCGGGGATGATAATGAATGAAAAGAAGTTAAGACTTGGAATTGATTTTCACGGCGTAATAACTGAAAATCCTGTGTTTTTTCGTGATTTTTGTGATTTGGCTTTGAGCTTGAACTATGAAGTTCATATTGTCTCCGGCGGCCCCTGTCAGGTGGAAAAGGAATTTTTAAAAGCATGGCATATCTGCTATACGGAATTGTTTTGTCTTTTGGATTACTTTGCTTCCCGTGGGCAGATTGAATATTTTGAAAACGGTAATTTCAAAGTTCGGGATGAACTTTGGAATGAGGCAAAAGCGCAGTACTGCGCCAAACATCGGATAGATATTCAAATTGATGATACAGCCCGCTATTTTCAAAGTTTTACCACGCCGTTTTGCTTATACGATGCCAAAAAACACAGCGGACGATTGAACGGTCATTTGATTGATTTCAAACAATCTCCTGCTCAATCGTTGACGACAATTGAAAAAATATTAAAAGAAATCCCCGAAGGAAAGAGGGACCAAACCTTCGGGGATACAGAAGATAAGAAAGTTTAGTTTGAAGTTTCGCTCAAGCTTTCTTCCATCTCAACCGCCGTTGCGGTGTTTGAGGAAGATGTGGTTTGAGAAGAGGATGTGTTGTGATTTGAGGTGTCTGCTTTTTGATGAGCTTTCATTGGCGCGTTTTGACTATCGGGAATGCTTACCGTGCCGTATTCTTCTTCAATCACCATAACTTCCGGAGTGTTTGCGGAAGTATTGTCTGGGGAATTATTGGCAACGGCACTGCCGATATAGTAACCGGCAACCAACAGTAAAGTAACCATTATAAAAGTAATGACGTTTTTCATTGTTTTTTCCTCATATTGTTGTTGTGTAAAATAAATATGAGGACGGATTTTGTTAATTCAATATTCTATGATAAAAAAGCCCGGATTTTCACCCGGGCTTTGCCTAACTTTAGTTTATTTGCCTGATACTTAACTCTACGCGGCGATTTTGCGCCCGTCCGGCTTCGGAATCATTGGAAGCAATGGGGTTGGCTTTTCCCAATCCCTGAACAATCATCCGCGAATTATTTACCCCGCGCAGTCCCAAATAATCGGCGACTGCGGCAGCGCGTTTTTGGGAAAGATTGAGATTATACTGATCGGAACCTGTGCTGTCGGTATATCCGGTAATATAAATGGCAGTCTTGTTATATTTGGCCAATATTTTGGCAACTGAATCCAAAACATTGTTAAATCCGGTTTGAAATACTGCGGAATCTGTGGCAAAGGTTATATTGCTCGGCATAATGAGCAAAATTTCGCCGTTGTCCAAAGTTTTAACCTGTACGCCGGTGTTAAGCAATTCTTGCCGCAATTCGCGGGCTTGCAAATCCATATACCCTCCGGTTGCAGCCCCTCCGAGTGCGCCGACGCCGGCACCTATAAGCGCACCTTTTTTGCCGCCGATAAGCGCGCCGACACCGGCACCGACGGCAGTACCGATTCCGGTACCCCATGCTGTTTTGGAAACTTGGCTCTCGCCGCTGTATGGATTTGTGGCACAAGCCGATAAAAAGCTCGCCAACACAACAGAACAAATGATTTTTTTCATATTTTTCTCCTTTGCGGGAATACTAGGCATAATTTATTAAAAAAATGATTAAAAAAACTATTTACATTTTAATTAAAATATGATAGGTTGAATCCGAAACGAGATAAAATTCCGTTTTGAGGTGTCCAAACCTCGTAAACGCCGTTTTGTATCAAGACGTAATTTGATATGTCCGACTTTTTATGGTTGGAAGGCAGGGAAATAAGACTTGGTCCAAATACCTTGCACTATTGCGTTTAATAGTTTGGAACTTCCAGCCACCTCCAGGGTCTAAAGCCCGACAGGTGGTTTTCTTTTAGTATTAGTGAAAAAACTTTTAGAAAGGAAGTTTTTATGATGAAAAAATATATTTTGCTACTCGGCATTGCGGGTGTTGCCTTGGGCAGTTATGCTGCCTACGCCGCCAATTCCGACACAATGACTGTGAGCGCAGCCATTACCCATGACATAAATATTGATATTATGGGCGGCGTATGGTTTGACATAATCGTAAATCCGGCGGTTGCCTCCGGTTGGGCAAAAACTGACGGCACAAAAGACGGCAGCGGGGTTGTGAGTGCGAATGATAATGCTTACGGGGCTTTTACCGCTACTGTGGCCAATCCTGGCGATGCTTCGGTTTTCAGTATCTCTCCGGCATCTGTTTCTTCACGCGGGATGCTTGTTGATACTTTCAGTATTGTTCCCGATGATGGACATGAAGGGGATTTTTTGGTCCACGCTAAACTCTCATATTCAGGAGGTGCGCCTTCGGAAATGGATTATCAGGACTTGGGCGAAATTACCATAACATATACGGCACCTTAAAAGGTATTGCTTGCCGCAGTTTTTGTGTAAAAATACAGGGGAGGGCAAAGCCTCCCCTTTAATGCTTTTTTATTTTTTTAAGCTATACGTTGTAAGTTGGTCTTTTTAGCAACGATTTTTTTTAATTCTTCTTCATCTTCATGGCTCAAAAGTCCGTACAGCGGAATAGAAAATGGAGTAAACACGGAGTTATGTTTTTGCAGCCAATTGTATTTATAATCAATTCCCGCTTTTGCTACCAATACGATAATGCGGCGTTTTTTGAAACAACAATAGACTTCGCGTTCTTCGGCGTGGTCAATATCGTCCCATTTAAGCGGAGCAGTGTGGTCAATCTTAATGTAATCATCGCTGATGATAGCCATGGTTTGCGGGTGAATGTATTTATAATACCACATCGACCACGAAAAAACAACCGTTAAAACAAGCACATATATCTGCGGGTAAAACAAAATTCTGTATCCGCATAGAAAACATGATCCGACCATTAGGGTAATGATTATATTAAATACCAGCCAAGCATTTAACGGTTTGAAATTATAATAAAACTTCTTTTCCATAAAACAGTCTCCACGGATTTTTTTATACCTTCCGTCATACTAACATAAACCGCGGACATTTTCAAGATTTTTTTGCCCTAAAAACATAAAAATTGCAGGCGGAAGAATGATCTTCCGCCTCAACGTCTTAACCGGCATTATAAGAAATAGTGATGGTTTTACTATAATCATCTTCCCGCGGTAAGTGCGTGGTCAGAAAATTTATGGGTACAACATAAAACACTTTTTGGCTAGAATCATATACGATTCCAAGACTGACACCGTCATTTGCACTACTTCCAATCTGCAGAAAACTACTTGATAAAGACAGTCCTCCGCAAGATGTACTTATTGTATCGCAAGCCGATGGATTAGGAATATTGGCAACGATTTGTCCTGCTTCAACATCTCCCGGATCGATTACGGAATCCGATTTAGACGAAATGGAAGTATAGTTATAACCAATTGACCAGTCTTCTGCGGCAGGATCTATGATGATTGTGCCAAGATTTAAGTCCAGATTATTTACCAAACTTACGTCGTGTTCGATTCTTGCGGTAACGATCATTGTAGCGGAGTTGTCTGCATAGGCACAATAAGAACCCAGTGCAACCCCCGCAATGCCGAGCAGTAAAATATATTTGTTCATATTCAAACTTCCTTTTTTTATTAAAGTTATAAAAAACCACCTTTTGGGTTATCACCCGCGAGGTGGCTGGAAGTTGGTAACTGACCTTTAGTCCAGTGTTGGGTATTCTTTATATTTCCCAACCTTCCAACCATAATCAGGCTGAAAGCATTTCTTTCGTTTTTCTTAAAAACGCTAAAGGAGAGGTTACCACACCTCAAAGTGACTTTTCGTTCACTTCAAAAGAAGTATAACCGACTAATTTTTTTATATCAAGCAAAAAAATCAAAAAAAATAAAAAAAATTGCATTTTTTGCTTGCATTATATTTTTAAATATGGTACAAAGCCTGCGATTTAATTGATTTTGCCTCTTGTTGACAAAGTCGGTTGTAATAAAAAATATCCCGTATTTTCTTGTTTTTCAAGGACTTACACAAGGTTAATTTTGTAGACGGCATTTTTGCTCTAGTGCGAATCGTGCCGTCTAGTTATAGGAAAAGTATTTAAAAAATGATGGATACACAAAATATAAGAATTCGCCTCAAGGCTTTTGATCATCGTTTGCTCGACTTATCTACAACGGAAATCGTGCATACTGCCAAAAGAACCGGGGCAAATGTAAGAGGTCCCATTCCTCTTCCGACAAGAATTGAGAAGTTTACGGTTAACCGTTCTCCTCACGTTGATAAAAAGTCGCGTGAACAGTTCGAAATCAGAACTCATAAAAGACTTCTTGATATTGTCAATCCGACACCGCAAACCGTTGATGCTTTGATGAAGCTTGATTTGGCCGCCGGTGTAAATGTTGAAATTAAACTGTAATTGTTTGTTATAAATAATTACCCGAAAATAAAAAAAGCAATGTTGGCTTTCGTGAAATAAAGTAAGTCAACCTATTGAAAAGGAAAAACAAAATATGCGTACTGGTTTAATCGCAAAAAAATTGGGAATGTCCCGTATTTTTGAAGCAAACGGAACTCATGTACCGGTTACTGTTTTGAGCGTTGATAATCTTCAGGTTGTTGCTGTTAAGACACAAGAAAAGGATGGTTATACCGCTGTTCAGCTCGGTACCGGTGCCGTTAAGGCAAAAAATGTTTCGAAAGCTTTGAAAGGACATTTTGCCAAGGCTAGTGTTGAGCCGAAAAAGAAATTGGGTGAGTTCAGAGTTTCTGAAGACTGCCTGCTTTCTGTAGGTTCTGAATTATCTGTGGAACATTTTGTCTGCGGGCAATATGTTGATGTTTGTGCTACCTCTTTGGGTAAAGGTTTTGCCGGCGTTATGAAACGTCACAACTTTGCCGGTTTGGAGGCCAGTCACGGTGTTTCTATTTCGCACCGTTCACATGGTTCTACAGGTCAGAGACAGGACCCGGGTAAAGTATTCAAGGGCAAGAAAATGGCCGGACACATGGGTGCAGAACGTGTTACTGTTCAAAATCTCAAAGTTGTTGCCATTGATGCCGATAAAGGTTTGATTATGGTTAAAGGTGGTGTTCCGGGCGGTGAAAACGCTTGGGTTCGCATTACCGATGCCGTAAAAAAGGTTGCCAATGTCGAGCTTCCGTTGCCTGCCGGTTTGAAAAAAGTTGATGCGCCTGTCGCAGTTAAAGCTTAAAATAGCTGATAATGCTTAAAAGATAAGGATAATAGTTATGAAACAGGACATCTTAAGTTTAGATAATAAAAATGTCGGCTCGGTTGAGTTAAACGAATCGATTTTCGGTTTGGAAGTCAGAGCTGATGTTTTACAACGGGTTGTAAGATGGCAGTTGGCCAGAATGCAAGCCGGCACCCATAAGACAAAGGGTCGTTCCGAGGTTGCTTTGACACCTTCCAAGCCTTTCAAACAAAAAGGCTCCGGTAATGCTCGTCAAGGTTCCAGAAAAGGCACCCAGTTCAGAAAGGGTGGAATTGTGTTTGGTCCGGTTGTTCGTGATCAATCGCATGAACTGACCAAGAAATTCAGACAATTGGGTTTGAAAATTGCGCTTTCTTCCAAAGTCAAGGAAGGCAACTTGGTCGTTGTTGAAGGTGAAAAGCTTGAATCCCCCAAGACTAAAGATTTGCAAGCCAAATTGAATAATCTCGGATTAAAGGATTGCTTGTTTATCGCCGGAAACGAAGTTGATATTAACTTCGCGTTGGCATCTCGCAATATTGCCGGTGTAGATGTTTTGCCGACAATGGGGGCCAATGTATATGACATCTTGAAAAGAGAAAAACTGGTGTTGACTAAAGATGCCGTTAACTGCTTGGAGGAAAGACTGAAATGAAAAAGAATGTTAAAACCAACAATGTAGTTGCGTCGATGTACGACACACTGGTTCGTCCGGTAATCACTGAGAAGTCTATGAATGCATCGGAGAGCGGAAAAATCGTTTTCGAGGTTCCTCTCAATGCAACCAAAGAAGCCGTTAAGGCTGCCGTAGAAGCTATTTTTAGCGTCGAGGTCGTTAAAGTGAATACTATTCGTCAATTTGGTAAGGTAAAAAGATTTAGAGGCTATAACGGACAGCGTTCTGATTATAAAAAAGCTTTGGTTACTCTTGCCAAAGGTCAAAATATTGATGTTACAACAGGAATTTAAGAGATGGTATTAAAAACATATAAGCCCACATCTCCCGGACTTCGTCAGCTTGTTATCGTTGATAGAAGCGAGCTTTATAAAGGAGCTCCGGAGAAGTCTTTGACAATCGGTCTCAAAAAGACCGGCGGGCGTGATAATTTCGGACATGTTACAAGTCGGAGAAAGGGCGGCGGACATAAACGCAAGCTCCGCATTATCGACTTCAGACGTAATAAGTTTGATATGGAAGCGACAGTTGAGAGAATCGAATATGATCCGAACCGTTCTTCTTTCATTGCATTGATTTGCTATGAAGACGGTGAAAAATCATATATCTTGGCTCCGCAAAGATTAAAAGCCGGCGATAAAGTTATTTCGTCCCAAAAGGCCGATATTAAGCCGGGTAACGCTATGCCGTTGAAGAATATGCCGGTCGGCACCATCATTCACAACATTGAGTTGCGTTCGGGCAAGGGCGGCCAATTGGTTCGTTCTGCCGGTTGCTATGCTCAAGTTGTAGGTAAAGATGCCGGTTATGCTCAACTCAAATTGAGTTCGGGAGAATTGAGAATTGTTCGTGAAGAGTGCTTGGCAACCGTAGGTGCCGTTTCCAATCCGGACAATCAGAATAAATCCTTGGGTAAGGCTGGTCGCGCTCGCTGGATGGGAATGCGTCCGGTATCACGCGGTGTTGCCATGAACCCGGTTGATCACCCGATGGGTGGTGGTGAAGGTCGCACATCAGGCGGTCGTCATCCGACAACCCCGTGGGGCAAACCAACCAAAGGATATAAGACACGTTCCAACAAGAAGACCGATCGCTTTATTATGCGTTCGCGTCATGATAACAAGAAATAAAGGGAGATAAGCTAATGACACGTTCAGTATGGAAAGGACCGTTCGTTGATGGGTATCTTCTGAAGAAAGCGGATGCAGCCAGAAATTCAACTCGCAATGAGGTTATTAAAATTTGGTCGCGCCGATCCACCATGTTGCCGCAATTCGTCGGTTTGACATTCGGTGTTCACAATGGTCATAAGTTTATTCCGGTTTTGGTTACCGAGGATATGGTAGGTCACAAGTTCGGTGAATTTGCTCCTACTCGTACTTTCTTCGGTCACGCCGCTGATAAAAAAGCAAATAGGAGTTAATGATGGGAAAAACTAAAAACGTCAGAAGTATCGCTGCAAATCAGGCTCAAGCCGTTTGCAACGCCTTGCGTACAAGCCCGCAGAAACTTAATCTGGTTGCTCAAACTATCCGCGGTTTAAGTGTAGAAAAGGCTGTTGCGGAACTTACTTTCTCCAAGAAGAGAATTGCAAAGTCGGTTTTGAAAGTTTTGCAGTCTGCGATTGCAAATGCTGAAAACAATCATCAGTTAAACATTGATAAGCTTTATGTCAGTGAAGCTTATTGCGGAAAAGGTTTGGTAATGAAACGCATGCACGCACGCGGTCGCGGAAGAGGAGCAAGGGTCTTGAAACCGTTCTCCAACATTACTATCGTTGTAACCGAGCGTGGGGAGTAAGTTTATGGGACAGAAAGCAAATCCTACAAGTCTTCGTTTGGGAGTTAACCGCACTTGGGACTCTCGTTGGTATGCGGATGATAACTATGCCGATTACCTGCATGAAGATGTAAAAATTAAAGAGTTCTTGAAAGAGAAACTGGCTCAAGCCGGTATCAGCAAGATTGTAATTGAACGCCCTGCCAAGAAGGCCAGAGTTACCATTCATTCGGCAAGACCGGGTGTCGTAATCGGCAAAAAAGGACAGGATATTGAGGCTTTGAGAAGACAAATTCAGGCTTTGACATCATCAGAAGTTCAATTAAACATTGTAGAAGTAAGAAAGCCGGAGTTGGATGCCCAGCTCGTTGCGGACAGCGTTGCTCAACAGTTGGAAAGACGTATTGCTTTCCGCCGTGCGATGAAACGCGTTATGCAATCAGCTTTGCGTTTGGGAGCCGAAGGAATTAAGGTTAGCTGCAGCGGTCGTTTGGGCGGTGCGGAAATTGCCCGTACCGAGCAGTACCGTGAAGGAAGAGTTCCTTTGCACACCTTGCGCGCTGACATTGATTATGCAACTTCAACGGCTCATACAACTTATGGTGCCTGCGGCGTTAAAGTTTGGATTTATAAGGGCGAAATTATGGCTCATGATCCGATGGCTCAAGACAAAAAGTTGGCTGACAACAAGTAAACGTTGAGGAATTAAGAAAATGTTAAGTCCAAAAAGATTAAAATTCCGCAAGCAGCATAAAGGTCGTATTCACGGTCTTACCAAAGGCGGTGCGGAATTAAGTTTCGGAATGTATGGATTGAAGGCTTTGACACCTGATCGTATCACAGCCCGTCAAATTGAGGCGGCTCGTCGTGCGATTACCCGTGAAATGAAAAGAGCCGGAAGAGTATGGATCCGAATTTTCCCCGATGTACCGGTATCCGATAAACCTGCCGAAGTCCGTATGGGTAAAGGAAAAGGTTCTATTGAATATTGGTGCGCCAGAGTGAAACCGGGCAGAATTATGTTCGAGATTGACGGTGTACCGGAGGAGACCGCACGCGCTGCATTTGCTTTGGGTGCTGCCAAACTCCCGATTAAAACCAAGTTCGTAAAACGCCTCAATTCTGACCAAGGAGTAGCATAAGATGGCAAAAATTAAAGAACTTCGCTCTTTGAGTGTTGATGAATTGGAAGCAAAATTGCTCGATGCCAAAAAAGAGCAATTTAACTTGAGAGTTCAGCACTCGACCGGACAGTTGCAAAATACTGCAAGTATGCGCAAAGTCCGTCGCGATATTGCAAAAATCAATACGCTTTTAGCCGAGCGTAAGAAGAATAGTTAGGAGAAAAAGATATGCCTAAAAGAATTCTTCAAGGTGTTGTAGTCAGTGACAAACAGGATAAGACCGTTGTCGTTAAAGTTGAACGTCAGGTTATGCACCCTGTTTATCGTAAATTCATTAAGAAAAGCAAGAAATATGCTGCTCATGATGAAAACAACCGGTTCAAGATTGGCGATGAGGTTAAGATTATCGAATCCAAGCCTTATTCAAAGACCAAATCTTGGACAGTGTTAACCGATAACGCCGAATAGAGAAGGAATAAGAAAATGATACAAATGCAAACCAACCTGGATGTTGCAGATAACTCGGGAGCACGTCAGGTGCAGTGCATAAAGGTTCTGGGCGGTTCTAAAAGAATGCACGCAACCGTCGGTGACGTAATCGTCGTATCGATTAAAGATGCATTGCCGAAAGGACGCGTTAAGAAAGGCGATGTCCATAAAGCTGTTATCGTTCGCACCGCAAGCGACATCAGACGCAAAGACGGATCTGTGATTCGTTTCGACTCTAATGCCGCCGTTCTGATTAACAAGGACGGAGAACCGATCGGTACTCGTATTTTTGGTCCTGTTACCAGAGAATTGCGTGCCAAGAAATTTATGAAGATAATTTCATTAGCACCGGAGGTATTGTAATGAACCTTAAAATGAAAATCAAAAAAGGTGATCAGGTTATTGTTTTGTCAGGTGATGACAAAGGCAAAACCGGTGAAGTAGTAAGAGCTATGCCGAAAGAGGGCAAAGTTGTCGTTCAAGGCATCAACCTTGTAAAACGTCATACCAAACCCAGCCAAGTTTCGGCCGGCGGTATTGTTACCAAAGAAGCACCGATTCATGTTTCCAACGTTGCGTTGATTGATTCCAAAACCAACAAAGGAACAAAAGTAGGATACAAGGAAGTTGACGGCCGCAAAGTCCGCTTTGCCCGCAAATCCGGTGATGTAATCGACAAATAAGGGATTTATAAACGATGACAAATTTTGAAAAAATGTACAATGAAGTCATTAAGAAAGCTCTTGTGGAGAAATTCGGTTACACCAATCCGCATGAGGTTCCGAAGTTGACGAAAATTGTTTTGAATATGGGTGTCAGCGATGCTGTTGCCGATAAGAAAAAATTGAACAACGCGGCTGATGAAATGACACAGATTGCCGGACAAAAGGCAATCATTACACACGCCCGTAAATCTATTGCGACTTTTAAGGTAAGAGAAGGTATGCCCTTGGGCTGCAAAGTTACTTTAAGACGCGACAAGATGTACGAGTTTTTGGAGAGATTGGTTAATATGGCATTGCCGAGAATCCGTGACTTCCACGGTATTCAAGGAAAGAACTTTGATGGCAGAGGCAATTTTGCTTTCGGTATCAAAGAACAGATTATCTTCCCGGAAATCAACTATGAAAAAGTTGATGCCATCCGCGGTATGGATATTGTAATCTGCACATCAGCCAAAACCAACGAAGAAGCTAAAATGCTTCTTACCGGCTTCAACTTACCGATTAAGAACTAGCGGAGAGAGAATATGGCAAAAACAAGTTCAGTTTACAGAAACTTAAAAAGAATCGCTAAAGCCGAAAAGTTTGCTGCTCGCCGCAACAAGCTTATCGCCGAGATTAAAGATAAAAATACTTCTCCTGAAGAGCGTTTCAGGAAGGTATTGAAATTGGCGGAGTTGCCGCGTAGTTCTTCCAAGGTTCGTATTAAGAATCGTTGTGAGAATACCGGTCGTTCACGCGGGGTATATCGCAAATTCAAGCTTTGCCGTAATGAATTAAGACGTATGGCAAGTTTCGGCGAAATCCCCGGTTTGGTTAAATCAAGCTGGTAGTAGGAGGTTTTATAGATGTCTATGTCTGATCCTTTGGGCGATATGCTCACACGCATTAGAAACGCACAAAGCGCGAAGAAAAAGGAAGTAATCTCTCCTGCTTCTCGCCTGCGTGAAAGCGTACTGGAAGTTTTGAAGAAAGAAGGCTATATTTTGGGTTATGAAAAATATAACGTCAAAGCCGGAATCGATGAACTTCGCATTCAGTTGAAGTACTTTGAAGGTGCTTCGGTTATTAAAGAAATTTACCGTGTATCTACTCCGGGTCGTCGCGTATATTCAAGCGTTAAAGATTTGCCCAGAGTTTACAACGGTTTGGGAATTTCCATCATCTCTACTCCGCAAGGAGTTATGAGCGACAGTGAAGCCAGAAAGGCCAATGTCGGCGGTGAAATTCTCTGTCAGGTATTTTAAGGGAGAACGGATATGTCAAGAGTTGGAAAATATCCTGTTGTTATCCCTGCCGGTGTTGAAGTTAAAATTGAAAACAACAAGGTTGTTGCCAAAGGTAAAAACGGTGAATTATCTTTTATTTTTGATGACAGCCACGTCAGCACCAAATTGGAAGAAAACAAAGTTGTGGTTACTCCGTTGAGCAACTCGCAACAAGCAAGAGCTTTGTGGGGAACAACCCGCGCTCAAATTAACTCGATTGTTAAAGGTGTAAGCGATGGCTTTACCAAGCAGTTGGATTTGATTGGCGTAGGTTATAAAGCCCGTATGGAAGGCTCAAACAAGTTGGTATTGTCCTTGGGTTTTTCGCATGATGTAATTTATGAAGCACCCGAAGGCATTAAAATCACTTGCACTTCGCCGACACAGTTGAGTGTTTTCGGTGCCGATAAGCAGCTTGTAGGTCAGGTTGCCGATAAGATTCGCGAGTATAGAAAACCCGAGCCTTATAAGGGCAAAGGCGTAAGATATACCGATGAATATGTCCGTCGTAAAGAAGGCAAGAAAAAATAAGGAATAATTTAATGAATACGCCAAGAAAATTGTTTAAGAAAAGACAAGCACGCGTAAGAACAGCTTTGAGAAACGCAGCAAACGGCAAAATGAGATTGTCGGTTTTCCGCAGCGGTAAGCATATTTACGCACAAATCATTGACGACATTAAAGGCGCGACTGTGGCTTCGGCATCCACTTTGGATAAGGAAGTAAGAACAACCGTTGAAAAGACTTCAACTGTTGCTGCAGCCGGTGTTATCGGTAAAACTGTTGCCGAGAGAGCGTTGAAAGCAGGTGTAAGCGAAGTGGTATTTGATCGCGGAGGTTACATTTACCATGGTCGTGTGAAAGCATTGGCCGACGCTGCTCGCGAAGCCGGTTTGAAATTCTAGGGAGGTTGATATGACACAAGCTGTAGATCGTCGTAAAACAGAAAGAAAAGAAGAATTGGTTGAAAGACTGGTTCATATTAACCGTGTAGCCAAAACCGTTAAAGGTGGACGCACAATGTCTTTTGCTGCGGTTGTCGTAGTCGGAGATCAAAAAGGTCGCGTCGGTTTCGGAACCGGTAAAGCTGCCGAAGTTCCGGAAGCTATTACCAAGGCTACCAATGAAGCCAAGAAAAATATGATTCGTATCCCTCTTCGTGAGGGCAGAACTCTGCACCACGATATGCACGGACATTTCGGAGCAGGAAAAGTTGTTTTGAGAACAGCTCCTGCCGGTACCGGTGTTATTGCCGGCGGTCCGATGCGTGCTATTTTTGAAGTTTTGGGTGTACAAGACGTTGTTGCTAAATCTTTGGGTTCAAACAATCCTTACAATATGATTAAGGCAACATTCAATGCCCTGTGCGCTATCAATTCTCCGAGAATGGTTGCAGCCAAACGCGGTAAAAAGGTGGGCGATATTGTCAGCCGCCGCGAAGGTACAGCCGGTGCAAAAGCAGAGAAAGAGGAGGCTTAATCAATGGCTAAAAAGACAATTAAAGTTAAGCAAATTGCAAGTCCTATCGGTCGTCCCGAGAAGCAAAAAGCAATCCTCATCGGACTTGGCTTGAATAAGATGAACAAGGTTGTTGAGTTGGAAGATACTGCGGCAATCAGAGGAATGGTTAATAAAATTCCTCATTTGGTTCAAATCGTAGAGTAATCTGTTAGGGGAGGGCGGCTTTTTTAGTTTTGCTCTCCCCGATATTGAAATTAGGTGAAAGATATGAAACTTAATGAATTGAAAGATAACTATGGCGCGACTAAAGACCGCATAAGAGTAGGACGCGGAATTGGCAGCGGCAAGGGTAAAACCTCCGGCCACGGTCAAAAGGGTCAAAAAGCTCGCAGCGGTGTTGCCATCAATGGTTTTGAAGGCGGTCAGATGCCGATTTATCGCAGACTTCCGAAACGCGGATTTAAGAATCCGTTTGCTAAACAGTATGCAGTTGTAAATTTGGATACTTTGCAGACCGCTATTGATGCCGGAAAATTGAAAGCTGGTAATATTGATTTGACAGCTTTGGGACAAGCCGGAATCATTAACGATACCAAAGACGGCGTTCGTCTGTTGGCTCGCGGTGCGGTTACAACTGCGGTTAGTATTTCGGTAAATTCTGCTTCAAAAGCGGCAGTTACCGCAATTGAAAAAGCCGGCGGTAAAGTAAACATTATCGCATAACGCGCAAGTTGATTATAAAAAAGCGGTCGTAAGACCGCTTTTTTTTGTTACCATAGAGCAAGGTTAACTTACCCCGATTCGGTCTAGCTTGCAGTGTAAGAGACAGTGATAGTTGCCTCGTGTTTACCGGGAGTCGTGTGTCCTACTTCAAAATCGCAGCCTGTTGGCACGACCTTGAATTTATTTGAACTGTCATAATTTATTACAAAATCACAGCCATTGTGATTCAGTGAAGCAGTTCCTAAAAAAGAACTTATACGATTCGGTATACTCAAATCGCCGCAAGTATCACTTGAGCCATCGCAAGCTGAAGGATTGGCAATATTAGCGGTAAAAATCCCCGGAGTCGCAGCTGTCGCTGTTATTACCGCGCCGTGTTGATTTTTAACCGTTCCATCCAAATTATAATTGACTTCACCATATGTATAAATATTTGCCGGATTTATGGTAATAGTTCCGATGTTTAAATCTTGAGTAACGCTCAAACTCACATCGTGGGCGATTGTGGCGGTAACGGTAATTGTTGCCGAGTTTCCTGCGTATGCGCAGTAAGAGCCTAAAGCAACGCCCGCTACGCCAAGTAATAAAATATATTTGTTCATAATTTTCACTCCCTTTTCATTTTAAGATTTAAGATGAAAGGTCGCGCTCATGAAAATCACGAGGTGCGACCGGAAGATGAGAACTATTTTAGCTTACATAGTCCCGCGTATTAACCTTGACGGCATATTCCGCAGGCTTCCGGCCGCATAACAAATACTATACCAAATTACGTCTTGGTATAAACGAAGCTAAAGAGGCTCTCATACCCCAAAGCGAGAATCACTCGCTTCAAAATTAAACTAACATATCCTACAATTCGAATCAAGCAAAAATTTTAAAAATGCAAAATTTTGCACCTTTTGCTTTCCCCTTTTTCCGTTCCTTCCTCCCTTCCGAGGTTATGCCCACTTTGTCGTCCTGAACTTGTTTCAGGACCTCAAGATTCCTAAACAATTTCGGCCCCTTTCCTTTTTCGTGTTATAAGAAGAAGTATGAGTGAATATTATAAACAACGAAGTTATCCTGTGCTATATTCAACTTCAAGGGAAAGAAGATTGCGGACAAGCGAAGCTTGATCTGTAAAAGAAGCCACCGGCTTTAGCCGGTGGAGGTTCACATCAGCGAGGGAATGGATACCATGTCAAGCTCTCATCAGTGAGGGGAAT
>JAFUYI010000010.1 GCA_017470585.1 Alphaproteobacteria bacterium | reverse complement strand
TTTTTGAGGTCCTGAAACAAGTTCAGGACGACAATTGGGGGTGAGTTCAGTACATAAGGAGGGGAGGAATTGACGTTTGGAGGGAGGAGAAAACGGAGAATAATAAAAAAGCAAAATTTTTGCTTTACATTGGCAATTTTTTATGCTAGGGTAAAAATTGAAGTGAGTGAAAAGTCACTTTGAGGTGTGGAAACCTCTTTATTGCCGTTTATACTAAAACGTAATTTGGTGTGTCCGACTTTTTATGGTTGGAAGGTAAGGAAATATAAAGAATACCTTACACTATTGCAATAAATAGTTTCCAACTTCCAACCACCTCGCGGGTGATAACCCAACAGGTGGTTTTTCTTTATAACTTTAATAAAAGAAGGAAGTTTGAGATATGAAAAATTATATTTTATTACTTGGTGTTGCCGGCGTTGCCCTTGGCAGTTACGCCGCCTATGCGGGCAACTCCGCCACTATGACCGTAACCGCCACAATCGCTCACGATGTCAGTTTAACCAAAACCGGAGATATAAATCTCGGCACAATTACCATCAATCCTGCTTATACGGGATTTTCATTGTGGAATTACAGTGACTCGGGAGTAATACGTTATACTGAGCAAGGAGCTATAGTTTCGGCTCCTAATGCCACAGTCGGGACTTTTACTGCCAATATTCCTAATCCTTCGGCTTGCAATACCGTAAGCGTTTCTTGCGGGGGATTGAGCGTTTATGACGAAGGGTATGTTTACAATCTCTTTGGCGGAAATGATAGGAGCAATTTCTGCGATATTTATTTCAAATACAGTGGGATAGAAAATAAATTTGAGGTATCTCCTTATGATTGTGGTATAGACGACATCTCAAAGGTTACCCCCGGCAATCATTCCGGAACTTTGACCATCAGCTACACGGCTCAATAAAATCACCCGTAACAAAAAATAAGAGGGCTAAAACCCTCTTGTTTTTTAGATTTTTTGACACCATAAAAACCAACGACAGGAGAGATGAATCTCTCCTGCCGTCAGTATGTGGCTGGAAGAAAGCTTGTCTTGCGACAAACTTTACATTTATCTTTATAGTAAAAATTAAAACTAAAGTCAAGTTTTTTTTTACTTTTTTCAACTTGTGGATAACTTAAAAAATATGCGTATCTGTTATTAAATTCTTGCCAAAAATACCGATAGGTATTAACAATTTATTGAATATATTGTGCTAAAAGCAAACAAAAAAACTACAATTTTGCGAAAGGTAAATTGATGACAGACTCAAAAGTTTATAATCGCTTGGTGCCGATGGTGATTGAACAAACACCGCAGGGAGAGCGTTCTTTTGATATTTTTTCGCGTTTATTGAAAGAACGCATTATATTTCTGACCGGACAGGTTGAGGATGAAATGGCATCACTGGTTTGCGCACAGCTTTTATTTTTGGAAGCCGAGGATCCGAATAAAGATATTTATATTTATATCAATTCCCCGGGCGGCGTTATTACTTCCGGTATGGCGATTTATGATACCATGCGCTATGTAAAATGCGACATCAATACCTTGTGCATAGGGCAGGCCTGTTCCATGGGATCGTTTTTATTGGCTGGCGGAACGAAAGGAAAGCGTTTTTCTCTGCCTAATTCGCAGATTATGATTCATCAACCATCCGGCGGTGCGCAGGGTAAGGCTTCCGATATTGAAATTCAGGCTAAACTTATTTTGGATATGCGCCGCCGTTTGAATCAGATTTACGCCGACAACACCGGACAAAAACTCTCCGTGATTGAAAAAGCTATGGATCGCGATAATTTTATGACTCCAGATGAGGCTTTGAAATTCGGACTTATTGACCATATTGTAACCAATCGTGATGAAATGAGCAAATAAAATGAGTGACGACCATAAAGAAGAATTGTGCTGTTCCTTCTGCGGCAAAAGCCAATCCGAAGTAAAAAAACTTATTTCGGGGCGCAATGTTTATATCTGCGACGAGTGTATTCAGGTTTGCATCAGTATTGTTGCTGATGAAATGAATGAAATTGAAAAGGAAAACAAGTCCGACAAAATCACTCATGAACATGGAGAGCTTCCGACACCCTCTAAAATTAAAGCCTTCTTGGATCAATATGTCATCGGGCAGGATTTGGCCAAAAAAGTGCTCTCGGTTGCGGTTTATAACCACTATAAACGCCTCAATTCCAAGGAGCAGAAAAGCGATGTCGAGGTTTCAAAGTCAAATGTTATCTTAATCGGTCCTACCGGAAGCGGAAAAACCTTGTTGGCGCAGACTTTGGCAAAAATTTTGGATGTGCCGTTTGCCATATCCGATGCCACTACTTTGACCGAGGCGGGATACGTCGGAGAAGATGTAGAAAATATTATCTTAAAGCTTGTTCAGGCTGCTGATTACGATATTGAAAAAGCCCAGCGGGGAATTGTTTATATTGATGAAATTGATAAGATTAACCGCAAAACCGACGGGCCGTCAATCACCCGTGATGTTTCGGGGGAGGGTGTGCAACAGGCATTGTTGAAAATTATCGAAGGCACGGTTGCCAATGTTCCTCCGCAAGGCGGACGCAAGCACCCGCAACAGGAATTTTTGCATGTAGATACCTCCAATATTTTGTTTATTTGCGGAGGAGCCTTTGCCGGTATTGAAAAAATTATCAATAAACGCAGTCAGACAACCTCTATCGGGTTTGGTGCCAAAGTCGCCGCAAAAGAAGATATGGCAGTCGGCGCGGCAATGAAACTCATCCAACCGGAAGACCT
Organism: Alphaproteobacteria bacterium; assembly: GCA_017470585.1. Taxonomy (GTDB): domain Bacteria; phylum Pseudomonadota; class Alphaproteobacteria; order RF32; family CAG-239; genus JAFUYI01. Next base: position 16,289 of record JAFUYI010000010.1, on the reverse strand, counting down.
GTTAAAATACGGACTTATTCCCGAATTTATCGGAAGATTACCGATTATCGCAAGCCTTGAGGATTTGGATGAAAAGGCTTTGGTGCGCATTTTAACCGAACCCAAAAACGCGCTTGTCAAGCAGTATGTTGAACTGTTTAATATGGAAAAAGTCAAACTCACCATTACCGACGAAGCCTTGATTTCAATAGCTCGCAAAGCAATTGAACGTAAAAGCGGTGCGCGCGGCTTGCGGGCGATTATGGAAGAAAAACTTTTGGAGTTGATGTATGATATTCCCGATAAAAAGAACGTTTCGGAGATTATCATTGATGCGGAAGTGATTGATGGTAAAAAAGAAGCTGTTTTGATTTATAATACCGATTCGACTGCACTCGGAGCGGAATAATGTAAAGGGCTGTAAAAGATGATTGAAATTAGAGGATTGGTTAAAAAATTCGGTTCTTTTACAGCCCTTGATAATATCAATTTTAAGGTGCAAAAAGGGGAAATTGTTACTCTTTTGGGACCAAACGGTGCCGGAAAATCAACCTTGATGAGGTGTATATGCGGATGCCTCTTGCCGGATGCCGGAGAAATTTTGATAAAGGGAAAAAAATTACGAGAGGATTTACTTTTTTGTCTGGAAAAAATCGGCTATATGCCGGAAAATACGCCGCTTTATCCGGAAATGAGTGTGGCGGAATATTTGCGTTTTACAGGCAAGGTTTTTCAAATGTCCGATGATGATTTTAAAAAAAATCTCTCTCTTATGATTGAAAAACTTGATTTGTCTTCGGTAATGAATAAAAAAATATCTACGCTTTCCAAAGGTTACAGAAGGCGCACAGGAGTTGCGGGAGCGATGATTCACCGCCCCGAAATTCTCATTCTTGATGAGCCGACCGAAGGACTTGATCCCAATCAAAAACAGGCTTTGCGTGAGTTTTTAAAAGAATATTCGCTCCATTCTCCGGTGATTATATCAACCCACCTTTTGGAAGAAGCGGAAAATCTTTCTTCCAGAGTTTTGATTTTAAATAACGGCAAGCTTATCCGTGATACCGATTTTAAGGATTTGAAAAAACAAGCTCCGCGCGGCAATCTCAATCAATTATTTTACGAACTCACGAACGGAGGTAAAAATGTTTAGTGCCTTGTTTAAGCGTGATTTGAGCGGTTTTTTCTATTCAAATTCGGCTTATTTCGTGTTTGCGGCCTATGCCTTGATTTCAATGCTGATGTGCATTTTTAAGGGCGAATATTTTTTTATCGGAGATGATTCCCTTCGTTCGTTTTTTGTTTTTCAACCGCAGATTATGGCTCTGATTATTCCGATTATTACCATGCGCGGTTGGGCGGAAGAATATCGCAGTTCGACGGTTGAAGTGTTGATGTCTTTTCCGGTTTCAACGCTTAAAATGGTGCTGTCAAAGTTTTTCAGCGCGTGGTGTGCCGCTCTTATTATGAGCCTTGCCGTTATTCCCTTGATAATAACCCAAGCATTATATATTGATTCCGATTGGGGCAGTATTTTTTGCTCTTTTATCGGATTTGTTCTCGGCTGTGCAGTCTTGTGTGCCGCAGGTACTCTTGCCTCTGCGTTAACGGCAGTGCCTGCGGTTGCCTATGTCGCAGGGTTGACTTTTTCGTTTGTTATCATCAATTTTAATGCCAATGCAATTATTCCGCGTTTAAGCGATAATCTGCCGTTTTTCTTTGAACGGGTATTTGATTTTTCTGCGTGGTATCAAAATTTTTTGAACGGACAGGTTAATCCCGCGGGAGTGTTTTATTTTGTCGCTTTGACAGCGTTGCTGTTGTTTTTTAATTGGCTGATAATCTTTAATCGGAGGGAGCGGCAATGAAAAAAGCGGTTCTGGTGATTTTAGCGATTATCCTTTGGGGTGTTGCCCTTTTGGGAGTAACGTGGAGTTTAGGCGGATTTAGCTTTGATTTGAGTTCAAAAAAAATCTATACCCTTTCGCAAGCCTCAAAAGATATGGTTAAAAATCTTGATACGGAGCTCACGATAAACCTGTATGTTTCCGATAATTTGGATAGGGAAAACCATAATTATGCCGAATATGTTACCGCAATTTTAAGCTCATATCAGAAAGTTAATCCCGAAAAAGTAAAATTTGCGGTTAAACGCTTGAAAGATGATGATAAAACAGCCCGATTCGCCGCGCAAAAAGGAATAATGGCCATACCTGATAACAACGGATATGCGTATTTTGCTTTGGAAATGGCAAGTCCGCTTGCCAAAGCCGTTATTGCCAAGCTTGAATATGCCAGAGCCAATTATTTGGAAAACGATATTAACCGCATAATCAAACGCATAACCATTAAAAATAAAACTATTATCGGTGTAGTTGCTCCGCAGAATAAAATACTTACAGGTTGGAGTATTATTGACGAATTGGCGCAAGACTATACTTTGATGAATATTGACCCGAAAGTTCCTTATATTCCGCATGATATAAAAGCGTTGATTGTCATCAATCCGGGAGAAGTCGGGGAACTCTTTGTGTATTCCTTGGATCAGTATCTGATGAGCGGCGGCAAAATAATAGTTTTTGTTGATCCTTATTCCGAGGTTACGCACCGCGAAAAAGGCTATCCGCCCAAACCGCATACTGATTTGAAAAACTGGCTCACCGGTCTCGGACTTGATTATGATTATAATAAAGTAATCGGCAGTCTGGGGGCGGCTCTTAATGTAGGGGAGGGCGGAGCTTATCCGCTGTGGTTTTTTGTTTCCGGTGCCGGATACAAAAATTTAAGTTTTCGTTCGGCGGGAGGGATAAAGGTTGTTCCCGAGGACGGTTTAAAATACGAGATTTTAGCAAAATCGCCCGATGATTCCGGTCAGATGGATGTTTCTTTTTTAAGGTATTCTTCGAAAAAAGAGGCTGCCAAACACTATCAAGGGGGAAATGAGAGCTTTAACTTGGCGGTTATGGTAAGCGGACAGTTTATTTCGGGCTTTGATAAGGGGTATTTTGATAATACGGAATACTCAAACAGCATTCCGCCCTTTTTGCCGATTTCGGTAAATAACCCCAAAATACTCATAGTTGCCGATTCGGATTTTGTCAGTGATGATGCTTGGATACTAAAAAGTGATGCCAAAAACAAAATTTACGGTTCGATTCCTTATGCCGATAACGGCGAGTTTATTTTGTTTGCGCTGGATAATATGTTAAACGATGCTAAAGAGCCGTATTTCGGGCGTTCAAGATATAATGAAAATCTCAATATCACCGCCCGAATTGCGGCTCCGTTGATTGAGGCATCAATGGAGGAAAAAAATCGCTTAAACGGCGAGTTAAACTCGCTCAATCAAGAGATTGAAAAACTCAAATTTATGCTTGAAAGCGGCAACGATAAGGGAAAGAACCTACAATATCGCCGCCAAATCAATGAGTTGGAACAAAAAATTGATGATTTGCAATTTTTACTCTCAAAACAAAATACAATGATAACCCGCACTACCGGCGAGAAAATCCGTATGCTTATATGGCTCAATGCGGTTGTTTTTCCGATTCTGACGGCGGTTGTGCTTTTTTTGGTTGTTTGGCTGAAAAGAAATACAGCGAGGTATAAATGAAAAAAAATTTTTGGAAAATAAGCCTTCTCTTGGGAGCAGGAGTTGCTCTGTGTGCTGTTGCCCTGATAAAAAAGCCGCAGTTTTATAGCTTGTCGCCGGAACTCTCAAAAGTAATCACCGAGGCTGATTCCTTGGAGATAAACGACGGACTTACGGCAATCAAACAAGACGGTATATGGTGCAGCCGTGATGATGATTGCTATCCCCTAAACAATGATTTAACCGATAAATTTATCCGTGAACTTTCACACTCGGCATTGAATGCGTTGCCTTATAATAAGGAGATTGAGGGCGAAAACAGCATAATTTTGCATTCCCGCAACGGTGAGGAATTAAAATTGCTGTATGATAACGATGAAGGGCAAACAGATGAAATTATTGCTTTGCAGGGGGATAACGGTTTTGAACTTAAAGGTCGTTTTTTAATTCCCGCACAGCCCTATCAATGGTTTATTCAACCCTTGCTTCCTTTTGATAACGAAGATATTGAAGAAATTTACGGCGCGGAGCCGCAAGATTTTGATTTTAAGACCTTGGATTTTTATCAGGCGGTCAATCAGTCCGATTTTGACGAATGGGATAAAAAAGATATAAGAATCGTCTTGAAAAACGGAGTCGTTATAGCAATGGAGCTTTTTAACCTCGGACACAGCTATTGGGTAAAAATTGATATGTCAACAACCGTAATGCCGTCTTTATCGGCTGAAGAGTATGTAAAAAATAACGGCTTCCTGTATGAAGGCTGGTATTTTGAGCTACCTCAGCCGGTAGGAAGCCGTTTGTGGAAATATAATCAATCTCTTGCCGAGAGTTCCAAATCGAGTTCGCTGGAATAATCGGCGAGGCTCTCGCTGTAGAAACGTTGCATACGGCGCAGTAATTCGTCGTTGGTCTGCATCATGCAATCTTTTCTGCCCCATTCAATATTTTGATAGAAATTCATCATTCCCATGGCAAACATAGAGCAGATACGATCTCTGTATGCGGCATATTGGTCGTTCATATCTTTAATATTGCCCTTAAAAAGTCCGTTGCCGTTGTTCCATTTTTGGTATTGAGGTTGTTTTAAGAGTTCGGTATAAAAATATTTAAGTAAATCGTCTTGCCGTTTAAGTTCGGCGTTCAAACAGCCGATATAGCCCGCGGCACTGCCGTTAAGGATTTGCGATGTGCATTGGTAATATTGCTTATGTTCAAAGTCAAAATCATCATCAAAAACAGAAACTTTAGCGTTCAAATTCGGGGTTTGCGTGGTCTGCGCCGAAGCTGATGCGGAAATCATAACGGCAATAGCGGCGAGATTTAGGATTCTTTTTAACATTTTTCTTATCTCCGGAAAGTTTAATTTGTCCCCATTTTAAAATAAGTCCGTCAAATGTCAATCAATTATTGTTTTTTTGATGATATTTTGCGTGCAAATGAAAATTATGCTTGCCAAAACGATTTTTTTTGATTAAAAAGCACATAATTATTTCGAAAAGCAGAAAAATATTGTTGCATTTGCAAAAAAAATGTTTTATTACTGCGTTTTGAAATTTTTTGTAATAACAATAATTTTTTGAAAAGAATAAGAAAATGGCAACACCAAAACATAAAACATCAAAATCGCGCCGCAATATGCGCCGTTCTCATGACGCTTTGGGTGCAAACTCTTATCACGAGTGCCCCAACTGCGGCGAACTCAAAAGACCGCACAACGTTTGCCCGTCCTGCGGACAATACGATAGACGCGAAGTAGTTGCGAAAAAAGCAGCTGAATAGAATAAACAAAGACTAACCGGGATGGAGCAAACTCTTGTCAGATAATCTGGTTATTTCGGTTGACGCTATGGGGGGAGATAATTCCCCTCGAGTCGTAATTGAAGGTATAAATATCGCCGCTAAACGCAACCCCGACTTGAGGTTTTTGCTGTTCGGGGATGAGGCGCAGCTCGCGCCCCTTCTCGCGCAGTATCCGAAGGTCGCCAAGGTTTCAAAAGTCATTCATACCGAGGAGCGTGTTAAAAACGAAGATAAACCCTCACAGGTGATTCGCAATCGCAATACCAGTATGTATATGGCTATTGATGCCGTGCGTTCGGGACGAGCGCAAGCGATTGTTTCCGCCGGCAATACCGGTGCGCTGATGGCAATTTCAAAGATGGTCCTGAAGACTATTCGCGGCATTCACCGTCCGGCAATCTGTACGATTATGCCGCATCTGGACGGTAAATATGTTATGCTTGACTTGGGCGCGAATACCGAATGCGATGCCGTAAATTTGGCGGAATTTGCGATAATGGGCAATATTTTTGCCAAACACGCTTTGGATATAGCCTCGCCGCGGGTGGCACTCTTAAACATCGGTGCCGAGGAAATGAAAGGCAAAGAAGAAATTCGTCACGCCTTGAAAATACTAAAAAATCCGCAGCTTGATATTCAATGCACCGGATATATTGAACCGCACGAAATCGCCAACGGAGCTGCCGATGTGATTGTCGCCGACGGTTTCACCGGCAATGTCGCCTTGAAAGCAACAGAAGGAACGGCGCGTTTGGTCGTTCGTTTGATTAAACGCACGATTAAACATTCATTTTTTGCCAAGTTCGGATTGCCGTTTATGCTGGGTGTTATCCGCAAGATTAAGAAAAGTATGGATCCCAGAGCTTACAACGGTGCAATGCTTATCGGACTTAACGGATTGAGCGTAAAAAGCCATGGCGGAACGGACGGATTCGGTTATGCGGTGGCAATTGACAATGCCGCAAAACTTGTCCGGCAGAATTTTGTTCAGACCATCCGTGAGGAAGTTGAAAAAGTTGATTTAGACGAACTCAATCAGGAAAGCATTTACGAGGGGTATTATTTATGAGTTGCATAAGATCGCGCTTAATCGGAACCGGCTACAGCCTGCCAAAAAAAGTTTTGACAAATGACGACCTCTCCAAAATGGTTGAAACCAATGACGAGTGGATAAGCACTCGCACCGGAATCAAAAGCCGTCATATTGCGGAGGAGGGCGAATATACCTCAACATTTTGCATTGAAGCTGCCAAAATGGCATTGCAAAATGCCGATATGAAACCGGAAGATATTGATTTTGTTATTGTGGCAACGGTTACTCCGGATAATACTTTTCCGGCAACGGCCGCCAAAGTCGCGAGAGATTTGGGCGTTCGCCCGCAAGTTGCGGCGATGGATATTAACGCCGCTTGTTCGGGGTTTGTCTATGCAACACAAATTGCCGACAATATGATACGTTTGGGACAGATAAAAAATGCACTTGTTATCGGAGCCGAAACATTATCGCGCATTGTTGACTGGACGGACAGAAACACCTGTGTTTTATTCGGAGACGGAGCCGGAGCGGCTGTGTTCCAAGCTCAAGAGGGAGAAGGGCAAAACAGCGACCGCGGAATTTTAGCGACCAAGATTTTTGCCGATGTTTCGCAGTACGATAAACTATGCTCGGACAGCGGCGTGTCGTTTAATCAACGTTCGGGATTTGTCCACATGGACGGCAAGGAAGTTTTCAAATTAGCGATTCCGTGCCTTGTTCAAGGTGTGGAAGAGAGTTTAAAAATTGCCGGTCTTGAGTTAAAAGATGTGGATTGGTATATTCCTCATCAGGCCAATTTAAGAATTATCGATTCGGTTGCCAAAAAATTGGAGATTGACGAAAACAAGGTAATTGTCAGTGTCGATCATCACGGCAACACTTCTGCGGCATCGATTCCTTTGGCATTGGCGGAGGCTTTCGCGCAAAACAAAATCCATGATAACGATGTTGTGGTAATGAGTTCCATGGGGGCCGGTTTCACTTGGGGTGGATTGGTTATAAGAATTTAGTTGTAGATATTTATTTTTTATCGGCGACAAATAAATTAAAGTAATGTATAAAAAACAAAAAAATAACAGAGGAAAAGAAAAATGAAAACAGTTACCAGAGCTGATATTGCGGAAGTATTATATCGTGAAATCGGTTTATCCCGCAAAGATTCGAGTGAAATTTTGGATATGATATTGGAAGAGATTTCCTCTGAACTTGCCAGCGGTAACAATGTTAAACTGTCCTCTTTCGGCACTTTCTTGGTTCGCAGTAAAAATATGCGCATCGGACGCAATCCCAAGACCGGAATTGAAGCCGAAATTTCCCCGCGTAAGGTTATATCTTTCAAGCCTTCGCAGACTATGCGTTTTTCTGTCAATAAGTAGGAAAAGAAGATGACCGTCAACAAGTCAAAAGCAGCCTTCAGAACCATAGCCGAGGTTGCCGAGAAGCTTGGAGTCGGCACCCATGTTTTGCGCTTTTGGGAAACCAAATTTTCGCAATTAAAGCCGCTAAAAATGAGCGGTGGCAGACGTTACTATCGCCCCGATGATATAAAGCTTTTGGAGTGTATTCAAAACCTTCTTCATAACGAACGCTATACAATTGAGGGCGTGCAGAAACTCTTTAGGGAAAAGGGCATAAAAGAGTTTGTCGGCGATGTTATCCAAGATGATTTTTTTTCTTGCGATAGAAGAGATGAACCGACCGATTTGCCGGCAGGCGAATCGCAGTCGGACAGTAATCTGAAACCGCTGATTGCTGATGTTATCAATGAATTGGAAACAATAAAAAATAACCTAAAAAACAACTTGCAATAAAAAAAGCTTTACAAATTAAACAAGTTTTGCTATTCTAGCCCCGAAGCAGATGAAAATCGCTTCGGGGTACCTTAACCTCGCCATATTCGTCAAAGTAAGACGTAAAAACGCTTTCGATCAAGTTATGGTCGGAAGGCTCGCAAAATAAGTTGATAACAACAAATATGCGGCACTATTGATATGGATAGTTAAGGACTTCCGACCACCTCGCGGCTCTCAAGAGCCAACAGGTGGTTTCTTTTTTAAGACAAGAAACCATAAAGGAAGTTTAGATGACAAACAAAACTTTTTTAATTCTTTTATTAGCCGGCATAAGTTATACCGCCTATAACGCCGCCGCGGTGTCCGAAGACTTTGCAATCTCCACCATCATCGACCACGAAATAGTTTTAGGCAACCTCCGCACCGCAAGCACAGATGCAAATTTAGACGTTACAGGCAATATAAGTTTAGGCACAATCACAATTAACTCGACCTATGGAACCGGAGAAGTTTATTATACATCATCAGGACTAGCGTTTGATATTTCAGAGGATGGGGATATAATTGCAGCAACCTCACAAACACCCGGATATTTTTCTGCTGATATAAGTGATCCGGCAGCGTGTGACGGAAGAGAATATTCTTGTGGCGGTTTGATGGTTCCTCAAGCAATTACATTTATTTATGTAAAAGGTAGCCATGAGAGTGGTTGTGAATTGCGCATATCACACATTACCAACAATAACTTTAAGGTTTGGGCATCTGAATGCTGGTTCAATCGCGCCTCCCCCGGAACTTACACTCAAACATTTACCATATCCTACACTCCGAGCTAAATATAAAAAGACAGGGGAGGGGAGAATACAATCCATCTTGTCATTATTTATCGAAATTCGCTCAAATAAATAAAAGAGTTGTCTTTATAGTTGATTTTTTTGTCACCATTATCAAAAACAAAAAGCCCTGCACAATATAAAGCAGGGCTTTGAGCTTTTATCCGTGTTAAATCAATTTTTCAAAAACGGGGGGATTTCATCGTCAAATTCATCATCTAACTCATCAATGGCGAACATATCTTCCAAACCGTTGCCAGGGGTTCTGTCATCCGAGATATAATCGTATCCGTGTTCCTTGTTGCCGGAACTTTTAAGATTTACGGAGTTTTTGTGCAGATGAGGAATTACATCGGTCAGCAAGATCATTTTTTCTTCTCTTGTCATATGCACAATCTCCCGTGCCAGTTCAATATCAAGATCGCTTACATCTTCATCTCTTTGAGAGCGATATTTTCTACCCATTTTTCACCCTTATATAAAAAACTTCATGGTTGGAGTTATTTTTATCCTAATACATCGTTGACAAAACATTTTTGAATGTCGGTAAATCTTCCAGAGCCTTTCCTGTTCCTTTAACCACGCAGGCGAGAGGATTCTCGGCTATGGAAACCGGCAATCCGGTTGCATCGCGCAAGACTTGATCAAGGTTAGCAAGCAATGCGCCGCCACCGGTTAAGACAATGCCGCGATCTACAATGTCGGCAGCCAATTCCGGTGCGGTATTTTCAAGAGCAACTTTCACTGCCTCAACAATTTGCGCCACAGGATCGGCCAAACCTTCGGCAATCTGCCGCTCGGTAATGGTTATTTCCTTTGGCACTCCGTTCATCAAATCGCGGCCGCGAATCTCAACGCTTCTCCCTTCGCCTTCTGTCGGAGGACAGGCCGAACCGATTTCTTTTTTGATGCGCTCGGCACTGCTTTCGCCAACCAACAGATTATGGTTGCGGCGGATATAAGACACGATTGCCGCGTCCATTTTATCACCGCCGACACGAACCGAGCGAGCATATACAATGCCGCCCAAAGATAAAACTGCAACTTCGGTGGTGCCTCCGCCGATGTCAACAATCATACTTCCGGTCGGCTCGGTTACCGGTAAATCGGCACCGATTGCCGCCGCCATCGGCTCTTCAATCAGGCGGACTTTGCCCGAACTGGCAGCATCAGCCGACTCCTGAATGGCACGGCGTTCAACAGCGGTTGAACCGGAGGGAACGCAGATAATTACCAACGGAGAGAGAAAAGAACGGCGGTTATGAACCTTACGGATGAAATATTTAATCATTTCCTCGGCAATTTCAAAATCGGCAATAACACCGTCGCTTAAAGGACGTATTGCCGAGATATTACCCGGTGTGCGTCCCAGCATCAATTTTGCCTCATTGCCGACGGCTTTAACCTGTTTTTTGCCGCGAATTTCTTCAATCGCCACTACGGACGGCTCATTTAAGACTATGCCCTTGCCCTTAACATATACCAAAGTATTGGCAGTTCCGAGGTCAATCGCAATATCTGCGGACAAAAGTCTCATCAATTTTTTCCACATTTAACTCTCCGAAGTTGTTTTTTTATCAAAAATTAACGCTCTTTTATAACATTTTTGCAAGCAGTGCAATAATTTATAAAGTTTTTTTCACATAATTTATAAAATCTTGTTGATGATTATAGCATTTATCGCTCATAAAATCGGCTTTGAATTTGTTTCTGAACCATGTAAGCTGGCGTTTGGCGTATTGACGGGTATGAAGTTTGGCAAGTTCTGCGGCCTCATCTAAGGTAATAATATTTTTTAAGTATGTAATCAACTCCGGCACCCCTTTGGCCCGCATTGCCGGAAGTTCGGGGGAAAGATTTCGGCTTATCAAATATTTAACCTCATCTATGGCTCCGCTTTGCAACATATAGTCAAAGCGCATATTACAGCGCATATCAAGGTCTTTTTTCAAAGGCTCTATTTTGAGAGTGATGAATCTTGCCTCGGGTAATTTTTGAACCATCGGTAATTTATACCACTCGGAAATTGATTTTCCGGTTGATGAAAAAATTTCCCAAGCTCTGCGCACTCTGGTTTCATCATTTTGATTTACCATTGCCGCGCCTTTCGGATCATCTCTGCGTAAGTACTCGTAGAGTTTTTCAACTCCCGATTGATTTATAATTTCCAACGCAAGATTGCGCACATTCGGCAAAATATCGGGAATGGGGGTTGTTCCTTTAATAAGGTTATCCAAATAAAGTCCGCCGCCGCCGACAATAATCGGAATTTGATTTTTATTCCATACCTCGCGAATATTTATAACCGCATCGTTAAGCCAGTTAAAAACATTGCCGTTAACGCTCGGATCAAGGTATTCGTATAAGCGATGTTCGGCAATCCTTTTGTCGTCTGCGGACGGAGCCGCTGAAATAATCGGAATCCCTTGATAGACTTGGCTGGCATCGGCATTGATGATAACCCCGTTGAAAGATTGAGCCAAATCAAGCGAAAGTGCCGATTTACCGGAGGCGGTAGGGCCTGCGATTACAATTACATTTTCCGACACGTTGCCTCCTCAACCAAAATTCTGCACAATTTTGAATAAGTGCCGCAGCAGTATTTATACTGCTCGGGAACCAGCGACAGCGGTGTCATTCCCGGGGCGGTGTTAATCTCAAGCAAAACCAAACCGTCTTTTTCGTTATAGCGAAAATCACAACGCGATAAAGTTTTGCATTCCAAAGCACGATGAAGTTTTTCGGCATCAAGCAGAGCTTTTTGAAACACCGAATCGGGAATTTCGGCAGGAATAATATGGAGAGTTGCTCCGTCGGTATATTTTGCTTCATAGTCATAAAAGCCTTTTTTGGGGCGCATTTCGGTAACGCTCAATGCTTTTCCTTGGAGAACGGCAACCGTCAGTTCTTGACCTGCAATGTATTCTTCAATTAAAATTTCTGTATCATTGTCAAATTTGACATTTTTTAAGTCATCTTTGTTGCGGATGATATGAACTCCGACGCTTGAGCCATCGCAAACAGGCTTTATCACATAGGGCAGGGCGATTTCAGTTCCTTTTGCCATAAAATCGCGGAAAGTTTTTTTCTCATCTGCTGCAACCTTTATACCGATAGAACGGCATAAGAGCTTGGTTAAATATTTATCCATTCCGATTGCGGAGGCTTTTAAGCCGGAGTGAGTATAGGGAATCGAGAGCAAATCAAGAAGACCTTGAATTTCGCCGTCCTCTCCCCAATTACCGTGCAAGGCGTTAAAAACAACATCGGGTTTAAAATTTTCCAAGACGTTAAGAAATTGTTTTGTATTGTCCAAAATATGGGTTTTTACTTCATAGCCTTCTTCTTGCAGAGCTTTTGTAATTCCTTGAGAGCTTATAATGCTTATTTCTCGTTCGGAAGAAAAACCTCCCGCTAAAACTAAAACTTTCTTTGACATTTGGATAAAATCCTTGTAATAACGAATAACTTAAAACACAATTTAGCAAAATTTTTTCAGATATGAAAGACATTTTAACAAAAATTTTAATACTGTTACCGTTTTTTTTCTCATCACCGGCGCAAGCCTTGAGTGTCAAGCATAATTTTACTTCTTTTATCGGAATGTTTAATACTTCGGTTACGGAGTTTACTTATGAAATCAACGCAAAAAAATATAAAATTGATACCAAAATCGATTCGCAAGGTATGTTTGATACGCTTTATCCGTTTTCGGCGCGTTATATTACTTCCGGAAGGACAGAGGGAGAGGCTTTTGTTACCGAAAGCTATAAATATACGACCCATTCGCGTTTTTCCAAACGCAGCAAAGAGCTGCTGTATGATGGTAACGGAATTGCTTATAAGAGCATAAGTACCAAAAATAAACGCCGAAAAATAAAAGATATTCCGCCTCACGATGACACACAGGGAACCGTTGACCTGCAAACCGCAGTTGCGGCTTTAGCAAAACATTATGCAAAAACCAAAAACTGCAACTTGAAAGTAAAAGTGTTTGACGGCAAACGGCGGTTTGATATGATTTTTAAGAATGTCAATGTTGAGAAAATAGAAGCAAACGAATATTCGCCTTATCACGGAGAGGCCTTAAAATGCCTGATGTATATTGAAAATAAAGAAGATAAGGGCGATGATTTGCTTTTTGAAATGAATGAAGAAAACCCGCTGTTGTTTTGGTTGATGGAAGACAATCAAACAAAAGCGGCATTTGTTGCTAAAATAAAATTGGAAAATACCCCGTTCGGGGAGATGAATGTATATACCACTAAAATTGAGGTAAAAAAATGAAATCAGAATTGTTATTGCCTGCAGGCTCATTGGTAAAATTAAAAACCGCGATTATGTACGGAGCAGATGCCGTATATGCCGGAACTCCGGATATGAGCTTGCGCACGCAATCAAAGTTTTCGCTTGCAGATATTAAAGAGGGTATTGAATTTGTACACTCAAAAGGTAAAAAAATTTATTTGACACTCAATTTATACACCCACAACAAAGATATTGCAAAATTACCGCATTTTGTGAACACCTTGCGTGAACTCAAACCGGACGGGGTTTTGATTGCCGATCCCGGAGTGTTTTTGTATTTGAAAGAAAATGCGCCGGAATTAAAGCGTTTTGTATCTACTCAAGCTAATATCTGCTCTTATCAAACCGTTAAATTTTGGCAGGACTTGGGTGCCGATCTGTGCGTTCTGGGGCGCGAGGTTTCTTATGATGAAATGGCTGAAATAAGAAAGCATTGTCCGGACATTAAATTAGAAACATTTATCCACGGTGCGATGTGTATGTCGTATTCCGGCAGGTGTCTGATTTCGAACTTTTTGGCGGATCGCAGTGCCAATCAGGGCAAATGTGCGCATTGTTGCCGTTGGCATTATAAACTGCACTTAAAGTTAAAAGACGGCACAATTAAAGATATTGAAATAAACGAAAACAACAAAGATATGTTTGAATATCTGGTTCAAGAAGAGTTTCGTCCCGGAGAACTCTATGAGATTGTAGAAGACGAGCATGGCGCATATATTATGAACTCAAAAGACTTATGCCTGATGCCGAGACTGGATAAGATTTTGGAGTTGGGGCTTCATTCCTTGAAAATTGAAGGGCGCAACAAGACTGAATATTATGCGGCCATAACAGCCAGAGCATATCGTCAGGCAATTGATGATTATTATAAAAATCCACAGGAATGGAATGCCGAAAAATATATGAAAGAGCTTGATACACTGCAAAACCGCGGATATTGTCTCGGGTTTTATGACGGGCATTTAACCAACATCAGTCAAAATTATGAATATACCCGCACATTGGGAGATTGGCTGTTTGCCGGCTCTATCGTTGAATGGGATAATGATGATGCAATTTTTGAAATCCGCAATTTCATCAATGCTGATGAAGAATTTGAATTTTTGGTTCCCGGCAGTTTAGAGATGATAAAACTTCAATTAAGCGAGTTTGAAGATGCGGTAAGCGGTGAAATTACGCCGCGAGTTTCGGCCGGACAGGAAAAGAAAATCCGTATCAGACCGAGTGCGTGGAATAAGCCGATTGAAGAAATAAAAAAACTTCTGCCGCAATATACGATAGCGCGCAAGTTTATGCCTTTGAACGGAGAAAACGGCGAAATGCTGCAACATAAAAAAGACGAATTTGCAATAATTTGCCGATAAAACCAGTGCAAGACAGGCAATCGGGCGGGGAGGTTAAACTCTCCGCCCGATTTGTGTTTTTATTTAGCCGCCCGCTGAATAACGGATGGTTAAGGTGCCAGAATGCTCACCGGGAATAGCACTTGAAACGTCAAATATAGCACAACCAACAGGAAATACCTTAAAGCTGTTTCCCGTGCCGTTGTATTTGAGATGAAAGGCGCAGTTGTTTTGATAATCACTTCCGCCAAAGAGATTATGAATATACATATCATCAGTTCCTTCAACTGTTAATCCTCCGCATTGCGAATCTGATGTATTGCACGCGGATGGATTTGGGATATTGGCGGTAAACGTGCCTGCTGTAGCATTTGGCACGGAAACGGCGGCTCCTGGTGAAAAAAGATTTACTTCACCCGAATCGCTATAATCCCATTCTGTACTACCATCATAAGCAGGGTTGATATAAATTGTACCCATGTTTATATCGGTAACACCGCCTAATTGAACATCGTGTTCAATTCTTGCGGTAACGGTCATTGTTGCCGAGTTGCCCGCGTATGCGGCGTAACTGCCAAGTGCGACACCGGCAACGCCGAGTAATAAAATATAGTTTTTCATATTCAAACTTCCTTATCTATTGTTAACAAAGAAAATCACCTCGACTTACAGACGAGGTGATTGGAAGTTGAAGACTGTTTCGTAGAACAGTGTGTGGTATTTGGCAAGCCTTATTTCCACACCTTCCAACCATAGAACGGTTGAAAGCAATTTTTTGTCTTGTAGGACACTACGAAAGAGGTCTTCACACCTCAAAGTGACTTTTCATTCACTTCAAACCCACCCTAGCATAAAAATTTGCTGATGTAAAGAAGAAATTTAAAAGTTTTTATTATTTTTCGCCCCCAATTGTCGTCCTACCCCATTGTAGTCCTAAACTCATCCTTGTCGTCCTGAACTTGTTTCAGGACCTCAAGAAAATAGATTCCGAAACAAGTTCAGCATCATTTCCTTTTTATGCCGGACTTGATCCGGCAATCCAGGTTTATAATTTAGCAAGTTGTTTTACCTGGACGCCGCATCAAGTGCGGCGTGACATAAGGGAGGGAGGACACCGAATAAATGGGCGCGTGATGTAGGGGGAAGGACGCCGAATAGATGGGAGAACGGAGGCAAAAAAAGATGCTGAAACAAGTTTGGATAACACTGGAAAAGTAAGGATAAACGCCAGTTTTTGTCGTCCATTCTACCCCGTCCTTATGTCTATCCTGCCCCAATTGTCGTCCTGAACTCACCCTCAATTTGTCGTCCTGAATAACCAATTTGTCGTCCTGAACTCTAATAAAGGAACTCAAAAAACGGAGATAAGAAATAAGGAAGCAAGAAATAAGGTGGAAAAGCGATAAATAAGCTTGATTTAAGGAAAGGTGTATGATGATGTAAATATAATTAAACAAGAAGAACTGCGGAAAAAATATGACTGAAGACAAGAAAGAGCTTAAACCCATTTTGGGGCAGGGAGAAACGCGTAATCGGTTACGGGAAATAGCACCGACATATTACGGACATCGCCAAAGGATAAGAGATAGGTTTTTAGTAAAC
>JAFUYI010000062.1 GCA_017470585.1 Alphaproteobacteria bacterium | reverse complement strand
GCGGATGTTGCGGGTGGTATTGGGACCAAAGCCCATAAACAAGTCGGTTTCCATGGTATTGAGCTCTTGGTCGGCATCAGGTTCGTCTTTGCGGTGCAAAACATCTTCATTGGCTAGTCCTTGTGATGCTATCGGCTGTATAACCTAGATTGTCGGGGCAAGCCCGACAAGAAAGAGGAATGTTTGTGAGAATATATATTTATCGTCGGGCTTGCCCCGACAATCTAGGTAGGGAGGAAAGGGCAATAAAAATTGCAAGATTTGCAATATTTTCCCTTACATCACAAAAGATTACATGCCGGAGAAAAACTTTTCGGCTTTACGGATAGCAGAGGCCATAGTTAAAAAAATCACCTTATCGCCGACTTCAATTTTTTTATCTTGAGGGTTAAACCATACCTCACCACCTCTTCCCAAACCGCAAATTCTGCTCTCATCAGGCAATTTTATATCGTTGATGACTTGTCCGGCAAGCTCTGAATTATTATCAATTACTATTTCCCAAATTTCTCCCACTGCCGCGCCGAGAGAGTATGCCGCACTCATATTGACTTTGCGCAATTCTTTCAACAGAGATGACATCGTAATCAATCCCCTGTCCATCAAAATATTTTCGCCGATATTTACAATCTGCGTATTGGCACTGCGCCCGCTTACCAAAGCGATAGTGTTTTCCACGCCGTTTTTCTTGGCAACCATTGCCGCCACCAAGTTGTCTTTATCTTCAAAACCTACGGCTACAGCCGCATCGCAAGCTTCAATCCCCGCTTCTTCCAGAATTGCCTCACTCATAATCGAGCCGTTGAAAACCGCTGTCTGGTTTAGGGTTCGTGCTAATTCGGAGGCGGTTTTTGCATCTTCATCAATAATTTTGCAACTTATGATATTGTCGTCGCTTTCTAATCTTTCCGCTAAATAGCGGGCAATGAGGTTTCCGCCGACAATAACCACTCGTTCATTAGCTTTATGTTCCAGTCCGAATGAGGTAAGTGTTTCATCCAGCTTGTCGGTTAAGGTCAAAATGCTGATTTCATCGCCGCCGTGAAGCATATCCGTTTTATCCGGTAAAATAACTTTGCCGCCGCGGTTAATGCTTGCTATCACCACATTGGTTTCTTTTTCCACGCATTCAAGCGGAATTTGTACAAGAGGGCATTTACGGGTAATACGAAAAGAAAGAAGCTGAACTTTCTTATTAAGCAACGGGTAAACTGCCGATGTTCCCGGAACTTTAATAACATTCATTATCGCCTTGGCAATTTCATATTCGGGCGATATTGCCAAATCAATCGGCAGGCTTTTTTCATTAAAAAGTCCGCCCCATGCCGCCTTAAAATAAACCTTGGAATTGATACGGGCAACCCGTCTTGGTATATCAAACAATGTATATGCCGCTTGGCAGGCAATCATATTAACTTCATCGCTGTCGGTGGCGGCAATCAAAAGGTCGGCTTTGTCCGCCTCGGCGCGCTTTAGAATATCGGGATGTGAAACAAGACCTAAAATCGGCAGGATATCCCATTCCTGCGCCAAGGAATTGAGTGCATTTTCATCGTTGTCAATCACGGCAATATCGTTGTTGCCGCGGCTTAAATAACCGACAATACTGCGGCTTATGCTGTTGGCTCCTCCGACAATGATTTTCATATTTTATTCTCCAAAAGCGTTAAAATAATCATCAATTACTTTTTGCGCGGCGTTGAAATCTTCGCTTTTCACATACAGCTCGCGGAAACGTTTGGCATCGTACAGACTTTTACAATACCAACAGGCATATTTGCGTGATAAAGCCAGCGCGGTTCTATCGCCGTAATACTCACGAAGCAACGCAATATGACGGCATAAAACTTCTTTTATAAACGCCGGAGTTTTGCTCTGTCCTTCCTTTTTATAACGCAAGTAATCATCAATTTCGGAGATTATCCACGGCGCACCGAGAGCGGCACGACCGACCATCACCGCATCAACCTTGGTATAATCAAGCATTTTCTGTGCGGATATGCCGTCTGTTACATCACCGTTGCCGACAACGGGAATTTTTACCGTTGCTTTAACTTCGGCAATTTTATCCCAATCGGCGGTTCCGGAATAAAAATCACTGCGGGTGCGCCCGTGGACGGTTATGTAAGAAGCACCGCTGTCCTCGCACATTTTGGCAAACTCAACCGCATTTATATGATTGCTGTCCCAGCCCAAGCGGAATTTAACGCTTACTTGCAAGGGTGTGGCTTGTACGGTTGCTTTGATAATATCCGAGGCAAGCCTTAAATCACGGCTTAAAAACGCCCCCGAATTATTGTTGACAATCTTTTTTACCGGACATCCCATGTTAATATCAAGGCTATAAGCTCCCAATTCCATGGCGAGTTTGGCGCAATCGGCAAAAAGCACCGGATCCCCTCCCACAAGCTGAACCGTTACGGGGTAGGGTTCGTCTCTGACATCGGCAATCTTAAAGGTTTTGGCATTTTTGCGGTTAAGGGCATTGATTGCCACCATTTCGGAGATAATATTGCCCTTGCCGAAAGAATTTACCAGTCGCCGCATAGGGCAATCGGTAATTCCTGCCATCGGTGCCAAAAACACCTTGCTGTCAAACCTTTGCCCTTGCATTTTAATTGAGCTTGTCCAATGCTCTTGCAATAATATAATAAATCTTGCCGATGTCAGCTCCGGAGATAACCGAAAGCAAAACACCTGATTTTTCGCAGGCTCTTGCCTTGTTAATCAATCCCTCAAACTCGCTCATATAAGAGGTTACCACCTTGCGGAACTCGGGGTTCTTCTCAAATTCCTCCTTAATAGCCAAGACCTGTTTGCGGGTTATGTTCTTGGAAAGATGACGTACAAAAGCCTCGGTATCGCCCTCATAGTACTTTTTCCAAAGGCGTTCTTGTGCTTCGGCATTAAATACCCCGTTAATGTCAACCGCCAAATTCTCCAATTTTTCAATAATTCCCGCCGCACTCTTCATAAAGGTATCAACTTTGGCTTCGCGGTATTTTTTCTCAATTTCCAGCAGGTCTTTGCTGGCTTTCTTGGCACCTATCTCCAAAAGCTCGATTTGCTTTTGCAACACACCGTTAAAGTTGCCGGTACTGGCAACGATTTCACTGCTCTTGTTATTAAAATCATCAATACTGCCTTTAATGTCGCTCATTACCTCGTTAACTTTATGCAAAGTTTCATCGGTGTTGGTACGCAGAGTTTCCGATTGCTGCATAAAGACTTCGCTGGAATTTTTAATATCACTCGATATACGCTCGGCGTTGGCGGTGATTTCCATAATTGTCGAACGCAATTTATCACCCGATTTTTCAAAGTATTTGGAACTCAAACCGGCGGCATCTTCAAGCTGCAATCCCAAAGATTTCAGATCATCGCCCAAGCCTTGAATCTTATCGTGCGCAAAATTGGCTTTTTCGGTTAAATTATCCGCGGCATCTTTCAGAAGAGCGTTGAAATAGTCAACCAGTGCTTTGGTATCCTGCGAAATATGAATCATTTTGTCGTTTTGCGCGGCAATCATCTCATTGACTTCGTTTACACCTACGCTTGCCTCGCTGGTGACGGTGTTAAATCCTGACAAATATTGTTCATAGTCCTTCATTACCTGTCCCATTTTAGCAGTCGCCGTATCGGCAGAGGTAATCAAATCTTCCGAGCATTGCTCCATGGAAAGGTGAACTTTTTCAATGTTTTTAATGGAATTTTGGGTTGATTTGCCGATTTCATCTCCTACTTTCAAAACTCTGTCCCCCAGAGCATTTACTTCATAAGAGAGTTTTCCGGCTTTCTCATATAAGCCCTCCATGTCACCGTTTAATTTTTCGGTTATTTCTTTCATCCTTGCTTCCACTTCAACAACAATGTCCTGCATATATTGCTGTTGTTTCGCCATTGATGATTCACCCAATCTTGTTTGAGCGGCGACACTGTTTGCGGCATCGGCTAAAATTCCTTTGTGGCGGTTGAAATTGTTTTCTAAACTCAATGCCTGCTCCTGCAGTTTGGCGGAAGTGTCATCCAAAACGTGTAAGTGGGCATCAATCTGTCCGACAAAGTCCTTAACATCGTTATTAAAGCCGTTGTTGGCGGTTTTGAGTTTGTCGGCACTGATTAAAATTGCCGAAGTTGTAGCGTCGGTGTTGGTCTTCATATCTTTCAGAAGCCCTCCGAAACTGTTTAAGGTAAGCGTAAATTCGCCCGCTGTCTTGGACATTTTGGCAAAAATATCATTGATGTTGTTTTCAAGTTTTTGACTGCGAGCCTCAATCTCGCGGTCAACCTCACCCAAACGATCAATGGAAAGGTTGGATTTTTCAGCCACCTCATTGGCGTGTTTGCCGATATTTTCTTCCATATCCGCCATTTTGGCAAATACTTTATCCGAGCTTTCTTCAATCGCGGCAATTTGGTTTTTGAGTGAAGAACTCAAATTGTCGGTGTGAGCGGAAATTTTATTGCAAACATCCAAAAATTCGCTTTGCTGATGTTTAAACAAAAGGTTGATATTTTCGGCTTTCTCATCCAAGGCTTGTACCACATCGGAAACATATCCGACCGTGTTTTCGGCAACCGAGTTGAGAAGAGTTGATTGGCTTTCAAAGGAGGACAAAATCTCGTTAAAGGTATCGCCGGAATTGGCGGCGGCTTTTTCAACCATTGCCGCGTGCTGTTCCAAAACTTCGGAAATTTGCGAGGTTTTCTCATCAACATTACCGATAAGCTTACCGAAACGAGTGTTTTGTTTGCTTATAACTTCTTCCAAATCAACCACTTTTGCCAAAGTCTTACCGGTAATATCGGCAAAATCTTCGGCACCTTGTTTTAAGTTCTTGTTAATTTCATTGGTACGTTCAACCACATCACTTGAAACTTTAACCGAAGCGGCAAGCTGTTCTTTTAAGTTGTCAACAGCAACACTTGCCTCTCCGGAAATAACCTCGGCAGCGTGAGAAAGCTCGTCAATCTGACGTTTGAGTTCGTTTTTGGTTTCCTCAATCGTGGCAATGGAGTTGTTAATATGCTTATTCTGCTGTAACAATGATGTTTCGGCGACTTTACTCTGCGTAACCGCAAAATTGCTGGCCTCGGAGAGTTTGTCGGTTTGCAAATTAAGCGCATTGCTTAATGTGTTAAACTGCTCGATAATCTCATTGGTGGAAATCTTAACCCTTGCCAAATTCTCATCAACTTTAGTGGTAATGCCGTTAAGATTTTCAAATACATGGTCGGTGAGCTGCTGTACACGGTCGTGCTGAAATTCCACGCCGTCCCCGCAGGAAATTGCCTGCTGGGCAGCACTGTCTGCGGCGGTGTGCAGTTTTTCGGCACTGTTTTCAAAGGCTCCGACAACTCTTTCAAGTTCACTGACTGCAGATTGACTGTGCGAGCCAAGGTTATCAAGCTGTGCGGAAAGATTGGTATCAATACCGTTTAGGGTTGAGGTAATGTCTTCGGCAACGTTTTTAAGTTCATTGACCTGAATGGAAATACTTTCCTCAATAACATTGGAACGGGTAATAATCTTGTCCACTTCTCCGCCCAAAGCTTCGCCGTGTTCGGCAAATTTTTTATAAACTTCGCGGATATTTTCATCCAGCGATTGGGCGTACTCATTAACCCGCAAGGTCTGCGATTTCAATATTTCATCAATATCCAAAGTAATGGCTTTGACTTTTTCGCCCACATTCTGACTGCTGGTAATGGCTTTTTCGGAAATGTCTTCAAGATATTGCCCCTGATTTTGCAATTTATCAATAACCTGATTAAAGTTTTCTTCCGAAATGGCACTGTAATTTTTCAAATTCTCGTTAGCTTCCAAGATACGCTGTGTTGATGTTTCGGCAACGCTCTGGATGGTATCGGCGGAGTTTTTCATCTCCTGAACTCCGGGGATAAGCTGTTTGATAATGCCGCCGATGTCATTTTGCAGATGTTCGGCAACCTGCGAAAACTCACTCATACATTGGTTGAGTTCTTTGGTGGTTTGGAAAGCCCTGTCGGTTACACCGTCAAAACTCTGGGTTAAAGTCTTCACCCCGTTGGTAAGTTCTACAATGCTCTTGGTGGAATAATTATCCAATACCTGAACAAGATTGGCAAAATCATCAACTCTGCCGCCGAGTTCGTGCTTAATGGTTTGGGTTTGATCCATTGCCAGTTTGGTTACTTCCTGTAATTCAACAACTTGCGAGCGAATCGCATCCGCCATGGCTTTGGCGGTGTCGGCACTGCCCTCTTCGGGATAGACGAGCTGATTCATATAGGCTCTTAAAAACTTGGCTTCCTGTTTGAAACTGCGTTCACGATCAATAAACGACATAACGAGCCAAATAATCGGCAAAGGCAGAGAAATACCGGCCAAAAATACGCCGAACTCATCAGGCATCATTAAGAACAGGTTTGACCAACCGAAAAACTGGGTAATATAGATAAGCACAATTGCAAACCAAAACACGCTGATAATTATCATCAAGCGGTGCAGATTGTTGCTTAACCACGAATCATGCTCTTCACTTTCCGGTAAATTAACCTCTTCAAGCTCGTTTTTATCGTTGCTAACTTCTTTAGACATCAGGGTTTTCCTTAAAAATTGTACAAATTTTGGGCATAGAATATAATATAATCGTTAATTTTCAATAAAGATGATAATAAAAGAAAAAAGAGAGAGCAAAAGCTCTCTCTTTTTGGGTGCTTGCCAAAATTCTATGATGCAGTGTAGGAAATGGTTAAAGTTCCTTCGTATGAATCGGTGGATATGGAGGATACGTTGTCCATAACGCAGGCATAAGGATATAGCTTAAAACTATAATTATCATATTTAATCTGGTAGAAACATATAAAATCATTAGTAAATCCATTAGCGGAGCCATAGTTGCCAGTAAGCGACAATCCCCCGCAAGCATTACTTGTTCCATTGCAAGCAGACGGATTAGCGATATTGGCGGTAAAAGTGCCGACTGTGGCATTGGGAGCCGAAACAATTGCACCTTTGTTGGTGTAACTGATTGCTCCCGAGTCGCTATAACCCCATCTTGTTATATCTTCCGTATAAGCCGGATTGATGGTGATAGTGCCAAGGTCTATATCTTGAGTAACGCTCAAACTCACATCGTGCGCTATCGTTGCGGTAACGGTCATTGTGGCGGAGTTGCCAGCATAGGCGCAATAGGAGCCAAGAACAACTCCTGCAACGCCGAGCATTAAAATATAATTTTTCATAATTAAACTTCCTTATTTAGTTTCTTTATAACTTTAATAAAAGAAAACCACCTTTTGGGTGCGAAATCCTAGAGGTGGTTGGAAGTTAGATACTGTTACCTAGAACAGTGTGT
>JAFUYI010000061.1 GCA_017470585.1 Alphaproteobacteria bacterium | reverse complement strand
TGGATTTACGAGGCGGGTTTAATTCTTTCCAACCGTCCGCAAGGACTGAAAGGAAAGAGGATGATAATAAAGATAATTATTATCTTAAAAAAAATCCGCTTTTACTTGTTAATTAAATCCAAGTAAAAGGAGAAACGGAGCTTTACGGCTCCGTTTTTTCCTCTTCTGTTCCCTCTGCTTCCGGCTTTGCTAACTCAACTTCGGAATAGTTTTCTTTCTTGTCTTCACCTTTCAACCAAACAGCAGAGAATTTTTCTTTATCTGAAATACGTTCCGGTTCATATCCGTCTTCAGGATATAAAATTTCTCTTTCCTCAAGAATAGTTACGTTATCGCCTTCGGGTTTATACCCGCAAGCATAACCGATTATTCCGTCTTTTTCGTAAACGCAAGTTGTTTTTATATACATTTTATTCTCCTTTATTATATTAAAACTTCTGCGCCTCTGTCCGGCAAATTAAGCTCTGTAACCAAAGCTTTATTTGTGTATCCGACCGGCAATTCAAAGTTTCCGTTCAATGATAAAATATAAACCGGAGAATTTTCTCCGGTTAAAAGGTACATTTCTAATCTCACCGCCCGTTTGTCATCCGTATAATTGATTAAATTTCCGCCTGCACTATAAGGTTTCATAATTAACGTCTGACTTCCCACAATCACATTCCCGTCATACCATGGTTGGGTAATAATTTTGGTATAATCATCGGGATAAACCTTTATTTGAGGTGTCATAGGGGAGTTTACCAATACGCATTTCATATCCCCGGTCAAAACCTTAAAAGACATATCATAAACATAAATCCACTGTCTTTCCGGATTGAAAATATAATATTTATACGCTGTTCCCGAGGAAATCTCAATATCCGAACCTCCGGCAACATTTGTATCAATGTCATTTTCTAACAAAGTATCAATTGCATCTGTATATCCGAACAGCATAAAATTTTTTAACGCTTCTAAATCATTTGTGGCATATAATTTCCACAGATAAGATTGTGCCCGTATGTGTAAGCCCTTTAATCTCACCGGCTCGCCAAAAGCGGCAATCAAGGCAGAATATCCGCTTGTATAGGTCGTTTCGGCATCTTGCAAAACCTGCCAATCATCTGCCCCATCTCCATAAAAGGCAACTTCATGGTCAGCATCAAGATAAGTCTGCATATTATCAAAAGTAGTCGGTTGATTACCGTAAAAATAATTTTCCGACACACTGCTTAACGCATCTCGCGGGAAATTCACCTCATCAGTTTCATCAAAATATACATATTGGGAAATATTTTTTCCGCCGCTCATGCAATTTGTTTTTCCTTTCATTTATTTTCTCCTTTATTTAAGCGCAAATAATTGCGGGGATGGTTATTAAATCATTCGGGACGGTTTTGGCATAAATCCTCACTCCGCCTGAAAAAGTGTCACAGATTGGAGCAAAATTGCCACTGACTGCTTCATTAAGATTAAAAACTACGCTCGCCGAACGTGTTTCATCAACTTTTTCCAAACTCAAATCCGCAGCAAATGGATAATCATTATAGGTATTATCCGAATGCCACGAAGCGACAGGAACCTCTGTATCTAAAAACTTCAATACTCCGCATGCCGTACTTTCAAGCTTCGAAGATAAATCATTATATTCATTATGCATCCTGAAAATAGCAGAACTGAGGCTTTCGGCAATAGACTGCGTATCCATAGCCGCAATTTCGTTGGTATTATTGGCAACCTGCAAATACAAACAAAGCTTTACATGCTTCGGATAAGTCTCATTTCCTCCCGCCGCCTCGCTTGCCGTGTATCCGCTTGTCCGCACTCTTGCTCCGTCACGATGGAACAAATATGCATTAGGATTGGAAGTATTCAATATCGGCACATTTTTAATATTGTGAGTATGACTTTTAATTTGATCGTTTACCGCATTTCCAAGTTCCGAAAGCTCACTTATCGAGCTGATAAATCGGGTTATTTTCGGCAGCCTTACATGACCGTTTAACTCATCAATATAAAAAGCCGGACATTGAGAAAAAGTCGCAACTTTCTCATCAAAAGCTGCATTACTCTCAACTACCGGCACCTGATTGGTGTGTGCCATCTGCAAAAGTTTGCGCCAGAAATCGGGAAATAAAAGCTTGCAGTTGGTAATGGTTTCACCCGTCCATAAAGGATAGGCACCGACAGGAGGTGTTCCTGAAAAGCTGAAATAAACATCAAACATTTCGCGGGTCGGTTTTTTCTCCAATGCCGCAATTGCTGTCTGCAACTCACTGATTGTCGCGTTAATCCCGTTCGCAAACATTTTAACCGCATCAAAATTAGCGTTAACTTCCGAGGCAACGGCTTTCTGCCCACCCTCAAAAGTATATGGATATATTAAATCCGTCATTTTTTTTACTCCTTAAAAAAATTAAATTAAAAACAAAAAAAGCGAACGGAAAAATTCTCGTTCGCTTGGCTTAAAAAAAATGAGCCGACTATACTTCGGCTTTCTTCAGAAACCGCATTTCATCATCTCTTCTTTAACTTTTCACAATTCTCAATATGCTATTACATCATATCCAGAAAAACCGCTAAAAAGTACAACGATGATAAAAATATCAATTTTGCTATCCGAGGATGATTGCGCATATTACTGGTGCCTACGAAAAACAGCAAAGCAAATATAATTAACATCAATTCTGTTAACGCTAAATAACTTTCCGTGTTATATTCATACCAACTTTTATCCCGCCAGTAATAATACTGCTTGGGCGAAGGTGTTAAATAAAAAAGCGACAAAACAGAATAAAACAAAATATACGGAAATATGTACCATTTAAATTGCCATAGCAATTTAAAAGTTTCCCGTATGCTCTGTCGCGCTGTTTGAATAATTGACTTTATTTTTACCATCATATCATCTCAAATTTGCATTTATCACAGTTTTAATTTATAATAAAATTTTAAAAAGGCAAGAAAAAATATCTTGCCTTTTAAATCCCAAAAAAGCAAACAGAAAAACTCCCCGTTCGCTTGAGCAAAAAAAGATTTATCCTTTTTTGCTTGATTATTATTTATAAAGAAATATTATAAATAATAATTCAAACCCAAAGGACGTATTATAAAAATGAAAAAATTTATTTTTATTTTGAGCTTGTTTATATCTTATGCTACTGATTCTTTAGCTGACGTTTGCTATGATATTACACCTGATACCGCCTCAAAAGCAGTGCAGATTCTTCAAGATCAAAATAAAATTTATCAATATTGTTCCATCTGTTCCGAGACAAAAGCCAAACCAATCGAAATTACCGATATAAAAAATTCCAATCCGCTGCTCATTAACGGACAGTCGATTGACCTTGCCCATACCTATTATGAAAAAGACGGCAAATATTTTAATCTCGGCGTTGCTTCCGGTTGTATAAAAAACAACCAATACGGCATAAAAGCCGAACTGGATTCTTTATCTCCCATTCATAATTCGCCGGAAAAAACTCTCGAATTAACCAAAATTCAGTTAGCAAAAGTCATTGAAACCTGCAATGCCGAAGCAATGAAAAATATGGTTTCCAACACCGCGGATATGATATATAATGCCGAGCAAACAAACGCCTGCCTGACAGAAGCAATTAAAACCGAAATAAAAAAATGTTTTGAACCGCATGAACAATCCCTTATGATTGAGTATCTTGAACAAATCCAAAAAGGGACATCTTCTTTTTATCAAATTCTAAATACTCAAAACAAATATTGCGACTCCTCATGCGGTTCGGATTTTTCTCTTATGGCATACGCCGATGTCGGCAATATCTTAAATCAGATTTTAGAAAAACTGCTTTATTTGAATATTTCAAAAAACGAATATTAAGGTTATTCTAATCTAAATTTGTTTATACCGCCATAAATTTAATCAAGATTCTGAATTTCCTGACACAGTTCTTCCGAGCCATTTTCTTTTAGGCAATTATGATATGATATTTTATCATTCACATAATACGCTGCAAAAAATATTACAAGCATCATTATACCGCCAATAAATAACAGTATAATTTCTCCCAAAGTTAATTGGAGCAAAATTTTAATATACTTCTTTATTTTTTGTATCATCTGATTACCATATATGTAATTTTTTCATATTGTTCGTACGATGATCTTTTAATAAATCAACGCAAGGAGTTGTTCGATTGTTCTGCCCCAGAATACTACCATAATCATTAAGATTCAAGTCTTTTTCTCTATCGATCATCAATTCTTGTTTATTCAATTTGCGCGGATTTCGCCAATAGTCAAAAGCTTCTTTTCCCTCTCCCAGTATAATTCCATATATCTGATCATCTTCTCCCATTTGAGCCAAATGACATTGTAGCAATGGATGATAATAGTCATCAATTCCCGCACCGGCATTCTTTCCAAATGTATTAACCAGATATTTACCTGTTTTTTTCATATCGTTAAAATGATTATACGCAATAGTACTATCTGCAGCGAATCTACCTAAATTATAAGTTGGGATCAATTCCCAATAATTAAATTTTCTGTTATTTGAAATGTTATTGAATGATCCCATATCAGCATCACTCATAGTATTATTTGTATTCATATTATTTCCAACCGTGTTTTGGGCGAGTTTGGTTTCAGGTTCTTCTTGAGCTAAAAACTCTTTTTTCTCGTCCTCGTCTAAAATATCGTTCCAAGTCAGCCCTTCAAATCTTTGCAGAAATGCCGGTTTGGTATAATACGAATTTCGGTTTGCCAATTCCGACAAGGTCGGCTTGTGCCGTCTTGCCGCTTCTTTTAATAATTCTTTGTTTTCACGCGCATACTCAAGCGCATCTTTTTTTACATCAAACATTTTATTTATCCTTTAAAAATTAAAATTAAAAACAAAAAAAGCAAACGGGATTTCCTCCCGTTCGCTTGGCTTAAAAAAATGAGCCGATTGCACCTCGGCTCATTATAGCCTGAATATAGACCTAAAATTTGTTATTTGTCCAGCTCTTTTTTGTCCGGACAAAAATTGTCTTGTCGGTTGTTTTTATTGTAAAAAAAACATCATCATAAAAAAATCATAAAAAAATTGACATTTTTTGTAATTTATGCTAGCCTGACTTTGAAGTTGATGAGAAATCACTTTGAGGTGTGAGAACCTCTTTCGTATTGTCCTATCAAGACATAAAATTGCTTTCAACCTGATTATGGTTGGAAGGTCGGGAAATATAAAGAATACTCGGCACTGTCATACGAAACAGTTCTCAACTTCCAACCACCTCTAGGGTTTAATGCCCCAAAGGTGGTTTTCTTTAATATAAGAAACTATAAAGGAAGTATGAATATGAAAAATTATATTTTATTATTCGGTGTTGCCGGTGTTGCTTTAGGCTCTTACTGTGCCTATGCAGGAAATTCCGCCACAATGACCGTTACCGCAACCATTGCCCACGATGTGAGCTTGACTGTCGGTGATCCAATCAATCTTGGGACAATAACCATAAATCCCAGCAATAGTAACGGTGGTAGTGTATCAATAAGCGAAACCGGAGTTGTCGGCACTCCAAGCGGTGGTATAATGTCACTAACCGGATTTACTCCCGGGACTTTCACAGCCAATGTCCCCGATTCGTGCAAAGTAAGTGGTATCGCACCATCCAGTGAGGCAGTGCATCCGTGTTTTAAGATTAGCGACAATTTTGGCTTTGGCAGTTTACGGCCTGGTGCTCCTTATGTAACCTATGTTTCCGGCAATCAATTTAGAGTACATTATAATCAACTCACGTACGAAGGAAGAGTTCCGGCGGAGGATGATTACAGCAAAAATATTACCATTGAATATTATCTTTGACAAACTCATTTATGAGGTAAAAAATCCCGCGAAAGCGGGATTTTTTGCAAAACTCTTCATTAGCTTCTGTCAGTCTGGCGTATAGGAGATAGTAAGCATTCCTTCGTGCAAACCGGGCGTAACAGATGATACACCTCCTTCATCTATCCCGCAAGCATAAGGAAATACCTTAAAGCTGTTTTCACTGCCGCTGTATTTTATAAGAAAATAGCAATCATTGCCCCATCCACCTCCACCAAAAATATCAACGGTATAAGCCGGCTGATC
This sequence comes from Alphaproteobacteria bacterium, assembly GCA_017470585.1. GTDB lineage: Bacteria > Pseudomonadota > Alphaproteobacteria > RF32 > CAG-239 > JAFUYI01. Next base: position 17,643 of record JAFUYI010000061.1, on the reverse strand, counting down.
TCCGATAAAACTTAATCCACCGCAAGAATCGCTTGCCGTATTGCAAGCTTCGGGATTGGGAATATTGGCGGTAAAGGATCCGATTATAGCGTTATCTGCAGAAACAACCGCATCTCCGGTATATAACCTATACACACCAGAATCGCTATATCCCCATTCTGTTAAGTATGCTGCGGCCGGATTGATGGTGATAGTGCCAAGGTCTATATCTTGAGTAACACTCAAACTCACATCGTGAGCGATTGTTGCTGTTACGGTCATTGTTGCCGAATTGCCTGCGTAGGCACAGTATGAGCCAAGGGCGACGCTTGCAAGACCGAGCATTAAAATATATTTTTTCATAAGTCTTACTTCCTTTTTTTATTAACGTTATAAAAAAACCACCTGTTGGGTTATCACCCGCGAGGTGGTCGGAAGCTGATAACTGACTGTTGAATCAGTGCAAAGTATTTGGTAAACCTTATTTCTTTGCCTTCCGGACATTATAGCAGGAAAAATTTTTACGTTTTTCTTAAAAACGTCAACAGGGAGGCTGTCAGACCTCAAAGCGAAAATCCTTCGCTCTAATGGTCATATTAAAGCAAGTTTTTACTTAAATTAAGCAAAAATTTGTGCAATTTTGCATAAAATCTCTGCTCAAACAAAAAAGCCTTGATTTTTCAAGGCTTTTAAATGGTGCTCGGGGACGGAATTGAACCGCCGACACAAGGATTTTCAGTCCTCCGCTCTACCAACTGAGCTACCCGAGCATCTTTTCCGTCCCCTCTTATATTATATATTTTTTTTATTGTCTAGCAAAATTTTATATTTTTAACATATTTTTTGTATCTGTTTGATTTTACATTATTCTTTTATTTTTGAAATCAAAAAATCTCGGTATATGCGCCCAAATTCGGCGTTTTTCGGCAGTTCATTAAAGTTCGGCATATCGGTCGCTTTGGTTGCCGCAGTGATTTTATAAATTTTTTTACAAATTAAATCAGCACGTTTATAAAGCATTCTCTCCTCATAAGAACGCTTACGGCGCGTTGCCATAATATCGCATTTACAACATCTGATGAAATCCCGCATCCGCTGATAATCCTTGCAGGAATCACTGATTTTGCACACATAATCAAATGTTTGTTCTGCTTTCATCTTTTTCAGACTCAAAAAACGGGAATGATAGCGGCAGAAAATTTTAGCAAAATCCCGATAGCGATTCGGAACTTTCAAGCGATTACAGATTTCTTCTATCACCTTTATCCCCGCGCTTTCGTGCCGCTCATACTCGGGAAACGACTCGCTCGGCAAAACACTTTTACCGACATCGTGCAGCAACAAGGCAAATTTTGCCTCCGGTGCATACCCCCTTCCCCACTGCAAAGCAAGCATTGTATGCTCTCCGGTATTTCCTTCGGGATGCAGGCTTTTTAATTCCGGGGTCAGCCATAATTTATAGACTTCCGGCAGAACAGCTTTCAAAACACCGCTTTCCCGTGCCGTGCGGATAAATTTTTCAAAATCATCGGTAACAAGGGCTTTTTCAATCTCCTGCCATATTCGCTCGGCATAAAGATGTTCTAATTGGTGAGTTTGGCACATCTGTTTTACAATCTGTAAAGTTTCCGGTGCAACACAAAAATCAAGCTGGGCGGCAAATCGGCACAGCCGCAAAGCCCGCAGAGGATCTTCGGCGAAATGTTCATCATTGACATGGCGTAACACTTTGTTTTTTAAGTCTTCTTTTCCTCCGAATAAGTCGATAATTTCCCCGCTTTCCAAATCAAGTGCAAGCGCATTTACGCTAAAATCTCGGCGCAGCAAATCATCTTCAAGCGTAATGCTTTTATCAAATTGAAATTCAAAATCGGTATGCTTGGGACCGGTTTTAATTTCTTTTCTGGCAAGAGCATATTCCTGCTTGGTCTGCGGATGTAAAAAAACCGGAAAATCTTTGCCGACCTGCTTAAAACCCAAAGCCGTCATTTCCTCAACCGAACTGCCCACAACCACATAGTCAATATCATGCGGTTTGCGGTTAAGGAGCATATCACGAACCGAACCGCCGACCTGATAAATTTTCATAATTTTCCCTTTTCGTTCAAAGCACGGTAGCGGGCAACTCCAAAAGCAATCGCACTCATCAAATGATAGATTTTCTGACCGTTGGCAAGTGCTTTTTGCAATAAACAACGACTGTTAAGTCCGTCGGTAACAATTTGCTTAACCTCCGGCAGTTCTTGATTTTTTAAAGAGCTTTTTAGTCCGTTAATCAAAGCATTGCGCTCAAGTTCAATCAAATTTTGCGCATCTTTTTTCATATACGCATACGGCGTAAATCCCCAAAAATTGTGTTCATCGGCAAGCTCCATCCGGTTTACCAAAAACAACTCACCCTTTTCTTTCGGAAAATAACTCAAAGGGATTTCTTCTTTTTCGTTTATGGCACGCAATGCCGCCTCAAAATTGTTGTGATGTTCAATTTCAAAATCCCCGGCGGAAGCAAACGAAATAAAGGTTGACTGCGATTGCCCGAGCGGACAATATGGCGATTGCGCCACGACCAAAAGCTGTTTTTGGATTTTGCTTGCTTCCTCCGGCGTATATCCCAGTTCTTTCATCCGCTGCAAGCTCATCTTTTCCAGCATCATCGCCGTATAAGCTCCGTGACAATGGGCAAAAATATTTAATCTGCGCATATTGTTCATCGCCTGGTTGACGGCAATTTTGTTCCCGTTGCTCTCAATCCGCGGACATATAAATTCAGCAAAAAGCTCTTTTACATATTTCGGTATCAGCGTTTCATCGTTTAGGGGGTGTTTAAGCTTGACACTGCGGCAATAATCCTCCATCATTTTGGTGCGCGCCGCATTTAAGTTCAAGTATTCGCCGAAATCATATACCACACCGTAAACATTAACTTTTTCCTGCAAGTCATATTGCTCCAAAGCACGGTAAACCTCTCCCATATATCCGTTTAAGGTCTTTTCGTTGCGAACTCCGTCCCCGCCCAAAACCAAAACGCATGGTTTTTCTTTTTCTATCTGCGAGCAATTTTTGATACCGAACTCATTATCTTCAGTTTTTCTGACGCGCTGATGAATTGAAATCTGCGAACATAATTTTTCATAATCGCCCAAGGCTTTATAAGCACTTTTCCGCGCAATTTTGGTGTTGGCGGGATTTTGCAACCCTCGGTTAATAATACTTTTTATTCTCTCATCATATTGCGGGAAAGCCTCCATCATCCGCCCCAAAGCCTTATACATCTCATTAAGCCCTGAAAAATCATTGCACGGATTATCAAGACTTTTTTCCATAATATCCAGCACTTTGGGGGGTATGCTTTCATCAATTCGGCAATTTTCATCAATATATACGGTGTTTTCATCCTCTCCGATATTCAAAAGGGCAATTTGCGCCAAATTTTTATACATCGTACCGAAACTGCCGGCTTTTAAATTGCGTTCATCGGTTACTGCCTCAAGCAACATATCACCATGTTCGGGATGGGCGCGGTATATATCGGGAATCGCCGCATATAAAGAGGTGCGCAGTGTTTCATATTCAAACGCTTCCTTTATTATTCCGGCACTTCTTTCGGTGTCGGCAAGTTTTATTGCCTTGACAAAAACATTTTTGAGGGGATAAACGAAATTGCAATTCGCTCCTGCCGCGGCCTCTTTGGCTTTTTTTAATATATGCTCCGCAAGTTCGGGATTGGCTTCCATAAAATCTCCGGCACAGCGGAAAGCAAACTCTTTTCTTTCCTTGGCAATTTCATCAAAAAAATGCTTTGCATTATCATTATCAAGAAGTGTGCTTATTTTTACCGCAAGCTTTTGCGCCGTAGGCGATAAGTCCAAACAAAACACTTTTTGCCGCAGAGAGCATTTAAGTGCGGAAACAAGATAATCTGCAGTCTGCGGATATTCATCGGCAATCTGCAACATATTTTGAAAACCTTGCAGACATTCATTAAAATCCAGTTCTGCACCTTCCGTCAAACGAATAAGACAATTTAACGCATCGCTTTTTTGCATATTTCACCCCTTTTTGAGGGCATATTATCACATTTTATCGGCGATGTCATCATAAATTTAAATATTTATTCTCAATTATGAACCATAAGAAATAGTTATGGTTTTTGTATGCACACCGGGAGAAATTCTTGCCGATGTCGCAAAATAACACAGGTTGGGAGAAATGTAAAAGCGGTTTTCGCCTTCATAGCTTATTAGTATTTCGCAGTAGTTATCATAAGAATTATCACCGCTTAATATACCGCTTAATATTCCATCTCCGGTAATACTCAATCCCGCACAGGAAAACAGACCGTTGCTACATTCTTCAGGATTTGGAATATTGGCTGTGAATCTCCCCGATGTTGTTGATGTTGCCGACACCACAGCCCCGCCTACAGAATAAACGCTATTGTGACTATAAAACACATCTCCCCAGCCACCATCTGAAAAATCAACCGTAATCGTACCAAAATCTATATCGCCGGTTACATCTAAATCAGCATCCGCACTTGCGGTGCGAAAGTTTCCTAGAGTTATTTCGTGATCAATGGTGGTGGAGATTGCAAAATTTTCGGATACTGCGGCTGCGTTATAGGCGGTGTATGATAAACCCGCCAATAAAAAAATTAAAAAAGTTTTGTTTGTTGTCATTGAACTTCCTTTATGGTTTCTTTAAGGTTATTAAAAGAAAAACCACCTTTTGGGCATTTGCCCTAGAGGTGGCTGGAAGTTAACGACTATCAATAACAATAGTGTGAAGTATTTGGCAAGCCTTATTTCCTCACCTTCCAACCATCAAGATCGGATATATCAAATTACGTTTTGATACAAACGGTTATTGAAAGGTCGTTACACCTCAAAACGAAAATTCCTCGTTTCAAAGTCAATCTAACACAAAAATTTTTTTCGGTCAAATAAAAAATGTATTTTTCGCTAACTTGTGCAGTTCGGGAACTATAATGCAGAAAATCCGCAATGACATTGCGGATTTTCATAAAGCATCTGCGGTTTATTTTTTTTATAAATTAAACAATCCGGAATATGCAAACGATAAACCGATCATAAAGTTACTGCCGGTTTTACCGACCCCGCGGGCCTCGCCTTGAAAATATTGAACATACGGCGCAAGACTGAAATCGTTATGAATTTTAACATCCATACGCGCCGTCGCGCTCAACTCATATTTCAAATCGGTTGCGACATATTCGCTGTAACTCAAATAATCTCTGAAATACCCTTCCAACTGGAATTTAACCTGCTCGGACTGGGCATACTCGGTGCGCCAACCGATTTCATAAGCAGACTTAAACGTTTCATCATCGCTGTAGGTCATATCATATTCGCCTACTGCCGCGGCATACAATTCTTTGATTATCGTACCGTTAAAAATTTTCAAACCGCTTTTACCGCGGATGATTTTTTGCAAAGGCGCGGGCTTATTGGCCTTAAATTCGGTTTGATAAGCAAGGCTTGCAAACGGTCCTACATCGGCATTGTCTTTTTCAAAACGCCACATTTTACGGTTATAATCGGTAGTTAATAAAATTTTATCGGAATCCTCGCTGGTTGTAGTTTCCCCGTCATTCGGGCGCAGTTTGGTGCGTCCGTATTCGGCAAACAGGCTGTTATTCCACTGCCATTGCGGCTGTTCATATTCCAAAACAAAATCCATAACACCTTTAATCATGGTTTGACTGTCGGCACTCAACTGTGAATTAGGGTTATCGGAATAATATTTGGCATTCTGCACTTCGGTTGAAGCCATTTCCAACGCCACACGGCGGAAATTGGCACGCAGTGAATGATAATCGGTCTCGGTTGCTTGCGCGGCAATCGGCAACAAACAAGAAACCAAAGCAATAGTTCTGATTTTCATCAATAAAGTCTCCATAGTTTTTAGTTTTTTTATATTAAAACGGTGATATTTTTTTTACAATATGATTATATCTCCTGGGGATTGTTTTAAGTTCCTAATTTTTTTTAAGCATATATATTGACAAATACCCTAAAATAAGTAAAATGACTCGGCTAGCAAAATTTTGTCCCGATGATTCGGGACAGACTAAAATCGATTTTGGGAAAAGATATGTCAGATACAGAAAATCAAGATTTTTATGAGGGCGACGCTCCGGAAACGCCGCTGTTGGACAGTTTCGGAAGTGCGCTCAAACGCATTCTGGAAAAGGGAAAGAACCGCGGGTATATAACGGTTGAGGAACTCAACCGCGCGCTTCCTTCCGAGAAAGAGACATCTGAACAGATTGAAGATATTATGGCGGCCATATCGGATATGGGCATAAATATAATCTCCGATTCGGAAAATGACAATCCCGATGCCGATGAGGCGGAAGAAAGCACCGGCGATTATGATGAAAGCGGGAATTTTGACGAAAAAGAAATCGGTCGTTTTGATGATCCGGTACGGATGTACTTAAAAGAAATGGGCAATGTCGAACTTCTCTCCCGTGAGGGTGAAATTGCCATTGCCAAACGAATAGAAGCCGGCAAAACGGTTATGATTGACGGTTTGTGCGAAAGCCCGATGACCATTAAAGCGATTGCTTCATGGCGTGATGACCTGCTGGAAGAAAAAATCCAGCTCCGCGATGTGATTGACTTGGAAATGATGTACGGCGATGATCCGGAAGCGATTGTTTTTGATGAGGATGATTCCGCCAATTCCGAAGCCGGATTTGCCAAAGTGCGCGCCGAAATTACCAACAATGCCAGCAACCTCGATGAAACCGACGAGGATATGCGCCAAGATATTGATCTTGAGGGAATCGTTGAGGATCCTGCAGAAGATGAAGACGAAATAAATCCCGAAAATCCGAGTGAAGATGATGAGGAACCGACTCCGGTCGAAGATCCGGATGATGACATTAACACTCATACCACCATGTCGATTACGGCTATGGAAAACACTTTCCGTGATCGGGTGCTTGAAAAGTTAAACCTTATTGCCGGATATTATGACGACTTGAAAAAAATTCAAAGCCGCCGTATTCAAGCGATTATTTCCGGCACAACCATCCGTTCTTCTTTAGAAAAACAGTATGTGCATATCAAGAGTGAACTGGTTGATTTGATGAGTTCGATTTATCTTAACACCGGACGCGTAGAACAGCTGGTAGAGCAATTGAACGAGATTAACAAACGCCTGATGGGATTAGAGGGAAAACTCCTTCGTTACGCGCTTTCCTGCAAAATCAAACGTGAGGACTTTTTGGCGGAATATCAGCATTCGGAATTATCTCCGATGTGGATTGAAAAAATTTCTCAAAAGAAAGATAAACATTGGCAGGATTTTGTAACTAAATACCGTAAAGAAATTACCGAGCTTCGCGACAGTATCGCACAGATGGCACAGGAATGCGGTTTACCGATTAACGAATACCGCCGTATGGTTGATACTATCAAAAAGGGCGAGCGAGAATCGGACCGCGCCAAAAAAGAAATGATTGAGGCCAACCTCCGTTTGGTAATTTCGATTGCCAAAAAATATACCAACCGCGGATTGCAGTTCTTGGATTTGATTCAGGAAGGTAACATCGGCTTGATGAAAGCGGTTGATAAATTTGAATACCGCCGCGGCTATAAATTTTCAACTTACGCAACTTGGTGGATACGACAGGCGATAACCCGCTCCATTGCCGACCAAGCGCGGACAATCCGTATTCCGGTACATATGATTGAAACCATCAATAAACTGGTACGCACATCTCGGCAGATGCTGGCAGAGATGGGACACGAGCCGGTTCCCGAGGAGTTGGCGGCGCGTCTTTCCATGCCGCTTGAAAAAGTTCGCAAGGTTATGAAAATCGCCAAAGAACCGGTAAGTTTGGAATCTCCGGTCGGTGATGAAGACGACTCCTCACTGGGCGATTTTATTCCTGATGAGAGTGCATTGCAGCCCTTGGATTCGGCAATTCATTCCAACTTGAAAGAAACTTGCACCAGAATTTTATCTTCGCTCACACCGCGCGAAGAAAGAGTCTTGAGAATGCGCTTCGGTATCGGAATGAATACCGATCACACTTTGGAAGAAGTGGGACAACAGTTTAATGTAACAAGGGAACGCATCCGCCAAATTGAGGCAAAAGCTCTGCGTAAGCTCAAACACCCGAGCCGCTCACGCAAACTGCGCTCTTTCTTGGATCAATAATTTACTGACCATAAACATAATCGGGCGAGGATTTTATCCCCGCCCGATTTTTGTATCCACTCTCTGTTCCCACTTCGCACGGGACAAGTGCAACCTTACATCATGGGGGTCTTTTGCCCATCAAGTCCCCACTTATCACGCCGCACTCGATGCAGCATCCTTTTCCTCCTATGTCACGCCGCACTTGATGCGGCGTCCAGGTAAAACAATTTGCTTATTTATAGACCTGATACCAAAGTCAAGCTCGGCGGTTGACAGCGGGAGGGGCAGCACCCCGCTTGTCTTGCTGAACTTGTTTCAGCATCTTTTTCTTGAGATCCTGAAACGAGTTCAGGATGACAAAAATGGTATTTAGGCTCACTCTCCCAACGTCATGCTGAACTTGTTTCAGCATCTTGAGGTCCTGAAACAAGTTCAGGACGACAATTGGGGCGGGGAATAATAAAAAACTATAAAATTCTTCATTTTTTTAATTTTTGCTTGATTCAAATTGCATGATGTGGTAGCTTAAACTTGAAGCGAGAGATTCTTGCTTTGGGGTTTAGCAACCTCTGGTTTACTGTTTGTGCCGAAACATAAATCGGCAGTCTGGCTTTATTATGCAGCCGGATGCCCGCAGAATATGCTGTCAAAGCTTAATATGTGGGACTATTGTAAATCATAGTTGCTAACATCCGGCTGCGCCTCTTGAGTTTCACGGGCGCAGCTTTTCATCTTAAATTTTAATATGAAAAGGACGTTAAACTATGAACAAATATATTTTATTACTCGGCATTGCCGCTGTATCCATAGGCAGTTATTGCGCATACGCGGCTAATTCCGCCACAATGACTGTAACAGCCACAATCGCCCATGATGTGAGTTTAAATGTAACAAGGAATATCAGCTGGACTATGACCATTGATCCAAGTAAAACAAGTGGCGATGTTGATTGTCCCTCAGAGGTTGACGGCTGTGAAATAGAAGACGATGGAGGTGTTATTTCCGGTTCTATGACACCGGGACGATTTACTGCTAATATTCCTAATCCCGCTAACTATCTAAATGTGCTGTCATTTGAGGAAAGCGGTGATTATTTCATGCGCATAGACAGCGATGAATACGGGGATAAGTTTGTTGCCAGTATATTGATTGACCATGTAAGCGGATATGAATTTGCGGTAACAGGAACAGCGTATTATCATGATGTTGTTCCGGCTCCTAAAGTTTATGACTTCGGCAGTGTAACTATTCAATATACACCCGAGTCGTAATTAAAATAACCTGATTACCAACCCTGCGGAATTTTAATCCAATTCCGCAGGGTGAAGTTTTGAGAGGCAATGCGCTTAAATTTCAGGGGATGCCTTGACGAAAGCAACCGTACGGTTGCTTTCGAGGCATGACGGAGAAAAAGAGGCAAAAAATAGGCATTGACAGCGGGAGGAAGGAGGAAACGGGAAAAATGAAAAAGCAAAAACTATAAAATTATTATTCTTTACAATCGCAATTTTTTATGCTAGCCTAATTTTGAAGTGAATGAAAAGCCGCTTTGAGGTCTGACAGCCTCGTAATCGACGTTTACTCAAGACATAACTTGATATATCAGATCTTAGTGGTTGGAAGGCAGGGGAATATACGGCGAGATTATCTCGGTGTAAGGATTTTTTGGGTCGGAACAATACTTGCAAATAAAAATATTGCTTAATTTTGCATAAAATATTTGTCAAATAATAATTTTTAAGTTATTATAAGCTTTAGTCGTCCAAAATATAAGGCAAAAACTAAAAATGGTTGCTAAAGAAGACAAAATTGCCGAGTTAAAAGCCATCCGCGATAAAACGCGGGCGGAAATGGCTTTCGCGGAAGATTTGGAGCCGATAGAAGATCAGTTTCTGGAGGAGGATGATTCTTTTCCGCCTCATGAAGATTTGGAGGCGGACTTTGCCGAACAGGCGGGATTTTATGATGATGATTCTTCCGATGATGTAAACAGTGATGATTTTGATGAAGATGATGATTTTGATGATGACGAGGAGGGCGATGACGACGATGAATCAAGCTTTCCTGTTGATGATAAACCTTCTTCTTCATCTTCTTCAAGCGGATGGCACGCGGTATCTTTTAGTGATGAAGATGAAGAGGACTTGCCGCTTTTAAACATTGAGTTTAACGGTAAAAACCTTGAAAACGGTGAGTTTGACCATGAAAATCTGCGGGATGCCAATTTTTCCGCCGCTAATCTTTCGGGGGTGAATTTTTGCGGTTCAGACTTGCGTGGTGCCGATTTTTCGGGAGCTAACCTCACCAATACCGATTTATCAAACGCAGATTTGACCGGAGCCACTTTTGCCGGTGCGCAGATTATCGGCACCAATTTTTCCGGCGCAATCCTAAAAAATGTTACCTTTACCGATGCTTTTTTCCAAGATGCCGTTCTGCTTGATATAGAAATTGACAGCATAAGTTTGGAAGAGTTGCAGCAGCTTATAGAATTTGTTGCCAAATATTATCCCGAAAAACTTGATCTTACGCGCATTAACCTGACAATGCTTGATTTGCGCAAAATTGACTTGTCAAAGGTTAATCTCCGCGGAGTCGATTTTACCGGAGTTGATTTCAGCGGCGTTAATATTATGGAGCTTGATTTAAGCGAGTGCATAATTACTCCCGAACAGATTGCGCAAGCTTTGGGCAGAGTCCCTTCGGCTGATGAGTTAAAGCGCATTCTCGCCCCCAAAAAACGCAAACCTCGTCCGGGGTTGAATATTGATTTTACAGACTTTTTCTTAAACGGACATAAGCAGGTAGGAATCATTGATGTCGGCGGATTTAAGGGAATGGATGTTGAAAAACTCGTCAAATTCGGCAAAAAGATTCACGATGCGGTTGCCTCTTCCGATAAAGCACCGGTTGACGACAAGGATTCGCTTGAATATATCCGTGCGCAAAATCGTGCCAACAAGCAGGAATTGCGCGAACTTATTGAGGAACGCAAACGCCGCGAACTTGAAAACCGCCGCCGCGAAAAACAGCGGCAGACCATTTCCCGTGACCGCAATGCGTATCAGAGATAGGAAAAAATAATGGATGACACGCTGTTTTCTTCCACAATAAAACGTCCTTTGGCGGATCGTCTTCGCCCGCAGAGCCTGTCGGAAGTTGTCGGGCAAGATCACGTTGTCGGCGATGATGCCCCTTTGGGGCGTATGGTTAAAACCAAAAAAATAAGCTCATTTATCTTATGGGGACCTCCCGGCTGCGGCAAGACCACAATTGCGCGATTGATTGCCGAACATACCAATTTGTATTTTGAACAGATTTCGGCGGTTTTTTCCGGAGTTGCCGATTTGAAACGTGTTTTTCAATACGCGATTGACCGTCGTGCCAATCAAGGCAAAGGCACGCTTTTGTTTGTTGATGAAATTCACCGTTTCAACAAATCACAGCAAGACGGTTTTTTGCCCTATGTGGAGGACGGAACAATAATTTTGGTCGGAGCCACCACCGAAAATCCCTCATTTGAACTCAATGCGGCGTTATTATCAAGATGTCAGGTTTTTGTCTTAAACCGCTTGAATTCCGATGATTTTGAAATTTTGCTGCAGCGCGCCGAAAAAGAGATGGGACGAAAACTTCCTCTTGATGAAGAAGCCAGAGAATTTATGAAAAACACCGCCGACGGTGACGGGCGGTATATCCTTAATATGGCGGAAAGCGTATTTAATTATGCCAAAGAGGGAGAAACTTTTAACAAGGACAATGTAATCAATATTATCCGCTCTCGTGCGCCGATTTATGATAAGGGGCGGGACGGACATTATAATTTAATATCCGCTGTTCATAAATCGTTGAGAGGTTCAGATGTTGATGCGGCTCTCTATTGGGCGGCGCGAATGCTTAATTCCGGAGAGGATGCCAAGTATCTGTTGCGCCGCTTGACGCGTTTTGCTATTGAGGATGTGTCTTTGGCCGATCCCAATGCCGTCAATCAAGCCATATCCTGCTGGGAGACTTATGAAAGGCTTGGTTCCCCCGAGGGAGATTTGGCGGTTATGCAGTTGGTTGCCTATCTTGCCACGGCACCGAAGTCTGCCGGAGTTTATAAGGCCATGCACAAAGCTTTTGAATTAGCCAAAAAAACCGGCTCTTTAATGCCTCCGAAACACATTTTGAACGCTCCGACCAAGTTGATGAAACAACTCGGTTACAGCGACGGGTATGTTTACGATCAAGATCTTGAGGACGGTTTTTCGGGACAGGATTATTTTCCCGAAGGGATGAAAAGAGTTAAGCTCTATTTTCCGGTTGAAAGAGGCTTTGAAAGAGAAATCAAAAAGCGTATCGAATATTTTGATAAATTGCGTTACGAAAAAAATAAAAACAAGGAACAGTAAATGTCGGTTGAATCGATAAAAGTAAAAGAAATTGACGACGGAATAAGACTTAATCGCTGGTTTTTGAAGTATTATCCCAACATCACCATGGGCAGACTGCAAAAATTATTGCGCACCAAACAAATAAAAGTTGACGGAATGCGTGCCGAGGCTTCCACACGGCTGAAATCCTTTCAAACCATCAGAATCCCTCCCTTAAAAGGTGATGAGGGGGAAGCCAAAAAAAGCAATGCCATCTCGGCAAAAGAGGCGGAGTTTATACAGTCGCTGGTTATTTATAAGGATGAAAATATTATTGCCATCAATAAACCGTCCGGTTTGGCAGTGCAGGGCGGAACCAATACTTATCATCATATCGACGGTCTTTTGAGTGCGTTGATGTTTGAAAATGAAGAACGTCCCAAGTTGGTGCATCGTTTGGATAAAGATACCGGCGGTGTTTTGATTCTGGCGCGTAATCGCAAGGCGGCGGAGCTTTTAACAAAAGCATTCCGTGAGCATAAAATCACCAAAACCTATTTGGCGTTGGTTAAAGGCTGTCCTAAAAAAAGTGAGGGGAAAATATCTTCATCGCTTGTCAAAATCGGGGAGAAAATGCACGTTTCCGATGACGGACAAAGTGCCGTAACTCTTTACAAAGTGATTGACAGTATCGGAGAAAAATTTTCGCTTTTGGAGTTAAATCCTCTTTCGGGGCGTACCCACCAGATACGCGTTCATCTTGCCTCCATAGGCTGTCCGATTATAGGTGATGATAAATATTCTGACAGAAATGAAAAATATTCGCTGTTTGTTGACAAATTGCATTTACATGCCTATAAAATCGATTTATCATTCATATATAAAGAAAAGAAAATAATCACCGCCCCGTTGGGAGCATATTTTGCCGATGATATTAAAGCATCCGGTTTGAGTTTTAAGGAGTAGAAAATGAGATTTTTAAAATGGCTTTTTTTGATTTTAACGGTTTTAATTTTGGTTGTAGGTGTTGCCGCTTATGTTTTTTTGCAAAATTTTGACCTCAATAAATATAAAGGTATGACCGAAAAAATCGTTTATGAGCAGACCGGACGTAAGTTGAGTATCGCAGGCAATGCCGATTTGGGTGTTTCGCTTATACCTACGGTTGTGCTTAATGATATAAGCTTTGCCAATCCCGAATGGGCAAAAAATCCGCAGATGGCAACGGTTAAGACTTTGGAATTAAAAATTGCCCTTCTTCCGCTTATTTCCAAACAGGTGATTATTGATAAAGTCATCTTAAAATCGCCGCAGATTTGGCTTGAAACTTCAAAAGACGGGAAAAACAGCTGGGATATTGAACTGAAACCGCAAGAAAATTCACAGCCTAAAACCTCATGGATTATAAAATCGGCATACGCGCAGGAAAACTCATCGCCGTTGGCGGGTATATCGGAACTTTCGCTTAAAGAAGTTTTGATAGATAACGGAGAGGTTAATTATTACACCCATAAAGACAATTCAAATCTTAATCTTAAAATTAAGAATATAGCCCTTTCCGGTGAAGGAATGAATGCCCCCGTAAATCTTGTGTGGGATGTTTCTTATAACGGACTTGACATAGCGGGAAAAGGTGATTTCGGCTCGATTTCGGCTCTTCTCTCGGGGAAGAGTGAATATCCGGTCAGTATGGATGTGAAAGCTCTTGGAATAAAAGCCGTTGTCAATGCCAAAATCAAAAATCTGCTTGGGGATAAGCTTAATGCTTCATTTGATTATAATATTTATAACCCCGCCGGTAATATGAATGCTCCCGAAACCACACTGATAGGAACCGGCACGGCGAATTTGCAAAGTGTTGCTCTTGATATTAAAGAATTAAACATAGTTAAAAATATCATCAAAGGCAAAGTAAATGCCGATATTTCGGGAAAATTGCCATCGGTTAAGGCTGATTTAAACTCCGAAAAATTTGATGTCGGCGTATTTAACCGCAATTCACCCACGGCTTGGCATTTTGAAATTATCAAATCGGCGCACGCCTCAAATCTTATTCCTAATGATCGCATACCATTTGAGTTATTGCAAAAACTAAATGCCGATGTGAATTTAAAAATTGCTCAACTGATTGTCAATCCGGAGTTACGCCTGAATAATGTTTTGGTTTCCGCTGTATTGAACAAGGGGATTTTAAATGTCAATAAACTGTTTTTCAATATAAAAGATGGAACGGTTGACTTGACCGCACAGGCAAATGCTCTTAAAAAATCGCTTGCCGTGAAGGGAAAAAGTGAAAATGTTTTGCTGACGGAAGTTGCTCCGGTCTTAAACTATGCGGGGGATGGAAAATTCGGTATTGTTTCCGGAGGAATTACGCAAACTTACTTTGACTTAAAAGGGGAGGGGGCGACATATCGCGCACTTGCCGATACTTTGAACGGAGAACTTGTCGCTGTCGCGGAAAAAACCAAACTTAAAAGCGGAAAACTTAAAATTTTAGCCAACAGCTTTATTACACAGCTCTTGAATGTCCTTAATATCAATACCGAAAAAGCCGAAGATGCTGAACTGCAATGCGCGGTAGTAAGAGGAGATTTTGTAAATGGCAAAATCAATTTCAAAAAAGGTATTGCGGTTGATACCGATAAAATTGATGTGGTCGGAAACGGTACTTTGAATCTTCATAACGATAAAATTGACATCAGCATAAACGCATACAGAGACAGCCTCGCCGATGTGAGTGTTATGCAGGCGTTGACCAATCTCTTCAAAATTAAGGGAACTCTGCAGTCACCCTCCATTGCCATTGACCAAAACAATGCACTCAAAGCTATTGCCGGAGTGGCTTTGACCGGAGGTGTATCAGCCGGTGCGCAGTTATTGCTGGATAAAGATGCGGCTCCGTGTTATACGGCTTTGGAAGGAAGTATCTATAAAGATAAATTTGCCAAGCCGACGGGCGTAGCCAATGCGGCGCAAAAGACCTATCAGGGAGCCTCCGATATGGTAAATGACAGTGTTAATATGGTTAAATCCGGGGCCAAAGATATTAAAAACTCGGCAAAAGGTCTGTTAAACAATATTTTGCCTACAACCAAGAAAGATAAATAAATGACAAAAGATAAATTAGCACAGGCAATAAGCGATATTAAAGAACATCGCGATGATGTTATCGGCAAACTCGTGCAGTTTTCCAAAACAGATTCGCTTTTGTTTTGGGATAAAAACAGCGGTCTTGCCCAAAAACAGGAACAACTCTGGGCACCGGTCCTGAAATGGGCGGATAAAACATTGAATGTCGGATATGTGGCAAACAATGACTTAAACGTCAATGAACAAAGCGATACATCCGCGGCTAATCTTAAAAAATTTATGGAAGATATGGACGATAAAGAATTAGCGGCATTTTATCTGGCTTCAATAAATATGAAATCGGAATTGCTGGCGGCGGCTCTTGTTAAAGGAGAGATTAACGCCGAACAGGCTTATAAGGCAGCCTACTTGGAAGAATTATATCAGGCGGAACGCTGGGGTATAGATGATTTGGCGGAACAAAGACGGCAGGTCGTCAAAAATGAACTTTCCGATATTGAGCAATTCTTAAGAAAATGAAAGAAGTTTATATAAAAATCAAAGGTCGGGTGCAAGGTATCGGCTTCCGGCGGTTCGCCGTAAATGAGGCACAAAGAATCGGCGGAATTTCCGGCTGGGTGCATAATGAGGCCGATGGCAGCGTTACAGTCTTAATGAGCGGAGAAGAAGAAAAAATTGATGAAATGATTCTTTGCTGCCGCAAAGGACCGTTGCTGGCAAGGGTGGATAGCCTTGAGTTTGTAGTCGGTCGCCGCAGCTCCTTTCTTCCGCCGATTGAAGAGGGCGTTTTTCACCGAGTTTGAAAGTTTGATATGCTTTTCTTGCTCTTGCATATTATTGCTTATGCTCTCCATACCAATGTTATATTTCGACGTTTCTTCTGCTATGTTTCATTACAATCTTATTATCAACTTAAAAAAGTTTGGAACTGATGTGGCAATATGAAAAATACTGATAACCGCCCTGCGGAATCGGATTAAAATTCCGCAGGGTTGGTAATCAGGTTATTTTAATTACGACTCTGGAGTGTATTGAATAGTTACATTGCCGAAATCATAAACTTTAGGAGCAGGAACAACACCACTATACTGCGCCACACCTGTTACTGCAAACTCATAACCGCTTACATGGTTAATTCCTATATGAGCAAAAAATTTATCGCCATATTCATCGCTGGGTATGACTATGTAACGATTACCGCTTCCCTCAAATGACAGCACATTTTCATAGTTAGCGGAATTAGGAATATTAGCGGTAAATCGTCCTGCCATCATAGAACCGGAGATAACGCCGTAATAGCTATAATCTTCACAGCCGTCAACATCTCCGGAACAGTCAATATCTCCAAAAGTTTGACTTGGATCAATAGTCATTGTCCAGCTGATATTCCTTGTTACATTTAAACTCACATCATGGGCTATGGTCGCGGTTACTGTCATAGTTGCCGAGTTTCCGGCGTAAGCGCAATAAGAGCCTAAAGCAACTCCGGCAACGCCGAGCATTAAAATATATTTATTCATATTCAAACTTCCTTCTTTTATTAAAGTTATAAAGAAAAACCACCTGTTGGGTATTAAAGACCCGCGAGGTGGTTGGAAGCTGATAACTATTCCTTGAAATAGTGCCGTATATTTGTTGTTACCAACTTATTCTACAAGCCTTCCAACCATTATAGCAGGAAGATTTTACATCGCTTACCGATGTCAAGGAAGAGGCTATCAGACCTCAAAGTGACTTTTCACTCACTTCAAGATTAAGCTAACATAAAAAATCAATAATGTAAAGAAGAAATTTAAAAGTTTTCGCTTCTTTCTTTTTATGTCCCTCAATCGCCTCGCTCTTGTCTTGCTGAACTTGTTTCAGGACCTCAAAAAAAAGATTCCGAAACAAGTTTGGCTTTGACATGGCGAATAGTTGCTCCGCTCGGAGGGGACGAGAGAGAAAGAGGCAAAAAATAGGCATTGACATCGGGAGGGACAGTACCCCGCTTGTCTTGCTGAACTTGTTTCAGCATCTATTTTAAAGGTCCTGAAACAAGTTC
>JAFUYI010000060.1 GCA_017470585.1 Alphaproteobacteria bacterium | reverse complement strand
TTTTCTTCGGCAGAATCGCCAATTTTATCAATGATGAACTCTGGGGACGCGTAACCGATGTGCCTTGGGCGGTGAGATTCCCGAACGGCGGTTATTTCCCCCGCCATCCTTCCCAGCTTTACGAGGCCTGCGCCGAAGGATTGGTTATTTTTATTGTGCTTAACCTGTTATGGAAAAAAGCATATTTCCGCAATCATCGGGGAGCAATATCCGCTTTGTTTGTCATTATGTATGCCACTTTTAGGATAGTTCTTGAATATTTTAGGCAGCCCGACGAACAACTGGGATTTTTAATTTTCGGCTTAACTATGGGGCAGTTATTATCAATACCGATACTTTTATTCGGATTTTATCTCCTTTACCGCGCCGTTTCTACTCCGTCAAAGTGATATTTTGGGTAAATTTATATCCTCTCTGCAATATCCTGTGCGCACGGATAAAAACATCGCTGACATTGGCATCACTGCGTTTTTTATCAACAACGCTGCAGGTTACGGTGATTTTTATCGGACGTTTGACCCGATTTAAAATAAATTCCGAGGCTCCGATTTGACTGCGTATTTTCTCAACTTTCTCCGCAGAGGTACCTTTTTCGGCGTTGGGAAAAATAAGCACAAATTCATCGGGAGTACAGCGATACAATTTAACATCGGGTTCAAGCTCAAGAATTTTCTTGCCGACCATCTTCATAATATCGCCGATTTCGTGTTTGCGGAACGCCTGCAATAAATGCTTGTAATCCCCCACACAAACAATCCCCAGACCGTATTTATGCGGTAATTTGGCGGCTTTTTTTAAGAAAGTATTGCCGTTGTCAAGTCCGGTGGCAGGGTCTTTACGGACATAAAAGATAACACTTCTGACAACACAGCCAAGTACTATAAGCGCAGCCACAAAAAAGAACAGCACCAACGCCGAGCTGTCAGCAGAAAAATAAAAACCAATCATGGTGCTTATCGCGGCATAAACAATCGCGCAGTCAACAATATCGTCTTTTATGGAAGCGCAGAAAAGCATAATCGAAACGACCAGCCATAAAAACGACAGTCCGAAAATCTGCAGACCGTGTCCGTATTCGCTTTCCGCGTTAAAATCAAGCTTAATCTGCAGGGAGCTTAAAATCTCGCCCAAAAAAACGGCGGCAAACACAACAATCAAAAAATTAGCGGTATCAAAAGAAAAAAAAGGACGATTCGGCAAAAAGAAAAAAAACAACATTCCCGCCGCCGTCAAGAACACCAAATTGATATATTCCGGAGTTAAATAATAAATTACGCCGTGTGCAAATTTGAAGTAGTTTATCAGCATATATGCAAGCATAATCACAATCACAAAAAACAACGGGCGGTTGCGGTTATACTGGGCAAGAATGCCGATGCTTAAAAGATTGAGCATAAAAAAGCCGATATGAAGGATATTTTGGGTATGTTCTTCAAAGGGAGAACAAAACATAAAAAAGCCTATTCCGGAAAGCAAAATTGCCGCCGCCAGCCAAGAGTTTTGCAACAAAGGCGCAATTTGCCGCAGATAATAAGCATATTTTTTCATGATACCAATCCTTTCGCGCCTCATAATAGCTCGGATAAGTTTAAATTTTATTTACGCATTTGATGATTGAGCTGTCCCCATAAGAATAAAAACGATATTTTTTTTCAATGGCGTGCTGATAAGCTTTTTTCATCCTGTCAATACCCGCAATCGCACATATAAGCATAAAAAGCGTTGACTTCGGAAGATGAAAATTGGTGATAATCATATCAATCATCTTAAATTTATAGCCCGGAGTGATAAAAATATCGGTTGAGCCTTCAAACGGATGTAATACACCCTTTTCATCGGCGGCACTTTCAAGCAGTCGAAGCGAAGTGGTGCCGACGGCAATAATGCGCCGTCCCTCCCTTTTAGCGCGATTGATAACCTCGCAGGCTTGCATCGTTATCTCGCCGTATTCGGCGTGCATTTTGTGGTCCTTGGTGTCCTCGGTTTTAACCGGCAGAAACGTTCCGGCTCCGACATGAAGAGTAACAAAAACTTTTTCCACGCCCTTTTTATCCAAAGCCTCAAATACTTTTTTTGTAAAATGCAGCCCCGCAGTCGGCGCGGCAACGGCTCCCTCATAACGGGCGTAAATGGTTTGGTAATTTTCCTTATCGTTGTATTTATCCCAAATTCCGCCGGCAGTCGGTTTGTCGCGCTTAATATAAGGCGGAAGCGGCATAAGTCCGTATTGTTTTAATTTTTCCGCCAAAATATCAGCCGGACTATTAAAACGAATTAAAACGCCTTCCTCTCCGTTTTTTTGTATAACTTCGGCATTAAAATCGCTTTGTTCAACGGAGATTTCATCAGTGTAAAACTTAATCTCATCGCCGATATGCAAACGCTTGGCGTTTTTTATAAAAGAATGCCAAGACTGACCGTCAAGTGGACGGTACAGCGTTACTTCCACCTTGGCTTCTCCCCTTGCGCCATAGAGTCGCGCCGGAATAACTTTGGTATCGTTAAAAACCAACACATCGCCTTTTTGCAATAAATCGGGCAACTCGAAAAAACGGCGATCGGCAATTCTATCCTCAACGCTCAAATCAAGCAAACGCGATGTATCTCTGGGATTTGCCGGTTCTTTGGCAATTAAATCCCTGTCCAATTCAAAATCAAAAATATCCACCTGCATAGTCTTTATCCTTTTCTTATGCGATGTTATAGTATATAGATTAGATATTTGCAAGAACTATAATTGGAGATGAGATGTCTAAAATCGTTACAATGATTCCGGTAAGAATGGCTTCAACCCGTCTGCCCAACAAGCCGTTACTTGATATTAACGGCAAAACCCTGCTGCAAAGAGTTTATGAAAATGTTAAAAAGTATGTTCCCGGTGATGTTTATGTTGCCGCCGGTGATGAGGTTATTATTGAGGAGTGTAAAAAATTCGGTGCGCCCGCGTTGATAACCGATCCGAATCTTCCCTCCGGCACCGACAGAATCGCCGCCGCCTTAAAAGAAATTGACCCCGATGGAAATAAATATGATATTGTGGTTAATTTTCAAGGCGATGCTGTCAATGTCAATCCCGAAATCAACAATCGCCTGATTAAAATTGTTGAGAATACAGGGTGCGATATTGCCACCGTCGGAATGATTTTTAAGACCCAAGAAGAAATTGACAGCCCGAATAATGTCAAAATCGTTATGGGATTAAGAAACGGCGAGAGTGAAGGCAGATGTTTGTATTTTACCCGCGCCGGCGCGCCCTATATCCGCAATCCCGAGAAGTGCGAGAATAAAGATTTTTATCACCATATCGGCATTTATGTTTACAAAGCCTCATCTTTACGAAAAATTGTTTCGCTTCCTCTCGGAGTTTTGGAAAAAAGAGAATCGCTGGAACAACTTCGCGCACTCGAAAACGGTATGACAATACGCGCTCTCTTGGTCGAGAACTTAAAACTCAATCAGTCCGCTCCCGCCGATATTGATACGCAAGAAGAGTTAGACGAGGCAAGAAGATATTTGAAGTAATTGTCCTATCCGCTGAAATGTCCGGCAAAAATGTCCGGACATTTTTGCTTTTTGGCGGGTTTAATACAGCAATCATTCGTTTGATAATAAATTGTCATTTTTTTGTAACACAAAAAGCCTACCCGATTGATGAGCTTTGTGGTATAATGAACATATAATTTTATGGGAGTAAAGATAATGTCTGCACCGGAAACTTGCAATCTTGCCGAATTGGCTGATGTTGCCCCCGAAAATATAACTGCCGAACAACGCAAAGCATTGATAGAGGCTATATCTTCCTACGATTCGGAACAGTTTGTTAAATGTCAGGGAGAACATGCCCTTGATAGTATAAAAAATATTAAAGGTCATCAAAAAGAGTTTGACGACAAAGGTGAAAAGTTTGCCGCAAGCAAGATGTCCGCATGGATGAAAGAGCATCCCGGGCAAAAATTGACTCTTAAACAAATTAATTCCTTTAATAAAACCGCCGAAAATCAAAGCAGTTTCTACCGCAAAAAATATGCCAATCAGCTCTTGGGAATCGGAAACGGGGCTCTTCCCTATTGCATAGGATTGCAAAGAAGTGCCTGTCTCAAAGCCAACGGCGATTTAGGCTACTCCATTATGCCCGATATAGGTCTGTCGTGTGCTAATGCAAGATCTGTTTTCAAAAATCAAAGCATCGGCTCATACCATGCCAAAGTTTCCGATTGCTATGATCCCACAACCGGTCTGATAAGATGTAATCCTGACGGCACGCCCAAACTTAAAGACGGCGATATGATATTGCTGATTGATCCGAGTGATAACCAGGCTTACCATTGTATAAGGGCAAATGTTGATGAAAATAAGAAAGTTACATATTCTGCCGGCAACGGGGAAGCTGTCGCAGGCAGGCTCAACTATTGGCGAAACGAGGCGTGTTATATTATACCAACCTCGGAGATAACCAAGCAAAATGCCGTTACTCACTATCAACAGATGAGCAATGAGCAACTTTTGGCGGCAGCGCGGGATAAAGGTATGTTTGAGGTTGAAGAGAATAACGACACAAACCAAGCAACTTTATCCGCTGAACTTAAAGAAAGTCCGCAAACAACAACCGAACAGCATCCCACAACAGATGATCATTCTTCCGAACAGCAAGCCGGTTATGAACTCTCGCAATTATCGCAGAATATGCAAAGCAGACATAATTCCATTCAGGATCGCATTGCAGCCTTCCGCGAACGCCGCAATACCGAGAGCATTGAACGCGCGGATATACTTGCTTCCATGCGTGCAGATCATGCCAGACTGCAGCAACGCCGCGAAACTTTGGGAGCAGAAGGAGGAATGACATCGCCTGCTATTGAATATAACTTTACCGAGCGACACTACAATTGCGAAGACATTGCCGCCCGGCAAAAAACATCCGACACACCGGAAATACAAGCTCCCGCCAAAGAATTATCGGGTCTGCAGAAGTTTATGAACTTTTTCCGCTCAACACAATACGGATAGTTTTTTTAACCGAATTGCTGTCATAGAGTGTTTTTATATTTTTTTGCAACAATCTCTATAAAAGGGGTTGACATAATTGCTAAAATATGCGAATTATACATCCGTTACGCGCTCCTAGCTCAGCTGGATAGAGCAACAGCCTTCTAAGCTGTGGGTCGGGCGTTCGAATCGCCCGGAGCGCGCCAATCAAAAAAGACGGAATCTTCAGATTCCGCCTTTTTGTTACCGGCATATTTTTTAACCGGCGTTGTAAGAAATGGTTAAAGTTTTGGCCGTACCGGAATTTTCTTTAGGAATCCTTATATTTGCAGCATAAGAGCATTCGGTCGTATAAACCTTAAAACTATTCCCCTCTCCGCTGTATTTGATTGCGAAATAACAGGTACTATAATCAGTTCCTAAAAGACCGAACATACTCTCATCAACACTCAATCCGGAGCAGGAACTCTGGCTTCCATCGCAAGCAGAAGGATTGGCAACATTGGCGGTAAATGTGCCGAAAGTTGCAGTATCTATCGAAACTATGCCGTCTGCTCCTGAAGTAACACTTGCTGTGCCCGATTCATTATAAGTCCATTCTACCGTTCCTTCCTTATAAGCCGGATTGATGGTAATGGTGCCAAGATTTATATCGCCGGTTTTGGTTAGGCTCACATCGTGGGCAATCGTTGCGGTAACGGTCATTGTCGCCGAATTGGCAGCATAGGCGGCGTAACTGCCAAGAGCAACACTCGCCACACCGAGCATTAAAATATATTTTTTCATCACAAAAACTTCCTTTACTAAAGTTATAAAGAAAACCACCTTTGGGGCGTAACCCTAGAGGTGGCTGGAAGTTTCCAACTGCTATGTGCAACAGTGCCGAGTATTCTTTATATTTCCCGACCTTCCAACCATAGTTCAGGTTAGAAGAATTTTACATCCTTAACAGATGGCACATAAGAGGTTGGAACACCTCAAAGCAGAATTTCCCCTGCTTCGCTTTTTACCCTAGCATAAAAAATTGCGATTGTAAAGCAAAATTTTTATAGTTTTTATTATTCTTTGCTCCAATTGTCGTCCTGAATCACCAAACTGTCGTCCTGAACACCTCAATTGTCGTC
>JAFUYI010000059.1 GCA_017470585.1 Alphaproteobacteria bacterium | reverse complement strand
TGCTCGGCATTGCCGGAGTTGCTCTTGGCAGTTATGCTGCCTACGCGGGCAATTCCGCCACAATGACCGTTACCGCAACAATAGCCCACGATGTGAGCTTGAGTGTAACGCAAAATATCAGCTGGACTATGACCATTGATCCAAGTCAAACTTATGACGATGTTGATTGCTGGGGATCGGTTGACGGATGTGAAATTCAAAAAGCTTACGGTACTAGTTCTATGACAGCAGGACGATTTACCGCCAATATTCCTAATCCCGCTAACTATCTAAATGTGCTGTCATTTGAGGAAAGCGGTAGAGACGACACAGTCATACCCAGCGATGAATATGGCGATAAATTTGGAGCCGCTATAGGTATTTATCATGTTAGCGGTTATGAATTCGCAGTGACAGGAATTATATCGTATAATGGCGTTGTTCCTGCTCCTAAGGTTTATAATTTCGGCAGTGTAACTATCCAATATACACCCGAATCATAATTAAAATCAGCAAAAACCCTGCGGAATCTTAATCCGATTCCGCAGGGTGAGGTTTTTGGGGAGGCATTGAGCCTAAATTTCGGGAGATGCCTTGACCACCGGCTGTAAAGCCGGTGGAGGCATGATGTAAAGGGGAGGCATTTTTCCCGCTTGTCTTGCTGAACTTGTTTCAGCATCTAGGTTAGAGGTCCTGAAACGAGTTCAGGACGACAATTGGGGTATTTAGGACGACAGCTTGGTTATTCAGGGCGACAATTGGGAGAGTAACCCTAAACACTAATTTTGTCATCCGAACCTGTTTCAGCATCTTTTTTTAGAGGTCCTGAAACGAGTTCATGACGACAATTGGGCAGGATTGTTTTGCCTAGATTGCTTGACTTTGCTCGCGAAGAAAAAATCCTCTCCGTTAATAAAATATCTTATCGAGGTAAAGTCCGTGTGCCGGAGCCGTGGGACCGGCGGAAGAACGGTTTTTGGACTCCAAAATTGTTGATATGTCTTGTGGGGATAAATGTCCGTCGCCGACCATTTTTAGGGTGCCGACCATATTGCGCACCTGATGATGCAGAAAGGACTTCGCTTCCACGGTAAATAAAATTTCTTCACCGGCAATGCTTATATCCAGTTTATCCAAGGTTTTGAGCGGAGATTTGGCTTGACATTTGGCGGCACGGAAAGAAGTGAAATCGTGATAGCCCAAAAGCAATTGCGCGCCTTGGCGCATTTTTTCAACATTCAATGGCACATACACCCACCAACTGCGGAATCTATCAATAATCAAAGGGGCTTTGCGGTTGGTTATTCGGTAAATATAGCGGCGTTTTTGTGCCGAAAAACGGGAGTTAAAGTCGTTATCAACCGTTTCTACCGACAGAACCGCGACCGGAGCATTCATACTTCGCAGATGGGCGTTTAATGCTTCACGAATGCGAAAAGTATCAGTTACAAAATCAAGATCAAAGTGCGCCACCTGTCCCAAGGCATGTACTCCGGCATCGGTGCGTCCCGAGCCGCAAACCTCAACTTTCTGTGCGCAAAAACCAAACACGGCGCGTTCAAGATATTCCTGTGCGCTTGCACCGTCAAGCTGTTTTTGCCAACCTAAAAGATTGGTCCCGTCATACTCAACAATTATTTTGTAACGCTGCGACATTTAAGCAGCGACTGTATTCTTTGTATCTTGGGAGTTAGCAAATCCCAGTTGCTTTTCAATCTCCCAAATCACCTGCAAAGCCTTAAAAGCGTCTTCGCCGGTAATACGCGGTGTTTCACTTCCCTTAATGCACTTCACAAAATGGGTAAGTTCAGCCTGCAACGGCTGATTGGTGGGGATGAAAAGCTGTTCGACACTGCCTTTTAAGCCGTAATTCATCCACTCGGGGATTTCTTCCTGATTAACATAAGGCATACGTCCCTGCGAATGAACATTTATGCTTTGATTGATAAAATCCATATCAATATAGTTAGTATCGGTTGTAACCGTTAATGTGCGAACCCGCGCTTGGGTTATGCGGCTGGCGGTGATATTGGCGGTAACACCGTTTGCAAACTGTAAAACCGCGGTGATATAATCCTTGCCGTCCGCGTGATCCGGAGTTCTCACCGCGGCGGCTTGAACATCAACGACTTCCGATTTAACCAAGGATTGAATTACCTCAACATCGTGAATCATTAAATCCATAGCCACCGACACATCGGTAATGCGCCCCGAGGCGGCAGACATTCTTTGTGCAGTCAGCGAGCGGATTTTAGAAGTGTCGGAGAGGATTTTGGACATTTGTTCCACAGCAGGATTAAAACGTTCAATATGCCCGACACACAGCACAACATTATTGTTTTTTGCGGCATCAATTAAACGGCGGCACCCCTCTATTGAAGTAGCAAGCGGTTTTTCCATCATACAATGAATGCCTTTTTTCAAGAAAAACTCACCGACATCGGCATGAGTAACCGATGTTGTAACAACGCTTACGGCATCAACTTTTTTGGCAACTTCTTCCATGGAGGAAAAAGCCTTGACTCCGAAAGTTTCGGCAGCCGCTTTTGCCGCCTCCGGGAAAATATCATAAACGCCGACTAAATCGACATCCTGCATATTTTTGTAGGTTTTAATGTGATTTTTGCCCATCATACCGGCACCGATAACGGCAATTTTTAATTTTCCCATTTTGAAATCCTTGAGATTGTTAGAAACTTTTGTGATAATACCACAATTTTTGTCGAAACGCTCTTAACATCTTGTTACAAATTGTTACAAACCGAAAATAAAGCCCGAAATAAAAGCACAGCCGACGGCTCCGCCTTGTGAATAATCATTTTCTTAAACATAAACATCTTAAAAAAATATTTTACGAAACCTGTTTTTTATTGATTGCTATTTTTTTATGAAGCTTGTATATTGAAATAAAAAATAACTTCTGGAGGTATGAATATGGCAGGAAAATTGTTTGGAACCGACGGTGTGCGCGGAGTTGCCAACCAATATCCGATGACCGCAGATTTTGCCTTGAAATTGGGACTTGCCTGCGGGCAGAAAATTTGCACTCAACATAAAAAAGTTGCCATCGCAAGAGATACGAGGATTTCCGGTGAAATGCTGCAATCATCTCTGGCGGCAGGTTTTTTATCTGCCGGTGTCGATGTTATATGGTTGGAGGTTTTGCCGACCCCGGCGATTACTTCCATTGCCGAAGACTTATCGGTTGACATGGCGGTGATGATTACTGCCTCGCACAATCCTTACTATGATAACGGTATTAAGCTCATTGATGCACAAGGCGACAAGTTTTCGGACGAGATTACCTCCGCATTGGAGGAAATGATTGAAAAAGATGATTTTCTGCCCTTAAACGATAAACTCGGCCGCATAGTTAAAAACGAAAATGCTCTTGACATATATTTAAGAAAAGTAACTGCTTTTATTGATAATCCGCATCCGTTTAAGAGTTTGAAAATCGTGCTTGATTGCGCTAACGGCTGTTTTTCTTCCATTATGCCGCAGGTGTTCAAAAATCTCGGCGCGGGCGTAATAACTCTGGGCAACACTCCCGACGGTTATAATATCAATCTTGATTGCGGCTCGCAGCATCCCGAACTTTTGTTTGAGACGGTAAAAGGCTCCCACGCCCATTTGGGAATTGCCGTTGACGGCGACGGCGACAGGATTTTGGTTTGTGATGATAAAGGGCAAAAAATCCCTGCCGAAGAACTTTTGGCGTTTTTGGCGTGTTATTTGAAACAAAAAGGTCTGTATCGCGGCAACGCTTTGGTTTCCACCGTTTTGGCCAACACCGCCTTGGAACACTATATGAAAAATAAAGGCTTTGAGTATTTTTCAACCAAAGTCGGCGAACGCGCGATTATCCGTAAGATGAAAGAGTGTCAATGCTCTTTAGGCGGTGAGGAGTCCGGACATATCGTTGCCGGAGATTACTGCCGAAGCGGCGACGGTATGGCCGTTGCCTTGATGCTCTGCCTTGCAATCATTGAAGAAAAACGTCCGGCAAGCGAGATTTTTCCGCTTTTTGAATTTGATCCGTTCGTGTTTGTCAATATTAAAGTCAAAGACCGTGCAATGGTAAAAGCCGCTGCCGATGACGAGGGCGTTAAAGCGGCGGTAAAAGAGGCAAATTTAATGATGGAAGATATCGGAAGGGTTGTTTTGCACCCCTCGGGAACCGAATCGAAAATTCGCGTTTGGGTTTCAGGAAGCGATGAAAACAAAGTGAATAAGGCTTCCGGCATAATCATTAACGAAGTTAAGAAATTTCAGGAGGAATAAATGTTTCGGGGAATTATCCATTTTTTCACAAGCGGTATGGTTTTAAGCCCGATGTTTTGGCTGGGGCTTGGTTCCGGCTGTTACTTGGGTAAACGTTTCGGACTGGAAAAACTTTACGATATTTTTCAGGGGTATGATTTTTACCTCGTTGCCGTCGGTATTGCTTTTGTTTACACATTTGCCTTTAATCATGTTTATAAAGGTTACAGCAACACCGTTGACTGGGAAGAAACTTTCAATCGTTTTCTCGGCAATACTTTCCGCCTTGTGGCAACAACGATTTTAGCGGCCGTTTTCTTTACCTATATTCTGTAAAAAATGGCACGGCAGTTTGATATTAAGCTGGGGTTGGAAATTTTGGAGCGCAATATTAAGATTGCGCCTCAGGCTCCCGGTGTATATCGAATGTTGGATGAAAACGAAAAAGTTTTATATGTCGGCAAAGCCAAAAACATCAAAAAAAGAATTGTCGCTTACTCGCACATCAACAAACTTCCCATACGCCTGCAACGAATGGTTGCCCAGATTCGGCGGATGGAATTTATTGTGGTTGAAAACGAAGCGAAAGCCTTGCTTTTGGAAAACGAGCTGATAAAAAAACTTGAGCCGAAATACAATATCTTGCTCAAAGACGATAAAACTTTTCCCTATTTAAGCCTGAACCTCAAAGATGAATTTCCCGTATTGCGGAAATACCGTGGAGCCAAAAAGAGCGGTTATAAATATTTCGGTCCGTTTGCCAATGTCTTGGCGGTAAATAATGTTTTGGATTTGCTGCAGAAAGTTTTCGGATTGCGCTCCTGCAGCGACTCTAACTTCAAAAATCGCGAAAGAGCCTGCCTGCAATATCAGATAAAACGTTGCTGTGCGCCTTGTGTCGGCAAAACAAGCCGCGAAGAATACTTAAAACTTGTCAATGAAGCCGT
This sequence comes from Alphaproteobacteria bacterium, assembly GCA_017470585.1. Lineage (GTDB taxonomy): Bacteria > Pseudomonadota > Alphaproteobacteria > RF32 > CAG-239 > JAFUYI01. The sequence continues at coordinate 4,454 of JAFUYI010000059.1, read as the reverse complement.
GGATTTTCTGGAAGGGAAAAATGCCGAAATACAAGCCCACATGGCAGCCGCAATGGAAGAGGCAAGCCGCAATTGTGATTTTGAAACGGCAATAATTTACCGTGACCGCATTAAAGCCCTGACCGGAGTCCAACAGGGCAACGATGTTGAATATGAAAATATCCGTTCATCCGATGTTATAGGCATTTATACGGCGCATAACCGTTGCTGTATTGAGGTGTTTTTTATCCGCGCCGGACAGAATTGCGGTAATATCGCTTTTTTTCCGAAACAAACGGAAGATTCAAGCGTTGAAGAGATTTTGGAAGCCTTTTTGAGTCGCTTTTATACCGAACATCAAACTCCGGAGGAGCTTGTTGTTTCTCATATTCCCGCCGAACGCGTTTTTTTGGAACAGGCTTTCGGCGTAAAAATCAATTTTTACCAACGCGGAGCAAAGGCCAAAATTGCCGCCAATGCCGTCAAAAATGCCAAAGAAGCCTTGGAACGCAAGATTGCTCTTGATACTTCAATTTTAAATAACTTAAAAGAAATGCAGCAGGTTTTCAGACTTGATAAAATACCGCAGCGTATTGAGGTTTACGATAACTCGCATATTCAGGGCAGTTATGCCGTCGGCGCAATGATTGTCGCCACACCGGATGGATTTGATAAAAAAGCCTACCGCACATTTAACATCAAAAATGCGGAAATCACTAACGATGATTTTGCTATGATGAAAGAGGTTTTGACCCGCCGCTTTGATAAGATGACTGCGGAAAACCGCCCTGATGTGATATTGCTGGACGGAGGTTTGGGACAGCTTCACGCCGTGCATGAATGCCTGAAAAATTATGATCTTTCGGAAATTGCAATTATTGCCATATCCAAAGGTCCCGAACGCAATGCCGGAAAAGAATTTTATCATCAAGCAGGAAGACAAAGCTTTGCGCTCCCGTTTGCTTCACCGCTTGCGTTTTATATGCAGACAATCCGCGATGAGGCTCATCGTTTTGCCATCGGTACACACCGTAAAAAGCGCGGAAAATCAATGAAATCATCGCTTTTAGATGAGATTGAGGGCATAGGCTCCGACCGTAAGAAAAAACTGCTCAATTATTTCGGCTCGGTGGAACAAATTAAACAAGCCTCCGTTGCCCAACTGCAAAAAATATCCGGTATAAGCAAAAAAACGGCGGAAAAGATATTTAATTACTTCCATAATTAAATTTTTTGCTTTATTATGCTTAAAAACTGTTTAATTCTTTTTCAGGAGCAACCATGTTCAATCTTCCGAATATCCTCACTATTTCAAGAATTGTCGTAATTCCGGTTATTTTTATGGCAATTTATATTCATACGGCTTTGTGGTCAATTTTGGCGGGAACGCTCTTTATTATGGCCTCAATCACCGATTATCTTGACGGTTATCTGGCACGCGCCCGCAATCAAAGCTCGGTTTTGGGACGTTTGCTTGACCCGATTGCCGATAAACTTTTGGTGGTTTCGGCACTGCTGATTATTGTTGCCAATCAAATGGTTCACCCCATAACCTATATCCCGGTTATTATCATTATGTGCCGTGAAGTTTTGGTTTCCGGACTTCGGGAATTTCTGGCGGAATTTCGTGTCGGTATGCCGGTTACACGTCTTGCCAAATGGAAAACCGGTTTTCAAATGGTTGCAATCGGTATGATTTTAATGCAGAGATTGTATTTAATCGGTGAACCGGTGGGAAGATTAGGCGAATGGCTGCTGTGGGTTGCGGGCGTTTTGACCTTTGTAACCGGTTACCAATATTTTGCCAAGTGCTTGGATTACATTTACACGGTTGAAAACAACAAACAAAATCCGGTTAAAGCCGTTGAGATGGAAGTTAAAAAAATTGCGGTAAAAGTCAAAGAAGCCGTATCAGAACAGGTCAAAAAGACCCATATCGAGGCTAAAGAGGTCAAAAATCAAGCCCGCAAAAGCCCCAAAAACTCTTCTAAACGCGGTCGCCCGGTCAAATCCGCACCGAAACGCAAAACCAAAGCCGCCAAGACTGCCGCTGACAATAAATAGAGGTAACCCAGAGGCAGATAAATGAGCGAAACCCGCCGTCACATCTTGGTTGTTGATGATGATACGCGCCTGCGTTTTCTTCTAACGCGTTTTCTTCGTGAAAATTCGTTTGCCGTATCTATGGCAAAAGGTGCGCCGGAGGCAAGAGCAATGTTGAAAAATTATACTTTTGACTTGCTGATTGTAGATGTTATGATGCCTCAAGAAAGTGGTTTGGAATTTTTGCAAAAACTCCGCAAGGAAGATAATGTTCCGGTGATTTTGCTTACGGCTATGGGAGAAGCCGGAGACAGAATCAACGGCTTGGAATGCGGAGCAGATGATTATCTGCCTAAACCTTTTGAACCAAAAGAATTGGTTTTGCGGATAAAAAATATCTTAAAACGCACTCCGCAGGATAAAACTATACCCAATTCCAAGATTAGTTTGGGGTTGTGCCGCTATGATTTGGAAGCAAAAGAACTGACGACGACCCAAGGGGAGATTATCCATATAACTCCGGTGGAGCAGACAATGCTTAACCTTTTGGGCAAAAAATCAGGGCAGATTTTCAGCCGCGAACGTTTATCAGAGCTTTTGGGAGCGGGACAAAGTCCGCGTTCCATAGATGTTCAAGTAACAAGACTGCGCAAAAAAATTGAAAAAGATTCTAAAAACCCCCGTTATCTGCAAACAGTGCGGGGAAAGGGATATATGTTGTTGACAGACTAGAGGAGAAAAGAAAAATGCACTTAACTTTTCCAAGTAAAATTGACCAGATACTGAAATATATCAGGGTTAAATATATGCCGAAAACCTTGTTTTTCAGAACAATGCTGTTGATCTTTGTACCGTTGATTGTGGTGCAGATTGTTTCAATCATCGCCTTTTTTGACGGTTCATGGGGCAGAGTAGGCCGCCGTTTATCCGGCAATTTGACTTCCAATATGGCATTTGTAATGCAGTTGGCACAAGCTGCTCCCGAAAATTTTGACGAGATTCGCGAGCTTTCTGCCCGCAATTATGATTTGCAGGTCAAATACTATGATAACAACGAAAAACACGAGGTTATCCGTAAAGTCCGCAATAAAAACAAGATGATTACGGGCTTTTTGGAAGAGTCTTTGAAAAAGGAATTTCCCGAGGATATTGCCAGTATTTACCTAAAAGGCGGGGATTTGGTCGTATTTGTTGAAACTCCGAAGGGATTGTATGAATTTATGACCGGTTCGAAAAATATCTTTTCCACCTCTATTTTCGGATTTATGGCGTGGATGGTGGGAACATCTTTGTTGCTGTTTATCGTTGCAGTGGGATTTTTGCGGATTCAGGTTCGTTCAATCGCCGATTTGGCAGAAGCGGCGGAAGAGTTCGGCAAAGGTGTTGACAACAAAAAATTCAAACCCTACGGCTCTTCGGAGGTGCGCAAGGCGGGAATTGCCTTTATTAAGATGAAAGAACGAATTTTGCGCCAAATCAGCGAACGCACCCAAATGCTTGCCGGGGTGTCGCACGATTTACGCACACCGCTAACCAGAATGCGCCTGCAATTAGCCCTTCTTCCCGATGATAAAAAGGAGCAAGGCGGACTTGATAAGGAAGAGTTTTTGCAAGATGTTTCCGAAATGGAAAAAATGCTTGAAGGTTATTTGTCGTTTGTCAGCGGAGAGGGCGGAGAACCTACGGATTTCGTTGATTTAAATGAAATGATTTTGAGTATAATCAATAAGTTCCGTACCACAGGCAAAGCGTTGGTTCGCTATTCGACCAGCGATCAGGTCAGCGCGGTTAAAGGTCGTGAACAAGCCCTAAAACGCGCTTTAAGTAATATCATCGGCAATGCGTTCAACTACGGCACAACCATTGCGGTTAATTTAGAGGGTGTCGGCAATAAAGTGGAGATTACGGTTGACGACGACGGACCGGGTATTCCGGAGGATAAAAGAGAAGACGTGTTCAAAGCTTTTTATCGCTTGGATGAATCCCGTAACAAAGAAACCGGCGGCGTAGGATTGGGATTGTCCATTGCTAAAGATGTAATCTCATCGCACGGCGGTAAAATTGAGTTAAACCAATCACCGATGGGAGGCTTGAGGGTACTCATTAGTATTCCCTTATAACTCGCATATCCGAAGATATGTTTTTCGTTGACGGATGAAAAATTTTTTGATAAAATGGACGATGTTGAGGATAATGAAATGGTAAGTGAAAAAGATTTAAATGCTGATGATTTGGCGAATCTTGTTGCCGATGACGAGAAGGAAGCAAATTTTGATGATTTGCTGAACGATATATCTGCCGATCTTCCGAAGAAACAGACACCTTCTCCGGAAGCGGATGAAGAGTTGACACGTTTACAGTCGGCCGGTCCTGCGGATTTTGCCAATTTTAATATTGATGATTTTGATGCGGCACTTAATTCCTATCAGGCG
>JAFUYI010000009.1 GCA_017470585.1 Alphaproteobacteria bacterium | reverse complement strand
GACAAAAATGGTGTTTGGTCTTACTCTCCCAATGTCATGCTGAACTTGTTTCAGCATCTATTTTTTTGAGGTCTTTCCCCTCCTCGCCACTCCCCTCTTCGGCGTTCCTCCCCTCTCATGTCACGCCTGATGCACATCCATCTCTCCCATGTCACGCCGCCTATCTATTCGGCATCCTTCCCCTACTATGTCACGCCGCACTTGATGCGGCATCCAGATAAAACAATTTGCTAAATTATAGACCTGGATGCCGTGTCAAGCACGGCATTTGTCAGTGAGGGGAATGGATAATCCGGTCAAGCCCGGCATTGACATCGGGAGGGACAGCACCCCGCTTGTCATGCTGAACTTGTTTCAGCATCTTGAGGTCCTGAAACAAGTTCAGGACGACAAGGGGGAGTTCTGGACGACAGTTTGGATAGTTCAGGACGACAAAGGGGGGAGTTCAGAACGACAAAAGGGGAGTTCGGGATTGATGACAATTGGGATAAGACATAAGGAAGAGAGAACGGAACAAAGGAAAAGAAAAAAGTGCAAAATTTTGCTTTACATTGTTAATTTTTTATGATAGCTTAAATCTGAAACGGGGAAATTCCGTTTTGGGGTGTAACGACCTCTCCAAAGATGTCCTTCAAGACATAAAATTGCTTTCAACCTGCTATGGTTGGAAGGTCGGGAAATATAAAGAATACCTGACACTGTTTCTTTGGACAGTCGTTAACTTCCAGCCACCTTTAGGGTTTCGCACCCCAAAGGTGGTTTTTCTTTATAACTTTAATAAAAGAAGGAAGTTTTTATGATGAAAAACTATATTTTACTGCTCGGCGTTGCAGGAGTTGTTCTTGGCTCGTACCACGCATACGCCGACAACGATGCTACAATGACCGTTACCGCAACAATAGCCCACGATGTGAACCTCGGAAGCGTTACCGATTTAAACATCGGAACTATTACCGTAAATCCGTCTGAGACTAATAACGGGGAAATCTATTATAATTTGGACGGAACGTTTAAGGGGAAATACGGTGATGGAGTGACTGCGGCAACATCAGCGACTCCGGGGACTTTTACCGCTAATATTGCCAATCCTTCAGCTTGCACCGGCACAAGCAATACTTGCGGCGGTTTGAGTGTAACGGGACGTGTGTATGGGTACAATGGAGTAGATGGCGATAACTGCACTCTTGTAATAGTTCATGATAGTGAAAACAAATTTAAGGTTGTTCCGACCGCATGCTATTATGGCGGTGCCGATAGGATGGCAGCCGGTACATATGAGAAAACTATTACTATCAATTATAATGCCGGTGGATAGATAAAAAAGGAGAACCCGTCGTCACGACGGGTTCTTTTATTAAAGGAGAACACATCGTCACGATGGGTTCTTTTATGAAAAGCGTTAAAAACGATAGAAGTTACAGTTTTGCCATAACCTCTTCGTAAGAGTAGAATGGTTTATTTGCATAAACCACATAGGTCAAGGGTTGAGCGAAGATGTCGCGGGCAACCTCTCTAACCAGATGGGCGGTAACCTGCCAGGTGGAGTTGATGCGCTCGTTGATGTCGTACATCTGCCCTCGTCCCAGCAACTGCCAAGCGGTCTCGACCGAGCCGGCCTGTTGCTGCGAGAACGTAAAGAGCTTCTCGCACATGGCCTGATTGCGCGATGTTTCCATGCGGCGCTCGGAGGCCAGGGTTGTGCGAATACGGCGGATGTTGGCGCAGACGATGTCGATGTAGCTGTTGATGTCGCCACCGATGTCAGACTTCACGGAAATCCGCAATGTCCGCAATCCATAGTAGCCGGCAATCTTCACCTCAACATCGGCATCCGTTCCGACAAACGAGCGTTCCAGACGGTTGATAAGCATACTCATCAGCACATTCGCCTCGGCAACGCCTTCCAGGCGGGAAACATCCCAGCCCATCATCACCTGTCGGTAGGACGAAAAAGCCGGAAGCGAGGCAAAACCGCCGGTGTAAAGCTCGTTATCCACACGAAGGCGTTTGCCGGGAGCAACCTGTCCGAAATACTTCTCGGCGAGTTGCTCTACTTCCGAAGGCACGACGAACTTGCCGCTCACCACCAGGACCATGTTCTTGGCTGTCATGTACTTGTCGGCAAACTCCTGCAGGTCCGTGACACCATAGCTGCGAATGCTCTTGATGTAAAGCTCTGTGTCCCACACCTTGTTGGCATCGCCGAAGGCACGGTGCTTGTAGAGCAGCTTCATCTGTCGCTTGGGCAGCGGGGCGCGGTCGAGAGTGTGCTTGATGATATCTTCGGCGGCGGTCTTGATCAGCTCGGCATTGAAATGCGGGGCAACCACCAGGTTGGACATCTTCTGCATCGTCATCTCCGTCTCGCGGTTGAGAAATCCGGTGAAGTAAGATGTAATCGTTCCTCCGTACACGGCTTGAATCCCTGTTGACTGCATCAGAAGCACCTTCTCGAAAAGAGCGGCGATGCCCAGCTTGGGTTCGTTGACGTGACCGACATTAACAGTCAAAGACATGCTGGGAGTATCCCCAACGTTAGCTACCACAACGGTCAAACCATTGTTAAGTTTTTTCTCTGTCATAAACGCTAAATTTGGTTAGTAATAAAAAGACAAAATAATCATAAAGTGAATCCTATATACTCCTTATTCTGGCGTTTGTCAACCCCCTTTTTGTCAAATTTGTCGTATTTTGTTGACAAATAATGCCCCGAGGCTCGCTCGAGGCATTTATAAAGGTGCTTTTTTTTAAAGCATTATTCGCCGGTTTTATCCTCCGAGACCGCTTCAATAGTTTCATCTGTTGCCGATTCGTCTGTATTGTTTTCTGTCAAAGATTCTGCGGTTAGCTTTTCCGGAGCCGATTCGTCTGCTTTTATATCCTCGGATTGTGTTGATGGGTTTTCTTCTTGCAAAACTTCTTTTTTGGTTTCTTCGTCATCACCGAAGTTAAACAAATTTTTAATCCTCTGCCAAAGCGAAATTTTTTCTCTAAACCACGGGTGGATAACTCTATCTCCGATTTTTATGTCATATTTTTTGACATCACCGGCGTTTATCTCCAAGACCGCGGCCGAGGGCAGAGGTGCCGTAATCAAATAAGTTGACTGCGGTTCGGCATTTTCATAAATCCAGTAAATCGAGCCGTCTTTATCCATAAACAGCATATCAAGCCCGATTTTGGTATCTTTCATCCACATTGAAGCCGGAATGTTAATATCTCTGAAATCAAACAACATTCCGGATTTTTGTGCCAGCTCATCGCGGTTCATAAGTCCGGTACGCATTTCATCCCATGTCTGCGCCAATTCCACATTATAGACAACCGTTTTGTCGCTGTTATCGGTGATTTTGAGTTCGTTTTGATTTTCCTGATCCATGCAGGCGCACAGGAGCAAAACTGCCGTGGCTGCCGATAAAATTCTGCGCATATTTTTTCTCCTTTTAGTCTTTGAATGGCACAATTTCTGCCATAATATAACAATATTTTGCAAAAAACAACATAAATTATCTTGTCAACCGCACATATTTAAGGTATGACTTAATAAAAATAATATATTAGGGATTAGAGTCAATGTCAAATATTTATAAATCAGCGGTATGTGTTTCTTTTATTTTGGGGCTTTGCGCCTGCTCTTCCTTACCCGAAGAAGCCTCGCAAGAAGTTGTGAAAGAAGCTCACTACCAACCGATTCATCGCTTAAACCGCAGCGACACCATTAAGTCCGATACCGCCAACACCAATTACGAAAAAAATGAGAAAAACGAAACAACGACTCTCGTTGCCAAAGTTCCCGTATTGCCGGAATTGCAAAAAACTCCCGAAAAAGAGCGTAAACCGATTCCCGTGGTACGAAAAAAACAGCCTTTAGGCATAAGTTATCAAGCCGCCGAAATTTTGTTTGCCGACGGCAGTTCTTCGCTTGCCGGAGATAGTCTTGCCGAGATAAAAAAGCTCGCCGGTATAATTAAAAAATATGATGCGGCGGTTATGGTTTACGGTTTTTCTTCAAGCCGTACAAGAGACGTTGACCCTGCTACCCACAAACTTATCAACTTTAATGTTTCCTTAAAAAGAGCGCAGGCAGTTGCCGATGCCTTGAAACGCTACGGTGTTAAAGATAAAAAAATTACCGTTGAAGGTCTGTCTGATACTTATCCCAAGTACAGCGAGGCTATGCCTGCAGGCGAGAGATTAAACCGCCGTGCCGAAGTTTATATAAGCTATTAGAGCGGGAATTTATAAGGTGTATCAGGATTTAAAAAACAAATCGCTGGGGGGGAATATTTGGGAATTTGCGCCCTGCGATGAAAAAAAAGCGGAGATTGCCGCCCAAAAATGCGGTATTCCTTTGCTGTTGGCGCATATTTTGACGGTAAGAAACATTGCTGCGGAAGATATTGCCGATTTCTTGACCCCGAAGATGCAAAATCTTATGCCCGATCCCTATGTTATGAAGGATATGGAAAAAGCAACCGCTGCTATCGGCCAAGCCATAATGCAAAACAAACAAATCGCCATTATCGGGGATTATGATGTGGACGGAGCAACCTCGTCGGCGGTGTTAATGCTGTTTTTGCAAAGCTTGGGCATTTGTCCTCTTATCCATATTCCCGAACGCGATGAAGGTTACGGTCCCAGTATCAAGGCTGTTGACGAGTTTAAAGCTCAAGGCACCCGGCTCCTGATTACGGTTGACTGCGGCACCAATGCCAAAGAGGTGTTTGATTATGCCAAAAAGCAAGGTATGGAAGTTGTGGTTTTAGACCATCATGAAGCCGATGAAACTCTCCCGCAGATAGAAGCACTGGTAAATCCCAAACGCCGTGATGATGACAGCTCCTTGCCCTATTTGAAGTATATGGCGGCGGTCGGTGTGGTTTTTATGGGAATTGTGGCGGTAAACCGATATTTACGCGATAACGGATTTTATCAAAACAGAACAGCTCCGGATTTGCGGCAGTGGCTTGATTTGGTGGCTTTGGGGACGGTTTGCGATGTGGTGCCGCTTTTGGGCTTAAACCGAGCCTTTGTTAAGCAGGGACTGAAAGTTATGGCCTGCCGCAACAACATCGGCTTAAAAACTTTGATGGCAAAAGCGGACATTAAAGATATTCCCAACACCTATCATTTGGGATATGTTTTGGGTCCCAGAATCAATGCCGGGGGCAGGGTGGGCGATTCCTCGGTCGGAAACAGGCTTTTGTGTACAAACGATGAAAAGTGCGCCGTTTCATTATCCGATAAACTTAATGAATATAACGCTTTGCGCAAGGAAATTGAAACGGATGTATTGGCGCAGGCCTGTGAAATTCTTGAAGGCTCTCCGCAGAAATATCCGATGGCTTTTGTCTATGGTCACGGCTGGCACCAAGGCGTAATCGGGATTGTTGCCGGAAAACTCAAAGAAAAATATAATGTGCCGGCGTTTGTGATGTCGGTTGATGAAGATGAAGTCCGCGGTTCGGCAAGATCGGTTGACGGGCTTGATTTGGGCGGGCTTATTATCTGCGCCAAGGAAAAAGGACTTTTGACCAAAGGCGGCGGGCATACCATGGCGGCGGGTTTCTCCTGCACGGAAGGCAAAATCGAGGAATTTCGCTCTTTTGTCGGGGATTATATCACGGCAAACCTTAAAGATGAGCAACTTGATCCGGTTTTAATGATTGACGGCTGTCTGGATGCCGCGGGGGCTAACCTTGATTTAATCGGTAACTTGGAGCGGCTTGAACCGTATGGTTCCGCCAATCCCGAGCCGCGTTTGGTTTTAGAGCGGGCGATTGTCACTAAAAGTTCGATTGTCGGCAGCGGGCATATATGCTGCTTTTTATCATCATTAAACGGCGGCAGCTTAAAGGCGATGGCTTTTAACTGCGCCGACAACGAAATCGGCAGGGCTTTGCTGAACGGCCGCGGCAAATCTTTCCGATTGGCGGGAAAATTACGCCGTGATACTTGGCAGGGCAGAAATCAAGCTCAATTTATAATTGAAGATGCAATGGAGACAAAAAATGACAACCCTTAAAAAAGAAGAGGAATCTTTATCATCGCACAATAGATCCGAGGGGCATCCTTTTATGAAATTGGGAGCCAAGCTCCGCGCCTATTTTTTTACCGGAATTTTGGTAACGGCTCCGGTGGCGATGACTTTTTATGTTGCTTACAAGGTGATATTGTGGATTGATACCGGTGTCGGCAAACTCTTGCCTCCGAGATTTCGCGAATATTATGATACTCTGCCGTTTACGATTCCGGGATTGGGGATTGTCATTTTGATTTTGGCAATGACGCTTATAGGGATGTTTGCCGCGGGTTTTGTCGGCAAATTTTTCATTAAGCTCGGCGATTGGATTGTCAAAAAAATACCGCTTATATCAACTGTTTATTCATTGTTAAAAAAGGTTTTTGAAACCTTTTTATCCGATAAAACGCAAGCATTCTCCAAGGTGGTGCTTTTGGAATATCCGCGCAAAGGAATTTGGATTTTGGGACTGGTCAGCACCGACACGCAGGGTGAAGTCAAAGAAATCGTAAAGCAGGATATGCTGAATGTTTTTATTCCGACCACGCCGAACCCGACGTCGGGGTTTTTGATTTTTGTTCCTCTAAAAGATGTTGTTTTTCTTGATATGAGTGTTGAGGAGGCGTTGAAGTTTATTATTTCCGGCGGTATAGTCGCCCCCGAGGAAGAAAATAATTTTAAGAAAAAAAATATTGATTTTAAAACCGAAAAAAGCTAAAATAACGCCCATATCAAACAGGATTTTTATATGAGTAATATTCATAAAACCATCCGCCACAAGACCGGCACCGCCGTATTTTTGGGAATGCGTATGTTGCCCAAAGCCAAGCGTGAGGCTCTTTATACCTTGTTTGCATGGGCAAGGCATATTGAAGATGTGGTGGAAAGTTCCTTAAATGACAAGGAAAAACAGGAAATTATCAACGGCTGGCATTTGGAATTGGATAATATTTTTGATAAAAAAGTTCCGGCAACCGAGATCGGCAGACGCATTTATAAAAATTGCCTGCGTTTTAAGCTTCCTAAAGATGAATTTATCAATATGCTTGATATTATTTCCAAAAATGTCAATACCCCCCTGCAAGCTCCGACCTTAAAACAGCTGACCGGATATTGCCGCGGTGTCGGCGGAATGACAGGCAGCCTCTCTTTGCGGGTTTTCGGCTGCAGTGATGAAAAAATCATCGGTGATCTTTCCAATTCCATGGGAACCGCAGTGCAAATTACCAATATTCTGCGTAACATTAAAGAAGATGCCAACAATAATCGGCTTTATGTGCCGCAGGAACTGTTACTTGAAGCAGGGATTACCTCCACCGATCCCAAAACGGTGTTGGTGGATAAAAATTTGGCAATCGCCCGCCGTAATTTAGCCGGCATTGCCGCCGAAAACTACCATTTAGCCTATGATGTCTTATCCCTTTTAGACAAGAAAACCGCCCGTCCGTTGCGATTGATTTTGGATATTTACAAAAAATATTTTGATATTATGGAAAAACGCGGTTGGGAGATTATCTCACCCAAGCCGGAAATCAGCAAGCTCCGTAAGTTACAAATTCTCATCAAGACTATGTTTTAGGCGGATGATTTCCTCAACCAGCCGGGCAATTCCCGCATCCACTTCTTTGACGGATCGGGCAAGCATATAAGCCGGAGTGGAAACAATTAAGTTTTTCTCATCAACAACGGCATCAAAGGCGGTGCATACCTGATGTTTTGCCCCCGCTTTTTCCAATACGGAGGCAACCTTTTCATCGTTGCCGATGGTAAGTTTTATGCCGTATTGTCCCAAAACGCAGGCAATCATTGCCGGTGCAATGCAAATTGCTCCGATAGGCATTCTGCTTTCAAAACAGTCCTCTAACACGCGGGCAATTTCGGGGTGTATTTCACAGCTTGCGCCGTGCTCTCCGAAGTCGCAGAGGTTGGAAACCGCTCCTCTTCCGCCGGGGAATATGACAGCATCAAAATCTATCACGTTAAAATCACGCAAATCATAGATATTGCCGCGGGCAATTCTTGCCGATTCAACCAAAACGTTACGCACTTCGTTTTCCTGCTCTTCGCGTGTAAAATGGTTTACTACTCTTGCTTGCTCGATATTGGGGGCAAAGCATTGATATTGCACGCCTTGTTTGTCAAGGTTGAGCAAAGTTAAAACCGATTCGTGGATTTCACTGCCGTCAAACAGTCCGCATCCCGATAAAACAACCGCAACTTTCATATTTTTCTCCTTTAAGGGCAATATAATAAAGGCAATATAATAAGAAAGTGTGCTTATTTCAATTAAAATCTTGAGAATTTCCGCCTTAAAGTTTATAGTGTTGTCTGAAATCAAAGGAAAACCACATTGACAAACGATAACACCAATAACGGTATTTTATGGCTTCCGGTTCTGTTCGGCATCGGTATAGGAGGATATTTTTGTCTTCCCTTTGAGCCTTCGCAGTGGCTTACTTTGGCGTTAATGGAAATATTGCTTCTAACGGCGTTTGTTGCCAGATTCCATCCGCAAGTCTTAAAAATTATCGCCTGCGTCGGTGTTGTTTTGGCGGGATTTGCCGATATTGAATTAAAAACTCTCTATTTGGATAAAAATTTACCCGAGGCTCTGAACGGCAGATTTTATCTGCAGGGAACAATCATAAATATTGATACCAATTACAATTCCAGAAAGAGGATATTGCTGGATAATATCAAAAATTTCAGCGGCGATTCTCTCAAAGGTCGTTATCGCTTAACCGTTATGCGCAAAAATCAAAAGTTAAAAGTAGGGGAGTGTGTGGAATTAACTGCCGAAATCTCTCCGCCGATGAAGGCCGATATGGTCGGCGGCTATCAACCGGACAGAAAATTGTTTTTTGAAGGTATTAACGCTCAAGGCTATGTGTTAAGCGAAATTTATCCGATTAAGTGTGAGAAAAGCATTAACCCGTTTATCCTAAAACTTCACGGTTTAAGAGAAAATATCAAAAATAAAATAGCGGCAGTTCTTCCCGAAGATGAAGCAGCCATCGCAACAGCAATTATTACCGGTAACCGCGAATTGATGAAAAGAGAACAGACTTCTTCCTATCAAGATGCCGGATTATCACATTTTCTGTCTATATCCGGTCTTCATATGAGTATGATTGCGGGATTGACTTTCTTTTTGATTCGGCTGTTGATGGCGTTTTTCCCGTGCCTGTCCTTAAAGTATAATTCCAAGAAAGCTGCGGCGGTAGCGGGAATTATAGTCAGTACGCTGTATTTAATGATTTCGGGCTTTGCCGTTCCGGCACAAAGAGCCTATATTATGACTTTTATCGTGATGTGGGCGGTAATTCTTGAAAGACACGCTATATCAATGCGCAGTCTTATGATTGCCGCAATGATAATTTTAATCTTTTCCCCGCAAATGCTTATCAATATCAGCTTTCAATTATCTTTTGCCGCTGTGGTTGCCTTGGTGGCATTCTATGAAAAATGCGGCGGAAAAATAGAGCAATTTATCTTTAATCCCGAAGCCGGATTTATACGCCGCACATTTAATACGATGATTGCCTATTTGCTGGGCATCATAGTTGCGGATTTGGTGGCAAGCCTTGCAACGCTTCCTTTTACCATCTACCATTTCAATCGTTTTTCGCTTTATACCTCGCTTACCAATCTTTTGGCAGGTCCTCTCATCGGTTTTATGATTATGCCGGCAATTTTAATTACCCTTTTGAGTATGCCGTTTGGTTTTTATGTGTGGCCGTTAAAAGTTGCAGGTCTGGGGATTAAATTCTTAAATGAAATAACTTCTTATGTCGCGGGACTCCCCTCATCCGTGATTGAGGTGTATTCTCCTCCTCTTATAGCGATGATTGCCGTTACTTTCGGGTTGCTGTGGCTGTGTCTTAACAATTCCAAAATAAGATATTGGGGACTGGTTTTAATTTTGGGCAGTGCTTTGAGTTTGTTTATGGTTGAAGTTCCCGATATGGTGGTAGGCGATAAAGGAAATACGATTGCCCTGAAAAATAAATACGGATGCCTGCAAACTCTCTCCGGCGGCAATCGCTGGATGAAAGAAAATTGGCGGCAAAAATTTGTCTGCAAGAACGGCAAGGAAGATAAATCTTTAGAAAGACCAAAGCTTGCGGACATAGATTGGGAAGAGGCAATCGGCTATAGCGTTTACGGCAATAATATTAAAACCATCCGCGATTATATCGGTTTCCGCCCGTGGAATAAGGGAAGATAAACAGGGGGGATCGCAAAACAATCCCCCTCGGATGTCAGCTTTCCGGAGTGTAAGATATGGTTACCTCCATTGAATATTCGCCATTGAGATTTATATCTTTGGAAACAATAGCAAATTCGACAGGAACCATTTTAAACTCATTCGCATTTCCTGTATATTTAATATACATTTGACAATAAGAATATGTGGCACCTGTGAACTTAAGTTCACCTGAGTTGGTGTTGGGTAAGTCTAATCCTCCGCAAGAATCACTTGCCGCACTGCAAGCGGACGGATTGGGAATATTGGCGGTAAATCCTCCCGGAGAGGCCATTGTGGCACTGATAATGCCGGTGTCTTTACTCATGATCGTTCCGTTGTGATTGTACATAATTGTTAGTATGTTCGCCTCCTGAAGAGCAGCCGGATTGATAGTAATGGTTCCAAAGTCGATGTCGTCGGTAACGTTTAAGCTCACATCGTGGGCGATGGTGGCGGTTACATTCATCGTTGCCGAGTTGGAAGCATAAGCAGTATAACTGCCAAGAGCAACCCCGGCAATGCCGAGCATTAAAATATAATTTTTCATAATCTAAACTTCCTTTTTTAATTTTTTTATAACTTTAATAAAAGAAACCACCTTTTGGCTCTTTAAAGCCGCGAGGTGGTTGGAAGTTCGTAACTGTCCCAAATAACAGTGTCAGGTATTCTTTATATTTCCCAACCTTCCAACCATAGTACGGTTAGAAGCAATTTTTATGTCTTGTCGGACAATTTGGGAGAGGTTACGACACCTCAAAGTGACTTTTCATTCACTTCAAGCATAAACTAGCACAAAAAATCTTTTATGTAAAGCAAAATTTTGCAAAACACCTAAAACTTATGGTAACTTTAATCTGATTTTTCCTTCCTTCTGCCAAATGTGGTATTGGTAAGATTTTGATGTGTCTGTAATGAAAACTTCTTCAACCGGTAAATTCATAAAACCTCCAAATTTTTGGGAAATTTTTTAATGATAAAATGATTCTAACAAAATTTTTGGGAAAAATAAAGCGTTTTTTCCAAATTTTTGGGAAATTTGACAGCAAATTCTTTGCTGAATAAAAATAAAAGACGGTAAAAAAATATATAATCGTTCCCAAGATTGTAAAAACCCACATAATATTCGGTGATTTTTAAAATTTTGGCGGAGAGGTGAGAATTTCCTCTCCGTCCGATTCGTTTTTAATTTGTTATTCAGGATTATAAGATATAGTCAAAGTGCCGGAGTGTTCGCCAGTGGTGACTTTTGATACATCATTTATAGAGCAAGAAAAAGGAAATACAGCAAAGTTATATTCCGGCTCACTGGCTTTAATGATAAATTCGCAGTGATTACTATTATCATTTCCGCCAAAGAGATTATATATGGAGGAGTAACCAATATTTCCTGTAACGCTCAATCCTCCGCAAGGAATATCTATTCCATTACAATCTGCGGGATTTGCAATATTGGCGGTAAACATACCAACCCTAGTATCTTGAGCTGACACAATAGCACCTTGTGTATAATAAATAATGTTTCCTGTATAATCATACGACCAATCTGTGTCATCTCCATCATACGCCGGGTTGGTGGTGATTGTGCCAAGGTCTAAATCGCCGGTTTTGGTCAAACTCACATCATGGGCGATTGTGGCAGTAACAGTCATCGTGGCGGAATTTCCGGCATAGGCACAATATGAGCCAAGAGCAACCGCGGCAATGCCGAGCATTAAAATATAGTTTTTCATATTCAAACTTCCTTCTTTTATCAAATTTATAAAGAAAACCACCCGTTGGGCTTTAGCCCGCGAGGTGGTTGGAAGCTGATAACTACTAACAACAAGCAGTGTGCGGTATTCGGTCTAACCTTATTTCCACACCTTCCAACCATAAAGATCGGATATATACCGATTTACGCTTCGGTACAAACGGTTGTTACGAGGCTATCAGACCTCAAAACGGCTTTCCGTCCGTTTCAGAAAAACTGTACCATAATTTTTATTCTAAATCAAGCAAAAAGTTTTAAATTGTCAAAAATACGGGTATTGACAAGTCATAAAACGATGATTATAAACCTTTTCAAGGTTTTTGTTATGAATATTCAGCTTTCGGATCATTTCACATACACCAAGCTTTTGCGCTTTACTGCTCCGTCAATCTGTATGATGATTTTTACATCGTTTTACAGCATTGTTGACGGGTTGTTCATCTCCAATTATACCGATGTTACCCAGTTTGCCGCCATAAATCTGGTATGGCCGTTTATTATGATTTTCGGAGCTATCGGTTTTATGTTCGGTTCCGGCGGCAGTGCCTTGATTGCCAAAACTTTGGGCGAGGGGCGAAAGTTTAAGGCGTTAAGGATTTTTTCGCTTCTTATTTATACGGCAATAATTTTAGGGATTATTATTGCCATTGGCGGAATTTGGCTGATTAAGCCGATTTTGGAGGCATTCGGCGCACACGGGGAGTTATTGGCGGCCGCTCTTAAATATTCGCGGATTATTATTCCCGCTATACCTTTTTTTATGCTGCAATATACTTTTCAATCCCTGCTGGTTACGGCGGAAAGACCGAAATTAGGGTTTGCGGTTACTTTTATTTCGGGTATGACCAATATTGTTTTGGACGCCCTTTTTATCGTTAAACTTAATATGGGGCTTATCGGGGCGGCTCTGGCGACTTCCGCGGGAATTATGGTCGGCGGACTTATTCCGTTGATTTATTTTTGCATTGACAATAAGAGTCCTTTGCGATTGGGCAAGACATCGCTTTATTGGCATTCACTTTTAAAAATTTGCACCAACGGATTAAGCGAGTTCGTAACGGTTATTTCACAGGCCGTCGTTACCACGCTTTATAATTATCAAATGTTACTTTTTTTGGGAGAAAACGGCGTAGCGGCATACGGCATTATTACTTATTTGAGCTTTGTTTTTGCCGCCCTCTTTTTAGGTTATGCCTTCGGGAGCGCACCGATTACGAGTTTTCATTTCGGAGCCAAAAATCATGCGGAACTGCACAGTCTTTTTGTTAAAAATTTGAAAATAATTTTTTGTTTTGCAATTTTGATGACTTTATCTGCCGAATTTTTCGCGCCCTTTTTAACCTCGTTTTTTATTCAAAACAATAATGAGCTTTTTAGACTTACCGTTGAGGGATTTCGCATTTATGCCGTATCGTTTTTGTTTGCGGGTTTTTCAATTTTTGCTTCTTCATTTTTTACGGCCTTAAACAACGGGATTGTTTCGGCGGTAATTTCCGTGTTGCGAACCTTGGTTTTTGAATGTATCTGTGTGATGGTAATTCCGGCATTTTTCGGAGTGGGCGGTATATGGGCGGCGATTATTATTGCCGAGATTTTGGCTTTGAGTACAAGTATTTATTTTTTCATCAGCCGTCAAAAATATTACGGATATTGAAAAATCATTTTGCCGACATATATTCTCTTTCAAAAAGGAGAGAAAAAATGCTGCGCTGTGTTATAATCGTATGCTTGATGTTTTTTAATGCTCACGCCGAGGTTTTAATGCAAACCGAAGCAGGATCGGGAGATGAAACAACCGTTTTGGGCATAGCCGATACCCCAAGCGGTGCAAAAAAAGAATTTATGATTGAACAGCCCCTGAATGCCCCCAATCCTTTGGGCTATCCGGTTGTTGATTATCAGACGCCGCCTCCGGAGGCAGTCCCGGCATCGCATAATAATTTAAGAAAATCTCCGCAAGCCATAAATCAGTTTTCCCCGCAAAATCCTTCCGATAGCGAAATGCCCCCGCAGGAAATGAATAACGAAATTCAAAACAAAATCTATGAAAGCGGGGATCGGGTTTATGATCTGCAATCATATCCGAAAAAGGATTTTGATTATATAGGAAAAATAAATCAGGATAACGCTGTTACCGATTATCCGGCGTATTAGCCGATGATTCCGTAACTGTAAAGAAGAAGTCCCACTCCCAAGACAATGCGGTAAATAACAAACGGGATAAATGTACCGATTTTCAGCCATCCCATCATAATTCCGATTGCCGCCATCGAGGCAATAAACGAAAAACTTACCCCCTTTGTTATCAAATCAATATCCAAAGTTCCCGCCTGCCATAACTTCCATCCTACAAGCATTGCCGCTCCGGTAATTGTGGGAATAGACAGCAACATACAAAATTGTGCGGCGGCGCGGCGTTTGATTTTTAAAATTCGGCTCATTGTAATGGTAATGCCCGAACGCGATGTTCCGGGGATCAGCGACAAGCATTGCGCTAAACCGATTAAAAGTGCATCTTTATACCCCATATCTTCAATTTTGCGTTCTGTTTTGCCGTATTTGTCGGCGAAAAAAAGCAAAATTCCGAACAATAATATATTCCAGCCGATTATTTTAGAGGAACGAAGAGCAGTCATATCCTGACCTTGAAGCCAAAGACCGAATATTGCCGCGGGTATGGAGCCTATAAGTAACAGATAGAATAAACGGTTGCCGTATTTTTGAAAATCGGGCAAAAAACGGGAAGAAAACAAATCCTTGATAATCCGCCAAATATCTTTGGCAAAATAAATCATTACCGCGATAACGGAGCCGAAATGAACGGCAATATCCATTTCCAAGCCTTGATCGGGAAAAGAACTCAACTTGGAGAGCAAAATCAAGTGTCCGGAAGAACTGACCGGCAAAAATTCGGTTAAACCTTGAACCAATGATAAAATTACAATATGAAACAAACTCATTTTATTTTCCTGCAATTTTTATTGTTTATATCAAGAAGCGAGTGCGGACGAAACCGGATATTATTCAGTGAGGCACCCCAATGCAGGTGCGGTCCCGTAGCGCGTCCGGTATGTCCCACCAGTCCGATAACATCACCTTTATTTACCTCATCGCCCTCATTGACTTTTGCTTCTTTCAAGTGGGCGTAAATTGTTTGCAGCCCCTGTCCGTGGTCAATGATAACCATATTGCCGGTATAAAAATAATTCTTGCCGCTTAAAATGACTTTTCCCGAAGAGGAAGCCTTAACCTCGCTTGCCTCCGGTGCGGCAATATCCGTACCGCTGTGGGGATTTTTTTTGATACCGTTAAAAATACGCTGATTGCCGAAATTGCCGCTGATACGCCCTTTGAGAGGTTCAATAAAACCCTCCCGCCAATAATCACCTCTTTGCATGGTTTGAAGAGCCTTGGCGACATCTTTCTGCTCGCGGGCAATCTCATCGGCAAAATCCTTGCCTGGGGTTACTTTGGCGGGATTTACACCGTTGATTTTCTGTATATCCCAGCGGGTGGGGGCAACTTCCAAAGTGCGTTCGAAAGCGTTGCCATCGGTTTTAATAATCAATTTTTTTTCATCGCGGGAAATAGCGGCAATTGCATAGCCGTCTTGCGTTATCGGGTATTTTTTTGAGTTAATCCGTAATTCGCTGACACTGTCCGCAAAATCTTTGAAAACCAGTAATTCGCCCTGTTTTATATCGCCGCAAATTTCTAATGCCGATGCCGGAAAAATTACCGCCAAATTAAAGCAAATCAAACAAATCGCCTTGTAATTCATCCTTTTTTCCCATCGGTCTGGTTTTAATTGTGCCATCGGCAAAGGTTATTGCCAAAAGAGAACTTTTTTTCGCATCAATGGTGTTATAAATCGTTTGTCCGCGTTGGTTTTTAACCCATGCAAAACCGCGTTTTAATACTGCTTCCACGGATACGGATTGCAAACGAACCGACAAAGACTCCAAAGCCTGCGAGAAACGTTCCAATGTGTTTTTAATATAAAAAGGTTTAATTTCATTTAAAACGAGCGCATTGTTTTTTAAGGTCAGATAATTTTTGAAAGCCAACTCCAAACGTTCGGTTTGCTGATCGAATTTTTGGATATTATCGCCCAAAATCTGCTCCAAATCGGGAATACCGCGCGCCAATCCCTCAAGAACGTTTTTGTTTTCGTTATAAAGGCGGAAAACTGCGTTTATCATCCGCGGAGAGGCAAGCAACATCTTGGCTTGCAATTCCGATTTTACGGGAACGGCAAATTCGGCGGCTCCTGTCGGTGTCGGTGCTCTCACATCGGCGGCGTAGTCTATAAGCATGGTGTCGGTTTCATGTCCGACTGCCGAGATGATAGGTATTTTTGAATCATAGACGGCACGGACTACAACTTCCTCGTTAAAACACCATAAATCCTCTAAACTTCCTCCGCCTCGTGCCACAATCAAAACATCAGGCCGGGGAATAGAAGAGTTTTCTTTTAAGCTGTTAAAGCCTTTTATGGCCTCTCCGATCTGCTCGGCGGCACCGTCACCCTGCACCAAGGTAGGCCAAACGATAATCCGACAGGGAAATCTGTCGCTTACCCGATGGATAATATCGCGGATGACGGCTCCGGTCGGACTGGTAACAACGCCGATGACACGGGGCAGATAGGGGATTGGCTTTTTATGCAAGGGATCAAATAATCCCTCATTGGCAAAACGCAATTTGCGTTCTTCCAATAGTTTTAACAGCGCGCCGGTGCCGGCAATTTCCATATCCTCAATCACCAGCTGATAGGAACTTTTGCCGGCAAAAGTGGTAATTTTGCCGGTGGCGATTACCTCTAAACCATCTTCGGGTTTAACCCCGAATTTGGCGGCAACACCACGCCAACAAACGGCGGAGATCATCGCGTTTTCATCTTTTAGGGCAAGATAATAATGCCCCGAGTCGGCACGTTTGCAACCGAAAATCTCGCCTTTAATGCGGACTCTGGCAAACATCGTCTCAACCGTCTTTTTAATGGCGGCCGATATTTCCGTAACACTGAACTCCGGAATATTCTCAATCATTTTTCATCCTCTGCCGACAATATAAAAAAAATCTTTTTCCTCCGCAACCAAAAAAGCGTTTTCCCCACAGAAGAAAACGCTTTTTATAGGTATTTGAGGTTTTATTATTCCGGATTGTAGCTGATAGTTAAAGTTCCAGAATGCGAACCGATGGTAGTGGTGGACATAGTTGCTCCACAAGAATAAGGGAAAACCTTAAAAGTGTTTTCTGTTCCGCTGTACTGAATAAAAAAATCGCAACCGTTATCATTGTTTTCGCCAAAGAGATTACTAATAGATGACCAAGTTCTGCCTTCGAATACAGTATTTCCGGTAACGCTCAATCCTCCGCATTCACGATATGCCTTATTGCAAGCAGAGGGATTAGCAATGTTAGCACTAAAAATGCCGGCTGTAACATTATCTGCGGAAATGATGCCTATACCATCAGTATTATAAAGTTCACCGGTTTCGTTATAAGACCATTTCGTATTATCTGTTACAGCCGGATTGACAGTGATTGTTCCCATATCTATATCTTGAGTAACACTCAAACTCACATCGTGGGCTATTGTTGCGGTAACGGTCATTGTGGCAGAATTGGAGGCCATTGCACAATAAGAACCAAGTGCAACCCCTGCAACGCCGAGCATTAAAATATATTTTTTCATATTCTTTACTTCCTTTATAATTTTCTTTTTTTGTTAACATTAAAAGAAAACCACCTTTTGGGTATTCAAACCCGCGAGGTGGTCGGAAGTTAGGAACTGTTGTAAAGTACAGTGCGTGGTATTCGGCTAAACCTTATTTCCACACCTTCCAACCATAGCAACGGCTGAAAGCAAATTTTACGTCTTTGCTGACGCTTTACAAAAGGTTCCTACACCCCAAAATGACTTTTTATTCATTTCAGTATAAGCTATAACATAAATTTTACTCGAAATCAAGCAAAAAGTTTATATTACAAAAAAAATTTAAGTTTTTTGTTCTTTTTCGTTATCATTCCGCAATTTTGATGGTCTGTTTATGGCGAAAATTATCCAATGGCAAAAATATATTTACCTTTACCTTTGCCCTGTATAGGCCTAATGATTCCATTGTCTAAAAGAAGTTTGAGTAGCCTTGAAGCCATAGCGGGTTTGAGATTTGTGATTTCAATAATCTCACTGCGACCAAAATGTCGGGTGTTACTACATGTCTCATAAATCTTCAAAATATGCCGGATAGATTTGGTTGTGATGTTCGGTAATCTTTCGCGACATAGATATTCAATATCTACTTTTGAAGCCCGAATATCTACTTTTGAAGCTTCAATATCTACTTTTCTATCCAATATATGACTTATATGCATCATTCGGTTAAGCAGTTTGTGATTCTTGCCCAACAACAGATTTTCTAAAAACAACTCTAAATATTCCGTGGTTGAATGAATATTTCTTGTTAAATCGGTATAATTTGCCCGAACAAGCGCATTTCTGAAATACCATGAATTATGAGCAAAAATATCATTTGTGACATCAAAACCCAGAGTTCGCAAGTATTTGATAAAAAATACTGCGGTTGTTCTGGTGTTGCCTTCGCCAAAAGCATGAATTTGCCACAATCCGGAAATAAACAAAGCCAAATGATGTATAATCTCTTGAGGGGACAGACCTTTATAATTAAATTTCTTTTCCTGCGAAATATCGTAGTCCAATGTAGCTTTTAATTCAGTGGCTGTTCCATAAATAACGGTATCTCCGTCTAATACCCATTCTTTTTTGGTAATATTATAATCGCGAAAGCGGCCAGCATAATCATAGATACCGTCAAACAGTTTCTTATGAATGGAAATATACTCATTTGCAGAAAAACTGAAAGCCTTTTCCGATAAAATCTTTGCAATTCGGAGGGAAACTTTATCGGCTTCTTCGGTTCGGTCTTTTTTGTTTTTTTGATTGTTTTCTTTATAATAGGTGTTAAGCAGTGTTTGCGCTTCATCAATGGTAATGTCACCTTCAATATTTTTGATTGCGGTATCTTTTAAGTATTCCGAAGTCTTTAGTCCATCAACATCTTGCAAACCGATAGCGGTATTCCAAGCATAACTCTTATCACGCTTGCCGGGTTCGGATTGGCGAAGATATTCTTTGAAGGGATCTTTTTCCATAAATCAGCCTTTTTTCAAAACAATTATTTTATAACATAATAAAAATTAAAATTACATAAATTTTTTTTAATTACGGAGGCGATATTTGGGAAAAATTAGGCGGTAAAAAGGTTAATTTTCTTGCTTAATAAAATAAACTTCGGGCGGAGAACAAAATTTCCCCTCCGCCCGATTCGTTTTTAATTTGTTATTCAGGATTATAAGATATAGTCAAAGTGCCGGAGTGTTCGCCGGTGGTGACTTTGGAAACATCATATATACCACATTCATTAGGAAACACCTTAAAGTTATTATCTGCTCCGCTGTACTTAATAAAAAATTGGCAATAATTGCTATTATCGCTCCCTCCAAAGAAGTTGTCAATAGTCTCTCCGTTATTTCCGGAAACCATCAAACCTCCGCAAGATTCATATGCATTACTGCAAGCGGAAGGATTGGAGATATTGGCGGTAAAAGTACCGAGGGTCGCATTGGAGGCAGAAATGACTGCTCCTTCATAATTGACTATCCCCGAATAGCCGTAACTCCAATATGTATCGCTTTCCTCATACGCTGGGTTGATGGTGATTGTGCCAAGGTCTAAATCACCGGTTTTGGTCAAACTCACATCATGCGCGATTGTGGCGGTAACGGTCATTGTCGCCGAGTTGCCCGCGCAGGCGCAATATGAGCCAAGCGCAACTCCTGCAACCCCGAGCATTAAAATATAATTTTTCATCTTTCTTACTTCCTTTATAATTTTCTTTTTTTGTTAACATTAAAAGAAAACCACCTTTTGGGTATTCAAACCCGCGAGGTGGTCGGAAGCTGAAAACTGACAATTGAACCAGTGCAAAGTATTTGAGGTATCTCTTATTTCTTTGCCTTCCGACCATTATAGCAGGAAGAATTTTTACGTTTTTCTTTATAAACGTCAATTGCGAGGTTTTCAGACCTCAAAGCGGTTTTTCACTCACTTCAGTATAAACTATAACATAAGTTTTATTCTAAATCAAGCAAAAAGTTTAGGAAACTTAAAAAATCTCATATTTGATTAACCTTATCGGAGGGGAGAGTTTAAGCCTCCAGTTTCTTAAAAAACTCTTTGCGTGTCTTTCTCTGCATTGACCACAAATTGCCCCAGCCGTTAATCGGTTGAACCTCATATTTTGATTTGAAATCAAAATTCCGGCTCAAAAATAAAGAAGTGGTTTTAGTATAGCAATTCATCGGGCAAAACCCGTAGAAATCCACTTGCAAAAGTCCGGCTTGCTTTAATGTTGAAACCGCTTTCTTATACTCTTGGCTGGTATTTATACGGTCGCTGTCATCCAAAATTATCATCCCGCCGTCTTTCAGGGCTTTTACTGCCGCGGCGGTGCATTGTTCCCGTCTTTTGCCGTCAACGATGATGACATCATATTTATCATTATCGCTAAAAATCGCGTTTTCATATTCTTCGCCCTCGTCGCGGAAACGAATATCAAGATTTTGATAATTAAATTCTTTTTGCCATTTTTTTAACCATTCGGTTTTATCTTCAATACTGACCACTCTTTGAGCGCGTTCCGCCCAAAATGCCGAGGAATATCCGCACCCGAACTCAAAAACTTTTTTGTCTGCGTAATCAAATTGTGCCAAATATTCTATTGCCGGATAGGTGTACCAAGGGATGGGATTGCCGTCACGATCGCGGCAGATTTTTTCATCCAAGCTTTTTTCAAAAGCAAAATCTTTCTGCCACATCTCAATAAATTTTTGGAATTTTTCGCTGTACATTTGCCTATCGCCTTGCCGCTCCGGCTATTTTCATCAATGTCATATCAACAATTTCTTTTGTCGGCATATTGGTTGTTTTGCAGTCTTTTTCGGCATCATGCAATAAACTCAACACGCGTAGGATTTTTTCTCTGTTCCACATCCGCAGTTGTTGCTTAAACGGCTCGACACGGTAAAAAATCAACGGCGGCAACAATCTTTTCAAGGCTTTATCCATAGTTTCGCCCGCCTCAATTCCCGCAAGGCAGTTTAATAATTTCATCACATGGTAACTTAAAGCGCGGATAATCAAAACCGGCTCGTTTCCCTCGGTTATGTATCTTTGATATAATACCTCGGCTTTGGCGCGGTTGCCTTCCATGACGGCATAGCAAATATCATCGGTACTGCAATCGGCTTGATCGCTTATAACCTTGGCAACGATTTCTTTTGTGACGTTTTTGGCTTCTCCCATATAGGTTTTGAGCTTTTCAAGCTCGCTTAAATTTATCATCCTGTCGCCGGATAGTCTTGCGCATAAAAGCTCTATTGCTTGCGGCTCAAATGTTAAGTCTAAAGTTTTTAAGCGATTGTAAATATCTTCGTTTTTGTCCTCATAGCAGGCAATGCACCCCATATCGGGAGCCTCTTCCGCCAATTTTACCAGCGAAGATTTTTTGTTTAAATCATCGGCATATAAAATCAACAGATTATCGGCGCGGGTTTCATCAAGCATTTTGCGAAGCTCTTTAGTCATCTGATTGGAGGCATCGCTTACCATAATCACACGCCGCCCGCCCATCAAGGATTGCCCGTTGAACTCGCCGTATAATTTTCCGAAATCGGCAGCTATGTCTTCGCCCGATAACTCTGAAACTTGAAAAGCATCATCAAGGTTAGGGCAGACCGAGCGGGCAATTCTTTTGACCGTATCCGTAATAAGACCGTCATTACTGCCATATACCAGAAACGCCTTGATTTTATCATCCGGTTTTTTGATATAATTTTCAATCTGCACCGATTTAAAAATCATTTATTTCTTCCCGATTCGTCGCAATGCTGTGAAAATATGCCCCCAAACGCAGCGATATGTCATTGGCAATAATTTTGGCAGCATCCTCATCGCCTTTTTTCTTGGCGATTGTGGTTGAGTAAGGATTGGCTAAAATGTCGTAGCTGGAATAGGAAACACTGTCACTGTTAAGCACTTTTTCGTTATCGGCAAGCATATAATAAGATACTTTGTATTTTACCATTTTGCGGGTTGCCGTAATATCCGAACGCAGTGCCTGATTGGTTTCGGTTTTGCTGTCTAATTTCACGAATAAGCGATATTTCGGGTTTTTAGGCTGTCCCTTGGGGGAAATTAAATCAATGAGATTGTTGCGCAAAAGTTGTCCGAAACGATCTCTTATCGGTTCAATTTTTACTTTTGCCATTTCTTGAGTTATGGAAGTGTCAAACTCTCCTTTGAAATACCAAGGGTTATCGTGCTTTTTCTCAACGTAAAGCGGTTCAAATCCGCAGGCACAAAGTAGAAACACCGGCAGCAATATGTATAATTTACGCAACAATGTTCACAATCCTATTCGGTACAACAATTATTTTCTTGATTTCGCGCCCCTCTAATTGACGCGCCACATTTTCCAAAGACAAAGCTTTTTGCTCTACTTCGGCTTGCGGAGCATCCTTTTTCATTTCAATCGTGCCGCGCATTTTGCCGCAAATCTGCACTGCCAAGGTAACAACGTTATCCTCTGCCAACTTTTCATCACCTTGCGGCCACGGCTCATTTAACACAAGAGTTTCTTTTTTCATCCTTGCCCACATTTCTTCTGCTATATGCGGAGTAAACGGGGACATCAATTTCATCAGTGTTTCATAAAGTTCCTGCGGGATTTTATCCAAGGCGGTTAAATAGTTTACATAGCTCATTAGTGAAGAAACCGCAGTATTGAATTTCATATTGTCAATTCGCTCGGTAACTTCCAAAATGCACTTGTGCATAGCGCGCAAATCCTCTTCTTTCGGTTTGATGTTTGCTACTTTCTTGAACAGAGAGTAAACCTTGCCGACAAATCGGTAAACACCCATTAAGCTTTCTTCCGACCACATTGCCACCTGATCAAACGGACCGATAAACATTTCGTATAAACGGAATGTATCCGCGCCGTAATTGTTGACAATGTCGTCAGGATTTATCACGTTGCCGCGGGATTTTGACATTTTCTCGCCGTTTGAAGCCAGAATCATACCGTGTGAAGTGCGTTTGTTGTAGGGTTCTTTAGTCGGTACATATCCGCAGTCATACAAAAACTTATGCCAAAAACGGGAATATAACAAGTGCAAAGTGGTATGCTCCATACCGCCGTTGTACCAATCAACGTTCATCCAATAGTTGAGAGCTTCTTTTGAGGCAAATTCTTTATCGTTATGCGGATCGCAATAACGCAGAAAATACCACGACGATCCCGCCCAGTTCGGCATAACATCGGTTTCGCGTCTGGCGTGACCGCCGCATTTCGGGCAGGTCGTGTTTAACCAGTCAGTTGCTTTTGAAAGCGGAGATTCGCCCTCATCGTTGGGATGGTAATCCGGTACTTCAGGCAGGGTTAACGGCAGTTCGTTCTCCGGTACCGGCTGCCAACCGCAATGCTCGCAATAAACCATCGGTATCGGCTCGCCCCAATAGCGTTGGCGGGAGAATACCCAATCACGCAGTTTGAAGTTTATTTTCGGATGTCCGAAGCCGTTTTTAAGTGCATAATCAATCGCTGCTTTCATGCCGTCTTCTTTGTTCATACCGTCCAAAAACTGTGAGTTGATATGTGCGCCGTCTTCTTCCCACGCCTTTTCGGAAATGTCGCCGCCTTCCAAAACTTGGATAATCGGCAGGTTAAATACTTTGGCAAAATCATAGTCCCGTTGATCGTGAGCCGGAACAGCCATAATTGCGCCGGTGCCGTATCCGGTTAAGACATAATCGGAAATAAACACCGGAATCATCTTGCCGTTAAAGGGATTTCTTGCTTTGATTCCTTTTAACTCAACGCCGGTTTTTTCTTCGCTCATACTGCGCTGTAATTCCGACTTTTTGGCCGTTTCTTCCACATACGCTTTGATTTCATCTTGATTTTCAAAGCGTTCCATATATTTAGCCACAAACGGATGTTCAGGAGCCAATACCATATAGGTTACACCGAAAGCCGTATCGGGGCGGGTGGTGAATACCGTTAATTTATCCTCGGCAAAATCAAAGTCAAGCTCGGCTCCTTCGGAACGGCCTATCCAATTAATCTGCTGGGATTTTACTCTGTCAATAAAATCCAAATCCCCCAAATCATTGATTAACCTGTCGGCATATTTGGTGATGGCAATCATCCATTGCTCTTTGTCTTTGCGTATGACCTGCGCGCCGCAACGTTCGCAACAGCCGTTCACCACTTCTTCGTTGGCAAGACCGACTTTGCAGCTCGGACACCAGTTAATGGCGATTTTGTCTTTATAAGCCAAGCCTTTTTCAAAAAATTTAATGAACATCCACTGTGTCCACTTATAATATTCGGGGTCGCAGGTGGTTACACATCTGTCCCAATCAAAACTGAAACCCAAAGATTTAAGCTGTTTGGTAAAATTGGCAATATTGGCCTTTGTGGATATAGCAGGGTGAACACCGGTTTTAATCGCATAGTTTTCCGCCGGCAGTCCGAAGGCATCAAAGCCCATCGGATATAAGACATTATAACCCTGCATTCTCTTTTTGCGCGCCACTACATCCAGAGCGGTATAAGAGCGCGGATGTCCGACATGAAGTCCGGCGCCGGATGGGTAGGGAAATTCCACTAACACATAAAATTTTTCTTTTGTTTTATCAATATCCACATGATAAGTTTTTTCATCTTCCCAAATTTTTTGCCATTTTTCCTCAATGGTGCGGAAATTGTATCGGTCTTCCAAAGCCCATTCTTTTTGCCACTCTTCAAAGGTCTTGCCGTTGCGGCGAGCATTTGTATCACACATCAAAAAAGCCTTTCTTTTTATATCAAAAGTCAAAATCTCCATCCACACTACATTATTTTAATTTAAAACACAATACTCTAAATGGGTTGGGGAATAAAAAAATGAAAGTTAAATAATTTTTTTGCTGATGTTTAAAAAAGTTCTTGCCAATAGCTTTTTTATGTGGTATGAAAAACCCAAGTTTAACATTTTTAAGGTTTGAAAAGAGGTGATTTAGGTGGTTCAAGTTACTGTTATCGGTAATGACGTGGGACAGTCTTTGAAAGTTTTGAAGAAGAAAATGCAACGTGAAGGTATTTTCCGCGAAATGAAATTAAGACGTTGTCACGAAAAAAATTGCGAGAAAAAAGCCCGCCGTCAGGCAGAGGCTATCCGCAGATCGCGTAAACAGCTTCGTAAACGCCTTGATACGGAAGGATTCTAGCCTCTTCCGGCAAGTAAAACGAAAAACCCCCGGAAACGGGGGTTTTGTGACAGAATTTTTTTATAATGAAACGGTGTAGAAACAAGGAGGAAATATGGCGCAATATCAAGCAAAAGTTATCATCATCGGTTCGGGACCTGCCGGTTATACGGCGGCGATTTATGCGGCGCGGGCAGGATTAAATCCCTTGCTTGTCGCTGGCTTTCAAAAAGGCGGACAGTTGACAATTACAACCGATGTTGAGAATTTCCCCGGTTTTCCGGAGCCTATTGCCGGACCGGAATTGATGGAAAGAATGCTCTCCCAAGCTCTTAATTTGGGGGTTAGGGTGGTTGATGACCATATTACCGAAGTTGATTTTAAAAAACGCCCGTTTAATCTGGTTTCGGAACAAAATTCTTATTGCGCCGACAGTGTTATTATTGCTACCGGAGCTTCGGCGCGTTGGCTGGGACTGGAAAATGAAACCAAATTCCGCGGTTTCGGTGTTTCGGGGTGTGCAACCTGTGACGGCTTTTTTTATCGCAATCATCCGGTTGCTGTTGTTGGCGGCGGCAATACCGCGGCGGAAGAAGCCTTGTATTTGGCAAATATCGCCTCAAGTGTAACGCTTATCCATCGCCGCGATGAATTGCGTGCCGATAAAATTTTGCAAGACCGCTTGTTTGCCCATCCCAAAATCAATATTGAATGGGATAGCGTGGTGGTTGATGTTTTGGGAAGTGATACCCCTAAGTCTATGACCGGAGCCGTCATCAAAAATCTTAAAACCGATAAAATAAAAGAACTTAAAGTTGACGGTTTGTTTATTGCCATCGGTCATAAACCGAATACGGAAATATTTAAATCATGGATTGAACTTGATAACGAAGGCTATATTAAAACCAATCCGGGAAGTACACAAACAAGCGTTGAGGGAGTGTTTGCCGCAGGAGATGTCAAGGATTCGCGCTATCGGCAGGCGGTAACTGCCGCAGGTTCCGGCTGCCAAGCCTTTTTAGATGCCGAAAGATTTTTAAGAGAAGCAAAATAAAAGATAAATGGCGGAGTTAACTCCGCCCTTTAATCTTATGAAGCATTATAATTGATTATCAATGTACCGGTGTGTCTATCGGGAGTGACTTTTGATATGTCATATATAGTGCAATTTCGCGGATAAACCTTAAAGTTATTGCCGTCACCGCTGTATTTTATATAAAAAAAGCAAGCACTGTCACTCCCGCTTTCGGTAAAAAGACTGAGAAAATCATCGCCGTTATCCGATTCAAGATATAATCCTCCGCAATAATCGTTTGCGGTACTGCAAGCTTCGGGGTTGGAAATATTGGCAGTAAAAGTTCCTACCGTAATATCCGGAGCTGAAATAATCGCACCTTTGTTGATATAACTGACTACTCCCGAATCGCTGTATTGCCAATCTGTCCATCCTGTATAAGCCGGATTAACAGTAATTGTGCCGAGGTTTATGTCCCCGGTAGTCTTTAGGCTAACATCATGTGCGATAGTCGCAGTAACGGTCATTGTGGCGGAATTGTCGGCGTATGCGCAATAGGAGCCAAAGGCTAATCCCGCTACACCGAGCATTAAAATATAATTTTTCATTATCTAAACTTCCTTTTTAATATATTATCACTAAAAACCCCCTCGGCAAACAAACGAGGGGGTTGGAAGCTGACAACTGTTTGATAGAACAGTGTGAAGTATTTGGCAATCCTTATTCCTTCACCTTCCAACCCATAATATGGTTAGAAGCAATTTTTTGTCTTGTCGGACACTATCAAAGAGGCTGTCAGACCTCAAAGTGACTTTTCATTCACTTCAGGTCTAAACTAGCACAAAAAATCTTTTATGTAAAGCAAAAAAAATTTTGCCTTTATAAAAATACTTGACAATACCGCAAATTTGCGGTATAAAACAAACATAAGCATTAAAAGGGAAAGCAAAATGCCTGTGAGATATACAGCGGAAAAGCTGATGAAGATATTAAAAAAAGATGGTTGGTATGTAGTGAATACAGAGGGGAGTCATTACCAATTTGAACACGAAACAAAAGAAGGAAAAATTGCCGTTCCGTATCATAAGGGCGATGTTCATCCCAAAGTTGCAACAAATATTTTGAAGAAGGCGGGGCTGAAATAAGCCTTACCCCAAAAGGAAAGGAAATTGAGATGAAATACTTGGCATTATTTATCTTACCCAAAGAGGGAAAAAGTTCCGTCGGTGTTGTTTTTCCGGATATTCCGGATTGCTATACCAGTGGCGAAAATATTGATCATGCATATAAAATGGCCATAGAGATATTAAATATTCGTCTTGATGATATAAGGCGGGCAGGCAAACCTTTGCCAAAACCGCGCAATATCGGGCAAATAAAAGATGAATGGCAGGATTGGAATGAATGGACGGACGACGAAGAATACGCTTTTGCATTTGTTTCATATGTTCCAACCGGAAAGCCTAGCAAATATACGGTTTATATGAATGATGACCTTATGTCGCGAATTGATGAGGTTACCAACAATCGTTCGGCGTTTTTATCCAAAGCGGCGGAAATGTTGCTTGACTATAATCAGGCAGAATAAAATATGCCTTTTTATTCCATTGCGCGCCGCAATTGTATCGAGCGTTAAAAAAATCTAAAAAAAGGAGAGGAAAATTCCTCTCCTTTTTAACATCTACGGTGCGGTATAGGAGATGCTAATGCTGTCTTCATAATCTCCCGCAGTCGGTACAAGTCCCGTATATGACATACTATCATATCCGACCGCAAAGGTTGTCCCTGAATACCACATAATAAACGGATCTTTAAATGTTATTCCGCCCATTGTCATGGTGCTTGGACTTATACTTAAAACCTCCTCGGGCTCTGGTCCGGGAACAGAATATTCGCTGGGAATATTGGCGGTAAATAAACCAACTTCATATCCGCTGACAGATATTATACCGCCATTAACATCGTTGCCTGTGGTTATTCCTGAACCGCTGGTTTGACTCGGATCAATCGTAATTGTCCCCAGTTTATATTGACGTGTAACTGTTAAACTCACATCATGAGCTATTGTTGCGGTTACGGTCATTGTGGCGGAATTGCTGGCGTATGCACAGTAAGAAACTATGGACACCGCGGCAATACCTAGCATTAAAATATAATTTTTCATCATAAAAACTTCCTTTTTTAGTTTCTTTATAACTTTAATAAAAGAAACCACCTTTGGGAGATGTTCTCCTAGAGGTGGTCGGAAGTTCACAGCTATTTATATCAAATAGTATTGCGTATTTG
This sequence comes from Alphaproteobacteria bacterium, assembly GCA_017470585.1. GTDB lineage: Bacteria > Pseudomonadota > Alphaproteobacteria > RF32 > CAG-239 > JAFUYI01. The sequence goes on along the minus strand of JAFUYI010000009.1, from coordinate 43,202 downwards.
GCAAGCCTTATTTCGCAATCTTCCGACCATAAAAGTCAGAACAGCCGGATTACGTTTCGGCTTTGACGGATATAAAGAGGCTGTGAAACCTCAAGGTAAAATTATTCACCTCAAACAAGCAATAACATAAAAATATTCGCTTGGCAATAAAAAAATAAATTTTTTAGAGGTTTTTTGTTGCAATCAAAAAAGTTTTATTGTAAAATCGAGTTAATCAATTTTTATGGAGGAATAATGCGAGAACCGATATTAAAAGCAGTGGCAAGTCCACCGAAGATTTTGTGGGGACCGTTTCTGCCGGTGTTGCTTAACTTGGGAATGCAATTTCCGGTTATGTTTACCTCAATCGGTGCTTTTGATGTTAACCCGCTTATCTTTATTATGACGATTCTTCTCGTTCACTGCGTGATTATCGCATGGGGTACCAAAGAACCGCATATCTCCAATATGATTCAGGCTTTCGGACAAACCTACCGGGTAACCAATAACTTATATAAGACAAAGGGGAATAAATTTGCACCCTGATTTTGATTTTTTTAACATCTTTGTGCAGGGTTTAAGCAGCAAAGAAGTCATCGTAACATTGTTGGGTTTTATTTCTGCCGCGGCGTTTGCCGGGTTGTGGATTACCAAACTCGGGCGAACGATATTGCCGCAGCCAAACGAGTCGAAAGTTGCGGATTTTCTCCCTTTTAATAAACTGATGTCCGACGGCATGACCATCCGTTGCTATAACGGTTCGTTTGCTCGTGTTTTTAAGGTTGAGGGTTTGGACTTGGCGTTTGCCACGGAGGAAAAGAATGTTTCCATGGCCGAGGCAAGGAAATCTTGGCTCGACAGTATGTCCGATTTGCAGGTTACGGCGCGGGTAATAACTTTGCGCGAGAGGATTCCTGCCGATGTTATCGAAAATACTTTCGATAATAAAATTTTGGAAAAAGTTGCTTATACATGGCAGTCAACTCTTGATAGGGTTTACAGTAACTCGCACTATATAATTATATCGGTTCCCGATCGTCCCGAGGCATTAAAAGATTTGAATTACGCCTCGCAAACATTGCTGGCTACTTTAAGCGAATACGGTGTGCGTGCTATGTTTGAAAGTGAGGACAGCTCACCTCTTGACAGTCCGTTTCATATTTTCAGCCGGATTTGTTCGCCGGTGTCAACCCCCGATCCTAAAGTCGGTCATGCCGAGGGGGCGCAATTAAACGAGATGCTGACTGCCGATCATATTCATTTTACCGGTGAAAACGGGATGATTAGATTTTTCTCCGGCGATGAGGAAACTCTTGCCATAACCATGGGGATTCGTTCTCCCGGAGATTATATGGACGAATCAATGATTGTTTCGTTGTTGGCAATTGATTGCGAACTTACAATGCTTCACAATATTAAGCCGATATACCGCCCCACGGCGCGCGCGCTTTTAATTCAGCAGCGCAACATGGCGCGTATGACCAGCTTTTCGCAGGAAGTTGTTGATCAATATAATTATGCGATGAGTTCAATTGAGGATAGTGATGCCAACTATCAGGCGTTAACCGAATATTCTCTTTCGTTGGTCTTAAAAGGTAAAAGCAAAGCGGAAATCGAATTTGCCGAAAGCGAAGTGCAGAGAATTTGCCGCCTTTTCGGTGTAACTCCGGTCAGAGAAGGATGGGTTACACAAGCAACGTTTTTCAATCAATTTCCGACATACGACACCTATCCGCGGACTTATCGCTATTTGTCGCGTGTGGTTACGGCGGCAGTGTCGTTTGATAAACCCGCCGAAGGCTTTAATAAATGCGACTGGGGTCCGGGGGCGATTACGACTTTCCGCACAACCACCGGTTCGGGGTATCGTTTCCAATTCCATGTTTCCTCCGAAGATGCTGCCGTTGCACACTGTTGCATTATCGGACCTACCGGACAAGGTAAAACAACCCTTTTGACATTCTTGGCAGGGCAGGCTATGCGCCACAAAGATTTGAAAGTGTTTTTCTTTGACCGTCACTTGGGTGCGGAGATTTTTACTCGTGCAGTCGGAGGTGCCTATATCGGTTTTGACGGTGATGAGAAAAATGTTTCCTTAAATCCGTTTGATGCCGCTCCGACACCGAATAACAGGGCTTTCCTGCGGCGGTGGATGAAATCAATCACCATGGTTGATGATGCGCTTTCCGAACGTGAGATTGCCCGCGCTATTACGACGGCGTTTGATTATCTGCGCCCTGAAGAACGCGTTATGTCCAACCTTTATAAGAGCTGTTTCTCGCCGACCGGAAATATGCGCCGTGAGCTATATCGCTGGGTTAACCCCGATCAGTACGGTAAAATTTTTAACGCCGCCAGCGATAGCCTTGATTTGCATACCAAACGGTTTATGGCGTTTGACTTTACGCATATTTTTGAAGATGATACTTTGGCTCCGGCGGTTATCAGCTATATTATGCACCGTATTCAATCCGAAACCGGAGAAACCGGTGTGCCGTCTTTGATTATGATTGATGAAACCGCACCGATGCTTAAACACCCGATGTTCAGGGATTACTTTATGATCGGTTTACAAGAAGGACGTAAAAAAAGACAGGCATATCTTTGTGCTTTCCAACAACCGAATATTATCGATTCGCTCGGTGTGGGAGAGGTGATCCGCGGTCAATGCCAAACCGTAATCTTCTTCCGTAACCCGCAAGCAAGACCGGAAGATTATGCCAACTGGAACTTGAATCAGCGTGAAATTGACTTCGTGTTCGGTAAATCGTATCGTGATTTTCCGTACGCTATTCTGCTTTCCCGTCCGGCAACCGGCGAATCGGTTATTTTGGATGTAAATTTAGGCGGATTGGGACCGTATTTGAAGCTTTATAACTCAAGCCGTAAGAATGTTTTATTGGTTGAAGACCTCATTAAGCAGTATGGTGAAGAAAACTTTGTTACAAAATATTTAAATCTTGCCTGATTTGCATAAAATTGGTTTATAAAATAAAATTTTTCTGTTATCATAGCTTATGAGGACGAATCTCATAACGGAGGGTGGTATGATGAATTTCAGGTTTGCAAAAATGGTTTTGGCTTGCGCCGCTATGCTGGGGATTGTTACTCCGGCAAGTGCTTTGGTGACAATGGATCCCGGAAATATTGCCGGCACCGTAAGCATTGTTTCGGACGGAGCAACCGAGATTGAACAGGCTAAACAAACCATTACGAACGGCACTAATCTTAATGCGATTGTCGGCGATCATGCAGGCACTTTTGCTAAATTTAAAAAGAAATACGGCAAAAATCTTGAAGATGCTAAAAAAGCTCTTGCTGACGGAAAAAAACGTTTGGCAGAGGGAACCGAACTTTATAATAAGGCGCAGGCTAAAAAAGCCGAAGCTCAAGCAAAATATCAGGAATTGATGGATAAATACCAAGGCTCCTCCGGCGGCGAAGAAGAAGACTATGAAGACGGTGACTATGAGGAAGGCGATTACGGCGAAGAATATACCGCACAATCGGATTCCGATTATAATGCTCATAGTGTTTCCACCCTCGGAAGCGTGAATGCCGCCGCTGCCGCGCAAGCCGCACAGGCTTTGCCGCACGATATTGCCGAGATGGGCGATTCGTCCGGATATATGTATGATGAATCGGAAGTTGACACGGAAGTCGCGGCTTTTGCCAATATGCCCGCTCCGAGTGTTGCCGCAACACGTTTTGATGCCTCATCTCTTGATAAAGCGGTTGCCGTTGACGGAAGAAGGGCTGTGAATAACTCGGCACTTGTCAGCCAAGCCGGAGCCGTGCCGGTTGCCGCGGCTGGTACAGCTTCCGCCAAACCGGAGATGTTAAAAGCTCTCGATAAGACAACATTAAAGAAATTTGATGTGGTTGACAGTAAGGCTCTCTCTCCGGCAGAAAGCACAGGGAGAAAAGCTTTCGGTGTTGCACCTGCTGCAGATATTAAAGCCGAGGTTGCCGCGGCTCCTAAAGCCTTTAATGATAAGGCCTTGAAAACTCTTGATAACAAGGCGGGCGCGGCTGTAAGCTTGACTGCCGAGCCGCAGCAGGTTAATAAGGCAAGTGCCTTAAAAGCCGGTGATTTAAAAGCAAATGCACTTCAAAATAAAGTTAAATCTCTTGAAGATGGGGCTTTAGCTCCCGCGGTTGAAGGAAAAGGATTTCGAGTTTCTCCCGCTAAAGTTCTCAAAGACAGGCTTTCAAGCAATACGGTTTATTTTTCCAAACATTTGGGATTTGCCAGCCAGTCGGATGATGATACCAAAGGGGTAAATTACAACTCCAAGGGAACCTTTATTTCTCCGCTTCCGGAACGTTGCGGCATAAGTGTTGCCGATTTGAAAGACATTGATAAAATTAAAGCCTGCATCAACAAAATTGTGGCTGAAAACAATGCCAAAAATCAGTTTGATGCTTTAAACAGCCGCAAAGAGTGCGAAAGAATGATTTATACCACCATGCTGGCACTTCTTACCGAGGCAACGGGGAGTAAGCACGAGGCTTCCAATTATGATGAAACCTTGGATGAACAGGAAGAATCAAGTGCCGGTTCCACCGATACCCGTGATGATACTGCGGTTTTAGCGATGAGCAATGAACAAACCCAGATTCTCTTGAACCGTATGTCAACTCTTATATCATCGCAGATTATCTGGGACAGCGTTCAGCAAATATGTGCTGCTCCGAGCGATGTTTTGGAAAGTGCGAAGGATGAAACTGCGGGAGGCAAGTGATGAAGAAAGCTTTGTGGATATTGGCAATCGGATGGGGAATAGTCAGTATTCCTCAAGCTCGAGCCGACTTTGAGTTTGTCGAAACATCCTTGACTTTTCTGGAGGATGTTCAAGCCAAAAAACAAACTATTGAGCAAAAATTGCAAACCATTGAATCAACTTATAATTCTGCACGTCAAGGCGATATCGGAGCTTTAACCGGAGTTGCCGAGAGCAGCGGTTTGAATTTTGATGCTGTTTCGGTTACGGAGCCGAAGTCTTTGGCTGCTGCATTGGGAGACAAGCGAAAACTTTCGGATGCTGTGCAATCTACCATGCCGCAGAATGCGGAAACCAATCAGATTGAGGCGGCGCAGGCTAATAAAGACCTTAATGATGAAATGCTTCGAGGGTATTTGACTCGTATGTATGCCTACGCATTTACTTTGCGTACCAATATGGCAAAAGAAAACAAAGATGCCAAACCCGAAGAGTCGACGGGAGATGCCAAAGACAGTCGCGAAATGATAAAAAAAGCCACTAAAGAAGCAACGGAAGCATCACGCCGTCTGAATCGTATTAACGATATGCAGGCATCAGCAAAAGAATTTGTTTTACGGCTTATGGCTCGCAATATGCAGCCGCCGAAAGAAGACGAATAAAGGAGGCGCGTGATGAAAAAATCTCTACTAACAGCAATGGCGGCGACTCTTTTGATAGGCTTATGCGGTGCGGAAAGCCAAGCTTTCCTTTTGCCTCCGTTTAAAAAAGACATCAGCGTGGGGATTCAAAAGAAAATCACCACGGTTAAAACCAAAGTTGCCAAACTTCAAGCCAAAATTGAGGAAAGCACTTTTATTCAAACCGCCATTCAATACGGCAAGGGAGCCAAAGAGTTCTATGATTACTCCAAAACTTTGGACAGTTACAAGGATGTGGATTTCAAAGAAGTCGGAAGTATTGCCTCAAAACTCAAAAAAGTCAATAAAAAGAAAACCGATGCGCAAAATAAGGCGGCGCAGGATGCCGATAATGAAACCAAGACTTCCGAGAAAAAAATCGCCGAGATTGACAGAAATATTCAAGAACTGGAGCAGGATACTCTTGCTCATCCCGAGCATGCCGCCAAGAATATGAAAAAAATTACCAAACTGCAGAAGAAAAAAGAAAAGCTGAAAGAAGATCGCGCCAAAAAATTGGCTAAAATCAAGGAAGACAGCGAAAAAACACTGAAGAGTTTGGAGGATGCAAAAGATCAGCTTTTGGAAAGTGCCGCAGGAACATTGACCAAAATCACTTCTATTGCCGGTAATTATGACTCGACCGAGGATCTTAAAGGAACGGTAAGTATGATTTCACCTTCCGAAGATACCGAAGTTACAACCAATGTCGTTTTGAATTATCGTAAACTTTATTATTCGTTTTTCTGGGAAGATATGGCAACGGTCTTAAACCGCACGGCCATAATTCGTATGGATATTGAAAACGATAATAAAAAAGCCAAGGATTCCGAAGAAAAATCATCGGATTTGGAAGGCTCGAGTGCCGCCAAAACCGCTGCCGCAATTGAGCTTAAAAAAATGAATATGTTAGCATTGATTAACTACACAGAGCTGGTCTTGCAACAGCTTAAACTGGACATCAGCCATGATTTGGCAAACAGCGGATTTAATAAAATAAATGCCGACACGGCGATTTCAAACTTTAATTTTGATAATTATAAGTTTGATCCGTCGCGAGATAAATACGAGGTTGAAACTACGCCGGCAACGGAATATAAGGAAGAAGCTCCGCTTGATCCGAGCTTGCTCGATGCTTCAAAAGATCCTTTGCAGAAAACTCTTAAATCCATTTCCGATTATGCCGAACAAGAGCGCAAAAATGCTCCTGCCGCGGGTACGGATGCAACAGCTCAAAGCGCAACCGAAGGAGGAGATAACAAATGAGAATATCCGAATTAAAAAATCATTTGGCAGGCTTAACGGTTGTGATGCTTTTGAGTGTTGCACCGCAAGCGAGAGCCCAGCTTGTAGCGGGAACAACGTTTGATTTTTCCGGTGATGCCAATTCCGCCGTTCAGACCGTACAGAAACAGCTTACCGCCGTTGAAGAAGGCGTTGTTGCGGAAGTCAAAAAGGGTGTTACTGAAGTTAAAGCGATGGCAGATAAATATGCCGGAAAATTAACCAAAGTTATGAGTAAAGTCCCGGGCAGTAAGGATTTTGACGAAGGCTCCTCGGTTGACATATACAGTGCCGAGGCGGTTGAAGAGGCTTTTAGGGAATTATTTTTACAATATCCCTCCGATGATGAACGTATCAATAAAGCCTATGAGCAGAAAGCTCTGCAGTTTTATTACGATACTTTGGTTGAGATGAAAACCTCAATTATTGAGCTTGAGGCGCAACTTTCAAATCTGCGTAAAGATGTTGAAAAATTCGGTGAGGAGGCAACCGCCGGCGGAGGCGATGCCGCCGATCCCGAAGATGAAAACGCCGTTGCTTATAATGCTTATATGGCAAATCGCAAGTTCAATGACATCTTAAAGATTACCGAACAGCTTGTGGCAATGCAGAATCAATATTTGGCGGCCAGACAATTACGTCAGCCGCGAACGGTTATTCCGGCACCCAAAGGCTCTTCTTCGGGCAAAACTTCTCTTATTATGTCGCATCAACGGTTAGGCTTTGCCCAAATGATGCAAAATTCCGCGTTTAAGGGAATTTCCTCGCAAGTTAAAACCAAGGCGCAAGCAGCCAAGGAATTGAAAAAAGAGTTAAAAATAGATACAGCGTTCTCCGCGGCAAAAACCGCAGCGGAAAGTGTTGAGGATAAAAATGCGTCGGCTCCGATTTCTTCACATCGGGCGGTGATTCCGACAAGCAATATCCGCAGTGAGTTTGTTGATGCAAAAGCTCCGAAAGCGGCCTCTCTTCTCAGTGGTAGCGAAACACAGATTAAAGCTTTGGGAATTATTGCCGATACGCAAAAATATGTAAATGAGGCGATGGAAGCGCATAATCTCTTGCAGAGAATGCCCACTTATAAAGATGTTTATACGCAGTATCGGCTTTATACCGAGCTTCGTGCCAAGGCGGTTGAAGCGATTAAAACCTCTGATCAATGTGTGATTCAGTATATCGGTCGTCGCTATGATGAACCTAATATGGTATGGTTCGGACAGAGTACTCCTCCGAAAGATCCCGGTGATTATGACAGCCGCAAGGGTCTTTCGGGCTGGGCAATTTCTGCCTATCAGGTTGCTAACGCTTCGGTGGGTAATGAGTTTGATTTGGATGCTTTCGGTGAGGTTGAGATTGATACTTCAAAGGATTCGGACAGGCTCACAGAGGTGGATTATGATCCGGTGGACACATCTTCCGGCTCGGATGATGACGTTTTGGCAAATCCCAGCCGGGCGCAGGCTTTTTCCGATTCGGTGCGTGAGGTTGAACTCCTGAATTGGCAGATAGGTCGCAAAGCGGCGCAGATTTTGGTTGAGGATCAAAATTCACAAAAGCCGATATACGGCAAACCGGCTCACCCGTATCCTTTATGGAATGACCAAAGGGCATATTATGACCAGTATTTGGAAAACAAATACAATAATATGAAAAATTATATTGACGGAATAGAAGTTAATTTGCTGGCCTTGGAAATTGCCAAAAAGATTAATAGCGGCAACCCGATAGCCGTTGATAAAAAGAAAATTAACGCCGGTCTGGCGTTGATTGAAGATGCGTTGGGCGGGAATACGTCTTCATCTTCCTCGTCGACCGGTTTGCTCGCCGCCAAAGCTTCGGCGTTGGCTTCAATCAAGGCTAAACAGGCTGCGGCAATACTTCCTTATAAGACCTCAAATACTGCACTTAACACACAATTGGATGCGTGGGCGGCGATGATAGGCGATGTAACCCAAAAAATAAATACCGCCGATGGAGAACGCGCATTAAACGAGAGTAAAGTGGAAAATGCCCGTCGGGAAATTGAGGCCTTAAACGCACGCGGTACAAATACCAGTTCTTCTACTTATACGATGGCAAAACTTACATTAGAGGAAGCCGGCAATCTGCAGGCGACCAAAATAACGGAGTTGGGGCAGTTGCGTGCCAAATTAAAGCAGTATGAACAAAACCGGGATTCGGTTCGTGCCAAAATTGAGGCGAATAATGATAAAATCAATACCCTCAATCAAAAATATCAAGAAGATATTACGGCGATTGAAACCGAATATAATGATAAACTTCAGGCTCTGCAAGATGCTATAGACAGCGCGCCGAAGCTTGCCGGCATATATAAGGCTCTAAAGCTTGATGACGGTGATGTGCTTGATATGGTAAAAAAAGCCGACAGCTTGATAGACAGAGCCAGAAGTTGTGCCGCGGGATTGATAAGCGATCACTATGAAGACGTGATGAAGATGAGTGAAAACGATGAGTTATATATGACTTATAACAATCCCAAAATCGTTAAAATGCACACCGATTTGGTGGGCAAACTCAAAGATTTACCGAAAACCTGCTTTAATCACGATGTTGCTGTGGCCATCGGTACCTTTAATGTCGGTTCGTCCGGTATCGTTTCCATGCTGACTACTGCTTTCAAGACGACCTTGAATAAGTCCGTATGTTCCGAATATACCTGCGATGCGGCTGACGAACAGTATTTTGCAGGACTTCCAGCCAAAGCCAGAGACTTTACCGCTCCCAAAGCTCCGTTGACGGCACACTATCCTACTGTCCGTGATATGGTGCATTTTGATACTACCGATTACCGTAATTTGGAAAAAGGCAGTGACGGTAAGCTCACCAGTACAGCGTTTCTTGAATACGGTGTAAGTCAGCCGTATGTATGGCAGCTGTTGCTTTCCGATAAAGCTTATGTGGAAAGAGGAGCTGATTTGGGACGAATCTTGGAAAAAGGCGGCGAAGTTAAAGCCTATATGCGGGGAATTATACTTCCCTGTAAAGTCGGCAGCTATATGATAGATATGGATAATTCAGGTAAATATTCCATTGTCAATACACAAAAGCAATTCAGTGCCGAAAACTTGCAGAAGCTCAAGAGCTTGCAGACCTGTAAAGATTTGACCATTGCCGGACATACGGTTGGAATAGGCAATATTTTGGAAACATATATTATCTATGACAGAGATGTTAAAGGCAGCGTTAAAGCTAATGCCGCCGGAGAAATAAACGAGCCGGTGAGCAGTGAGTTGGGAATGTTTCTGCGCTATAAAAAAGGGCGATTGTTGTTGAATGACCGTCCGCATGAGGGTTTTGAAAAGCTTATTGCCAAAGAGGAAAAAGCGCAAAAAACAGGTAAATATGAATTATCTGCCGAGGAAAACACCTATCAGCGTGCGATGTTTACAACCAATCAGATAGGCGATTTCCTGCACTTTGTGGATAAAGAAAATCAGATTGACAAGAACTTAACGGAGTTAAAAGGCAGTATAGATGATTTTGTTGAGAGCTTGCGCGAAACGTTCGGTAAGATGGGCTTTACACTTAAAGATAATCTGGATCTTTCCCGTGATGATGATTATAATTATGTCTTACGCAAACTTCAGGAACGTAAGAATACCATGATGGGACAGGTGCAAAGTGAGTTATCGCGCGTGAACTACAACGATGAAACAGTTAAAGAACGTTATGATAAAATCAATAATACTTATAAGGCTATGATTCAGGATTCGCAAGCTTTGGTGAGTGTAACCGCCAATACTAAATCCGGCAGTCCGCTGACCGAAAAGATAAGGAGTGAACAGGCTAATCAAAAAGTGATTGCCAAAGCGAGAAATGAGGGCTATGCTTCAATAAGAAAAGAAATTGATGAATACGAACAGCCGGTTTGTATGCCTTATTAAGAGAATAACAGGGAAATGAGCAGTTTAGGAAATATTCTTGAAACAACCAAAGTTCAGGTCTTAACCGATAAAAGCGGCAAAACATACAGCTTTATCGGGCAGAATGAGCGTGAAAAACGCAGTGCCAAGATGTATTATTATATGTGGCTTTCAAGATTGTTCTTATTTACGGCAACGCTGTCTTTGGCTTTATTCTTGTCAGCCTCTCTGGCATTGTTTAATCTTGCCCCGAGAGTGTCGGTTGAGCCGTTTTTGATTATCAATCAAAGGGATTCCGATGATATGGTTCGCTATGAACCGATTGCTCATGATATGGCTTCAAAAGAAAAATTGATGGAGATATTTGTCCGCCAATATGTTTTATACCGCAATACCATCATTAACGACCAGTTGGAGATGATGTCGCGTTGGTATCCGGGGGGAATCGTTCATTTTTTATCAAGCGATCCTATTTTTGAGGAATTTAATAAATATCGGGAAAATGTTTGGCAACGCAATATTGATGAACAAATAAGCCAAGAAGTGGAAATTATTTCGGTGGGCAAAGTCGGCGGAAAAAAAAGTCCGGTGTGGAAAGTTGACTTTAAAACTTATGAGGTGTCGCAGCGCAACCGCAACGGAGAGACCGGCTCCCTTATTCTTAACGTTAAATACTGGACGGCATCCGTTACCTCATATTTTTTCCCGGAACGTCTTTTTGTCGGTCGTCGGTTAATAAATCCTTTAGGTTTTACGGTTACAAGATATAATCAGAGTGAAGTACAATTCCAATAAAATTTGCAATATTTGCAAATTTATTGCGAAAAGTGTTAGACTTTTATAAAAAAAGAGTCTAAAATAGAATCGCTGTAGTTTTAAAAGGAATATTCTGATGACCAAAAAGTTAATATTGTTGCTTGCTGTTGCCTTGCTTGCCGGTTGCGGTATTTTCGGTTCCTATTATGAGCCGGAGCCGGTTGAAATCGGTAAGGCAACCGATGAATTAAAGCTTTCTCCTTGCGCCTGTATGCAACTTGAATTGCCGCAAACATTGCCGGATTGGTTTGTTGAAACTATTTAAGGGATTGAAATTATGCCCGCACCCGTTGTGACGAATCGTAATAATAATCAACGCCTGTTGACCGGAAAAAGCATTAAGCCCGATTCGGGGGCAGGAAATGAGGCTTTTGTCGCCAATGTTGCCGAAAAACGCTATCTGTGGACTGCGCGTGCTTTTGCTATTATTACGGCCGTTAGTTTTTGTTGTAATCTGATTTTGCTCTTGGCGATTCTGCAGGTTATCCCGCTGTATCGTGTCGAGCCGTTTTTGATGACGTTCCAAAATAAGGAAGAGCAGGTTTATAATATTCAGCCGGTTAATCGTAATTTAACCGAAGAAAGAGCTATAACCGAGGCTTTTGTGCGGCAGTATGTTTTAATGCGCAGCTCTTTTAACCGCGATATTCCCGAGGTTGAGGCCAGATGGGGCGCGGGCGGAGCGATTCAGGAAATGTCCTCCTCTGCAGTGTATGATGATTTTATAAAAAACACCGCCGGCAGGGCTTTGGAACTTATCCGCACGCGGCGTATGATGCGCGATGTGCGGATTATGACCGTGAACGAGTTAAGCGACGGAGTATGGCAGGTTGAGTATGAAACCCGTGATATGTATCCCGATTCCAAGACTCCGGAGATAAATTATTGGACGGCCTCGCTAAAAGTTATGTATCGTTATAAAAGCGTAAAATTCAAAGAACGTCTTAAAAATCCGGTCGGATTTACGGTTGTGAATTATTCTTTGAGTTACAATAAAGTAAAATAAGGTGGATAAAGCTATGCTATCAAAGTCTATGAAAATAAGTATGTTAAGCCTGCTTCTGATATTGTTTTCGGGAGAGGTTAAAGCACAGGCAACCATTAGCAGCATGGACCAAAATGCGGATCAATCACAAGGGCAATACCAGCCTATGGATATGAGCTATGCCGGATTTAATTCCTTGGGGATGATGCAAAGTGCATGGCTTGATCCTTTGCAGAATCTCGGTGAAGGGCAGAGCAAGCCGGCTTATTCCAAATATTATTGGTCGCCGGATTTGGTCTTGCCGTTGCGTCTGCGCGAAGGTATGATTACGATGATTAACTTCCCCGAGTGGGAGATGATTGAGGATATTTATATCGGTGATAATTCCACTTTTGACGGACAGATTTCAGGTCCCAGTACATTGCTTTTATATCCGCGCAAAGGGGCAAATGTCGGGGTTGATACCAATATTATCGTATTCGGACGTTCCGGCAATCGTTATGTGTTCTATGCCAGAAGTGAGGGGGTTAACACCGAACGTCTTACCAATGCGATTGTGGATATTGAGGTAATAGGAGCCGAATCGGGCGGAGCCGGAGCTATAGGGGGAAACGGCGGCTCACACGTTAATGCCAGTAAATATTACGGTAATTCCGGAAAGTCCGTTGATTCCACTTTTACAAAACGTAACCAAAAAAACAGTTGGGTTGAGAATATTCCTCTTGACCCGACCAAATTTCGTTTTGATATAGAGGTTTATGTTCCTCATCCGGAAGACGTTGTAATTGCTCCGGAACGTGTTTGGCGGGATGATATTTTCACTTATATTGATTTGGGAGCCAAATCGCTTAATATGACACAGCGTCCGATTGTAACGCTGATTGTGGAAAGAATGGAAGTTCCGGTCGGATTCCGCACCAAAGGTCCGAATAACCGTTTGATTATCGTTGAAGCCATAGGTGATATGGTGTTGCGCAACGGTAAAAGAATCGTGTGTCTGAAATTGCGCCGTTCCGATGATGCCGGATTGGATGATGTCAGCTATGCCGATGATATTACAGCCAAAGAATGGGATCGCGGTGCTAAAATACCGGGCGGAAAGCAGATTAAAGCCGGTTCGGCGGAATATCCTGACTTTAATTCCGGTGTTATGGGGGATGCCGCAAACTACCCGAGCGGACAGTTTGACATCAATATCGGAGGCAGTGAGGTAATTGTTCCCGAATACTCTATGGCGGGACGAGGAGCCGGAAATGCTAACGGTTACGGAGCAAACGGTGATTTTGATTACTCCAAGATGCACCGGATTCAGAATACGCAGCAATTTGATCCTGCTGCCAGTGATTTTTCAAATCGCTATAAATACGGCTCCGGTTTTGCCGATGGGGCAGGGTCTAATATCTCCATTGAACTCGGCACCGATGCTAATGTGGAAACCCTTGAGAATCTGTGGGACAGCTTGTCCGATAAATACTCAAAAATTTTGAAAAACTATGATCCGTTCTTCTCGGTAGATGCTCCGGCCGACGGGCAGGGCAAAGAACTGTTCCACTTGAGAATAGGACCTGTTAAGACCCTTGATGAGGGCGACGGTGTCTGCAGCAAATTGGGACGTAACGGTGTATTTTGCAGTGTGGTAAGAACCCAATGAGTAAAGAAGTTTTAACACATTCTGAAAGTTATATCAAAAAAACCAACCGCATAATTCTTGCGGTTGGTATAACTTCTTTTGTTATTTTTGTCATCGGATTGTATTTGTTGTTTTCAAGTGATGATCAAATCAGCGAATACAGCGAGCCGGTGTTTACCTCCAACGACGATCCTCTAAACGTGGTTACTCAATCCGCTCCCCAAGAGGAAAGCATTGAGTTCAGTACTGTTGATGAGGGGGTTCCGCCGATTACCACAACTCCCAATCCTGTCGCTTTGGGGCAGGTGATTATCGGTTCTGATGCTAAAAATGTTTTAACTATTGGCACCAACGGTAAAGCCTCGGTGGCAATTTTGACCGTGCAGCTTGCGGAAACACCGTTTGACGGATTTAAATTCAATGATCAATGCAGCGGTAAAGTTCTGCGCGGTAAGGAAACCTGTGATGTTACCATGAGCTGGGTTCCGGTTGTAACCGGCAATGTGCAGAATAATTTTATCATTTCATGGCATGAGAGCAACGTAACTCAAGCCAATGCCAAATCCGAGAAAGTTCCCGTTTACGGCAATGCTGTTACCAAAGAGGACTGCAATTTCTGTGATACCAATTTGGGCGGAGCGGCGGTTGCATCAAAGAACGCCAAAGGCGCATCGCCGCGTTCACGTTCAATCGTGGGGCCGGACGGCTCGGTTATCGGCTATGCCGACGATGAAGGGTATGTCTATGATGCCAACGGTAACGTTATCGGAAGAGTAAACGAAAACGGTCTTGTGGTTGACGGTGAGGGTAACATTATCGGTGTTGCCAATAACCGAAAGCTTGTTTATGATGATTCCGGCAATGTTATAGGTTATGTCAATCCTGATGGCAGTGTCGTTGACTTAAACGGTAATGTTATCGGACAGATGATGCCTGACGGTACGGTGGTTGATGCCAACGGTTCGATCATCGGTCATGCCGTTGATATGGGATATGTCTATGATGATGACGGCAATATTATCGGCAGGGTTATGCCGGACGGTACAGTGGTTGATGAAAACGGACAAGTTATCGGCAGACTCAATGAAAAAGGCGAAGTCGTAGATGAAAACGGGCAGGTTATCGGTCATGTTACCAAAACCGGAAGGGTGGCGGTTGATGAAGACGGTAACATTATCGGCGTGGTTATGCCTGACGGTACGGTGGTCGATGCCAACGGTGAGGTCGTCGGACGTGTTGATAAAGACGGCAATGTTATAGCTGATAAGAATCTTCCGAGTAAGAGCATATCGCGGCGCATGGTCTATAATAAGGACGGACAGGTTGTAGGCTATGTTGATGATGACGGAACTGTTCGTGATTTTCATGGCAATGTTATCGGACGCACTCGTCCCGACGGTAAAATCGTTGATAACGACGGCAACGAATTAACGGCTTCGGGAGCGTTATTGGCTTATGATAATGACGGACACGTTATCGGCTACATTGATGAAAACGGCAATGTTATCGGTGAGGGCGGTAAAAAGCTCGGCATTATGGCTGAAAACGGGATGTTGATCGATGAAGAAGGCAACATCATAGGACGTGCCGCACCGGAGGGTGATGTTGATTCCAAAGTATCAAGCTGGGCTTACGATAAAGACGGACACGTTATCGGTTATGTTGATGACAACGGCATAGTGCACGATTTGAAAGGCAATGTCATCGGGCAGGTAAATGAAGAAGGCTTGATTGTAGATGAAAACGGTGAAGTTATCGGTATGGCTCCCGGGCAACGTTTGGCGTACGATAAAGATGGTCGAGTCATCGGTTATATCGATGAAAACGGCAATGTTTATGATTTTGCCGGCAATAAAATCGGGCATATGCGTTCCGATGGGTTAATTGTTGATGATGACGGCAATATTATAGGAATGTCCTCAAAACAAAAAGTCGCATACGATGATAATGGCAATATTATCGGTTATGTTGATGATGCCGGCAATGTGGTTGATTTTAACGGCAAAATCATAGGCCGTGTTGATGATGAGGGAAATGTCGTAGATGAGGACGGCAATATAATCGGTAAGGCTCCGGTGCAACGTTTGGCATACGATAATGATGGCAATGTTATCGGTTACATTGATGAAAACGGCAATGTTTATGATTTTACCGGCAAGCAGATAGGCAAGCTTAATGCCGACGGTACAATTGTTGATGAAAACGGACAGGTGATAGGCTCATCTTCTCGTGACGAACTTGTGTATGATGAAAACGGCAATGTTATAGGATACGTCGGAGAGGACGGCAATGTTTATAATTTTGACGGAGAGGTAATCGGTCGTGTCAATGAAGACGGCTTGATTGTTGATGAAAACGGTAATGTTATCGGTGTATCGGGCAAAAATGAGCTTGCATACGATGAGAACGGCAATGTCATAGGCTATGTTGATGAAAACGGTAATGTCCGCAATTTTGACGGTGAAGTTATAGGTCATCGTAATGAGGACGGTTTGATTGTCGATGAAAACGGTAATGTTATCGGTGTATCGGGCAAAAATGAGCTTGCATACGATGAAAACGGCAATATTATAGGCTATGTCGGTGAAGACGGCAACGTTTATAATTTTGACGGCGAAGTAATCGGGCGCAAAGATGAAAACGGCAATGTTATTGATGAAAACGGAAATATAATCGGTAAAGCCAAGAAAGCTTCTTCTAAATCCGCTCGCTTGGCATACGATGAAAACGGGAAAGTTATCGGCTATGTTGACGATAACGGAAATGTCATAGGCAGCGATGGTGAAATTATCGGACGGGTTCGTGCTGATGGTAAGATTATTGATGAAAACGGTAAAATAATCGGCAAGACCGGCAAAAGCAAAGCTGCGCGCTTGGCATACGATGAGAACGGAAAAGTTATCGGCTATGTTGACAAAGACGGTCAGGTTATCGGCAATGACGGCAAAGTTATAGGTAAAGTCCGTGCCGATGGAGCGGTGGTTGATAAAAACGGTCGTGTAATCGGTAAAACCAAACAATCAACCGAGGGCAATAATCTTCGTTTGGCATACGATAAGAACGGCAAAGTTATGGGCTATGTTGACGAAAACGGTAATGTCTTCGGTGATAACGGTAAGAAAATCGGTTCGCTTAAAGATGACGGCACAATAATAGATGCTTTCGGAAATGTTATCGGTAAGCTCGACGGCGGATCAAATAAACGTCTTGCCTATGACAAGGACGGCAATATTATCGGCTATGTTGATGAAGATGGTAACGTAGTTGATTTTTCCGGTCAGATTATCGGTAAAATGCTTGATGACGGTACAATTGTTGATGAAAACGGTCAAATTATCGGACAAGCGGGGTTAATGTCGCGCCAGTTGGCGTACGATAAAAACGGTAACGTTATGGGATATGTCGATGAAAACGGCAATGTGGTCAATTTCAACGGCGATGCCATCGGTAAGCTTATGCCCTCGGGAAAAATTGTTGATAATGATGGCAATGAAATCGGCGAAGTCGGCGGATTTGCCAATGTTTTGCTGGATAAAAACAGCAAGATTATGGGGTATGTCGGACGGGACGGAGAAGTTTTTGATACCGAAGGCAATGTCATAGGCTATGTTGATGAAAACGGACAAGTTATCAATAATACGCAGAATGTTTTGGGACGTTTGATTCAAGAACAGATGATTCCGATTACTCCGCAGGGTAAAGTTTTGGGTAAAGTCAACAATAACGGAACAGTTGAAAACGATGCCAAGCAGATTGTCGGACGCGTACAGTCAAACGGTATGGTTAAAAGCCCTAGCGGTTCCACGATTGTCGCCCGTCTTGTCCGCGGAGGATTGGTTGTAGGACAGGGATGCAAAAATATCGGCTATCTTGAAAAAGACGGCACAATTAAGGCCGCAAATATCACCACGAAATACAAAGTCAATGCGGACGGAGTGATTATTGACGATACCGGAGAATACATCGGCGAAGTTGTAACTTTGGGACCGGTTTTTGATGATACATGTACCAAAATCGGTGAAGTTGAAACCGACGGAATCGTGCGCCAAAACGGCAGCTATGTCGGATGTGTCAATCCTGATGGTACGGTTTTGGATGAAAAAGGCGATATTATCGGCGGTGTGGCTCGTTCGGGGATTGCGGTTTCCTATGACGGCAATTTCTTGGGCAAAGTTGAGGAAAACGGTCTGGTTTTATCACCGCAGGGGCAAGCCGTCGGATGTGTAGGTACTTACGGAGATGTTTTTGATAAAAAAGGCGCGTATTTGGGCAGGGTTTTGGAAAATCTTTACGCTTATGATTTGGAAGGCAACTTCCTGAATATGGTTAATTCCAATGCCAGAGTTCCTATCCGCGGGCAGTCGTCGGGACGGCTTTTGGCTCATAATGTCGTAATTGATGAAAACTCTAAAATTATCGGTGTGGCAATGCCTTCCAAGACGACAATAGTTGATTACAAAGGTTCTGTTATCGGGCGTTTGTTCCCGGACGGCAATGTATATGACGGCAAAGGAGTTTCCGCCGGCAAGTTTTACGGGGACGGAACAGCCTTTTATAACCGCAAGCCGGGATTTACGGCTTTGCGAGGTCAAGTCATTGATTTTGCCGGCAAGGTCATCGGTATGGTCGGATATAATAATGAGGTTGTCAATCGTTTCGGTGAGAAACTGGGGCGTTTAGATGCCAAAGGTTATTATTTTGACAAACAGGGCGTTGTAAAAGGCGGCGTGGTTAAACGCGGTGCGGCAATAGGATATGACGGTTCTTTTTTGGGCTACAGCCTCTCGGACGGCAAAATCATTGATTTGGACGGCAAAACCGTGGGACGCAGTACTCCGGACGGCAAGGCTTTGAATAACAAATCAGCGATTGTCGGCGAAGTTATCGGCGAGGAAATCGTGGTTGACGTTTGGGGCAATTATAAAGGGCATATCAATTCATTGGGGGATGTTATTGATTTGAACGGCAAGAATATCACTGCGATTCTTCCGGGCGGTTCAACCGATAAGAATTTGAGTTTATTAAAACGCGGCGCGGTGATTGATTTTTCGGGTAAAGTTATCGGTTCGGTTATGCCCGACGGCGAAGTTTTGGATGTTTTGAATATCAATATCGGCAGAGCTTTGTCGGATGGCAATGTTTTGAACAGTTCGGGACGTTTAATCGGCGAAGTGGTTGACGGCGACTTGGTGATTAACAGCGAAGATAAAGTTGTCGGCTATATTGCCGCCGACGGTTCGGTTGTTGACAGTGGCGGCGCGGTTGTCGGACGCAGTCTTTCAACCGATTTGGCTCTTGATGCCAATGAGGGAATTTTGGGACGTATTTATAAAATCGGTGCAACGGTATTGAGCAATACCGGACGTTATGTCGGAAGATTAAACGCCAACGGTATGGTGATTGATACCGAAAATAAAGTCATCGGCTATCTGAAGAGTAACGGCTCGTTTATCAATTTGGATAAGAGAGTTGCCGGATATGCGTTGCAGGAAGTTGCTAAAAATCGGAGGAATTGATGGGAAAGTTAAAAGTCAAAATCGGCAGAATTTCCCGCCTGTTAGGAACGGCGGTTTTGATGTTGTACTCTTCGGTCGCAATGGCACAGGAAATTACGGCCATTGACTTTAACGGCGATTTAATCGGAAAGGTTATTCCGGACGGAAAAGTGGTCAGCTTTGAAAATCAGTTAATCGGCAATATCACCGCCGACAGCTTGATTGTGGATTTTGATGGTCGTCTCATCGGCGGTGTTATTCCGCGGGGAATTGCCATTGGCAATGATAACCGTATGTTGGGTAAAGTAAATAATGACGGTACGGTTCGCCTTTCAACCGGAAAAATTATCGGTAAAGTTCTGCCTAACGGTTTGGTGGTTGATGACAGATTTGAAATCTTGGGTTCGGTTTTGTTTCCGGGCTTGATTTATGACGATAACGGGCAGACAGTAGGGCGTTTGACCGGAGATGGAATGTATGCCAACCTCCAAGGACAGACCATAGGTTTTGTTTCTCCGGACGGCTATGCTTATAAACGTTCCGGTAATGATTTTATTTTAGAGGGGCGGTTAATTTCCTCGAAAATGGTTATTGATGCGGTCGGGCGTTTTATCGGCAGTGTTTCTCCGGGCGGAAAAGTTACCGATTTTGAAGGCAGACAGATAGGTTTCATTAAGGCCAACGGTTTTGCTTATGATGAAGCCGATAAGGTAATCGGAAGTATAGTTAAATCAGGTTATGCTTTTGATATATCGGGAAAATATATCGGTTTGGTTACTTATAACGGCGAGGTTATCAATAACGAAAAACTGATAGGGTATTTGCAGATTGATGGCAGTATTGCCGATACCGGAGGCAATACAATCGGATTTATGGCAGATATTGCCGCTACTGCCGCCGATTCTTCCGGTAAATATTTGGGACGCATTATGCCGGAGGGAAAAATTGCCCGCGGGCGTAATATCGTAGGGCGCATAGGTCCGTGGAATGTGATTTTTGATGCCGACGGCAAGCAAATAGGCAAAGTTATTGCCTCCGGTCCGATTTTTGACTATCGGGGGGCTTTGCGGGCGCACGCGCTTAAAAACGGACAGGTGATTTTGCCCAACGGCACACCTTTGGGAATTATGAGAGGAGATTTTGCCCTTAACAGCTCCGGAAAGGTAATCGGAGCCACCTTGGAAAGCAAAGTTGTGGTTGATGACAACAACAAACCGTTGGGGGTTACGGGAATTAACTCGGTTTTGAGTAAAAGTGATGAAAAGAGGATTGTTTCTCCGTTCGGATATGTCTATAGTCCCGAAGGAGGAATTGACGGTAACACGGTTGCTCTTGGCGGTATTTATTCTCTTAACGGAACGGTTATCGGGGCAATTTCTCCCAACGGGGAAATAACCAACCGCGGTGCTGTTCAATCCGGACGATTGACACAATACGGATTTGATATTGATAAGAACAATAAACTTTCCGGCGGCAGTGTGAACCCGATGTATGCGGTTAATTTCCGCGGAGGCAGTCTTGGCGTTTTGGCCGATGGCAATCAGGTTTTAAGTCAAGACTTAAAACCCTTGGCCAAGATTTTGCCTGATGGCAGTGTGGTTTCTACTGCCGCAGGTGCATATATGCCGGTTATCGGATATGCTTTGCAAGCTAAAACGGCGGTTTCTTATGACGGAATGCTCTTGGGCTATGCCGATAATCAAGGGTTGATTTATGATGCGGGCGCAGCGGTTGCCGGAAGGGTAAATTCCCAAGGCATAGTTTTGGATAATGCCGGAGAAGGCATAGGAGAAGTTCTGGGTTTGATGCCTGTTATTAACGGTCGCTGTGATTTTATCGGTACCGTAACCCCCGGCGGTGATGTTAAAAATTATCGTGAAGTGTCCATGGGAATTGTTTTACCCAATCGGCAAGTTATTTCCGAGGGCGGCAATGTGGTCGGTTTTGCGATTGTTCCGGGATCCGTTACGGATTTCGGCGGGCAGACTGTCGGTATGGTCAGCTCCAAAGGTAAAGTGATAAATTATTCCGGAGAGAGTTTAGGGTGCGTTGATTGGCAGAACCGTCTGCACAATAAACAAGGCGCACTCATCGGAGTTGTGATGCAGACTTTTCCGGTTATTGATTTTGATTCCAAAATTATCGGACGTACATTGATTGATGGCAGTGTGGTAAACCAAAGCGGACAGAATATCGGCTATGCCACCCCTGATGATGTGGTTAATTCCAGAACCGGAACTGCGGCGGGAATGGTGTTTAAGTATCGTTATGCCTTTGATAACAATAATAAGTACATGGGGCTTGTCAATGAACAAGGTGAAGTAATTGACGGACGCGGTCAAAAGCTCGGAACGGTTGATTTTGACGGTAATGTCAACTCCGGCAGTAATGCGATAGGCTTTGCCTTATATGATATGTATATGTACAACAACGAACACAATGCGGTTGGCTACATTGCTTCAGACGGCAGTATTATTTCATTTACCAATCAGCGTATCGGCAAAATGATAAAGGGCTTTGCCGTTGATAATTCTTCTAAAATGTTTGCCCGCGGCAACCGTGATTTCTTTATCCGCAACAAGCAAAACGAGGTAATAGGCGAGCTTAACCTTGACGGCAAGGTAATTGCTAAAAGCGGCGAACAAATAGGTACATTAGGGGTTGCCGGCGATATTGAGGCAACCGACGGGCAGATTATTGCAACCGCCAAGCCTTTGCAGTTTTATGAAGCCGAAAAAAGAAGACCTATTTATGATGCCGAAGGCAATGTGATAGGTTATGTCGGTTCGGATAACAAGATTGTCGATGCCAAGGGCAACTTTATCGGTATGCTCAATCAGGACGGTTCGGCAGTCAGCCATGACGGTCAGATTATCGGCAATACCAAACTTGATTGGTATGAAAAACCCACGGTTGTAGAACAAAAGCTGCCCGAGGTGGGAACAATCAAAGTTCAGGAAAAAGATTATAAACGCTCGGTAAATATTGCGCTTACTCCGGACGGCGAGTATCTGGGTGATATTTTGGAGGACGGCAGTGTTATCAATAAGTCGGGCAAAGTTTTGGGAAAATTGTTGCCGGACGGCTTGGTGGTTGATGACCAAGGCTCTCTTATCGGTATTGAGGAGTCGGCAAAAGGAGCGGACAAAGGAGAGATTTTCGTTCCCGCCGGAACATTCGGTGAGGGCGGTGCATACGGCACCGGAGACGGTCCCGGCAATTTAGGCCCCGGCGGCGGATTCGGTCCCGGCGAAAGATATGATGTGCAGCGTTCGGCAGCATTATCAGCTGCGCAAGGTGTAAGACGGCAGAATATGGAAGTCGGAAAGATCAGCACTTCATACAGCCGCGAAGCCTTTGACGGCAAACAGAAAGATTGGGGAGTTAAAAAAGTTATCTCCACACTGCCGGTTGATATGGATATGATGATTTTGGCGGATAAGCCGATACCGGCAGTTATTGCCCGCTCGATTGACACCGAACACGAAGTTCCGGTTACGGCGTTTGTGGAGCGCAATGTTTATGCCGAAGACGGGCGTAACGTAATTATTCCGGCGGGCAGCCGATTGCTAGGCTCCTGCGGCGGCGGTTCTGGAGCCGAAGATGCTTCCGCCTCGGCGCGTATTGCCATTCAATGGGATCGTTTGATTATGCCCAACGGTGTAATGTTTGACATCAGTTCGGCGCAATCCGGCGACGCACAGGGACGCGGCGGCGTGCTGGGATATTTGGATCGCCAGTTGGTCAAAAAATATGCAATGCCGTTTGCCACTTCTTTGGCTAATAACGGTATGGCGATTTTGTTCTCAACTGATGAAAATTCGGATTCGGAAAACGAAACCTCAAAGCAACAGGCAATGAACGATGCCCGCGAAGGATTTTTGGATGATACCAAAGCGATGTTCAACCAGATTTTGGCCGACCGCTCAAATATCCGTGCAATTACCTTTATTCCGGCGGGGACACGCATTATCGTTTACCCGAAAGTTGATTTGTGGCTGCGCACAGCCGATAATGCCGCAGACGGTTCGGACAACGAAGAATATAAAGATGTCTTGATTGACGATAAAAAGACCTCTAATCAGCGTGCTGCCGATGAGGCTAACCGTAAGGCTAACTTCGGCAAGGGCGGCGGTTCATCTTCGGTAGTATATGAGGGTGATTCAACTGATGCCCAGCCGGCAATGGCTTTGGTAGATGATACGGCGACCTCGGGAGGAGCTAAACCCGCCGTCGGCGCAACACCTCCGCCTCCGCCGAGTACCGGCGTCGTAACAACCAATCGTTCGTCCGGTGTGTCTTCGGGCAGCAGTGATGTTCCGCAACTGTTCTAGGAGTGAGAAAGTATGAGTTTTGAAGTATTGGAATCGGTTCTTCGCCCGTTGGCATACTGGTACAACCAAGAAGGCATTGAAGAGGTTGCCATTAACCGCTCCGGGCAGGTATGGCTCCGACTGCGCGGCAAAAGGGCGTATCCGTGGGTGATGTATAAAGATGAAAAATTAAGCAAGGAGTACTTGACTGATTTACTTTATATCGTTGCCAATACCTATGAACTGCCGTTTGATCCGGTTTCGGGAACGCCGGTGGTTTATGCCACTATTCCCGGGGAACATCGTTTTTCGGCAATCTGCGGTAAAAACGTGATGTACGATGAAGGCGATATTACCGGCGGTGTTGCTATAGCTATCCGTGTTCATAGCGATGATGTGGCGTTCGGTTTGGGGGATTACGGTTTGAAACAGGGTGAAAAATTGCACCAAATTAACCCGTTGAAGAATATTAAAGACCCCGATGATCCGTATGAACGGCTGCTGTTGAGTATTAAAAGGGGTGATCATATTCTGGTCAGCGGTGCGACTGCAACCGGTAAGACCACCTTTTTGAACAACTTGTTGAAAATTTTGGACATTCATAAACGCGTTATAACGATTGAGGATGCGCGGGAACTTTTGGTTCCGCACCCTAATCGTGTTCATATCGTAATGTCGCGTACCGGACAGACCAACCAGTTCGATTATAAAGGAATTATTGACTTGGTGGTTCGTTTTACTCCGGATGCGATTATCGGAGGTGAGATTTCAACCGGAAACGCCGGAGCTTTATGGGAGCTGATGGGATCAGGTCACGATAACTGCTTGGCAACCATCCACGCCGAAAGTTCCAGTGCGGCGTACGAGGCGTTTGTTGATCGTATTTTGCACTCCTATCCGACTTTGGACAGACGCAAGACAATTGAGGAGATGCACCATAAATTAAGGGTGGTTCAAATCAACCGTGACGGCAACTTGCGCGCCGTAACCGAGGTAACTTAAAAAACGTTTTTTATAAAATATGCCCCGCAAACAACAGCCTGCGGGGCATATTTTGGTAATAAACCTCGTCAGCTTGCCGTATAAGATATAGTCAAAGCGTTGGTATGCGTATGCAATCCGTACTCTGTTTGTGACATATCTTCAATATAGCAATTATAAGGAAAGACCTTAAATCGGTTGCCGGAATCATAAGTGATATAAAAATGACAATAATCATCACCGCTATCCCCGCCAAAAGGGTTGAGTATTTCGTTTGTTACTCTTAACCCCGAACAGGCATAAGAAGTGCCGTTGCAGCCTTCAGGGTTGGCAATATTGGCGGTAAAAGTTCCCGGAGTGGCACTAGTGGCTGAACAAGTGTATGCATCTATTAGCGTTCCGTTGGAATCATAAGTTATATGGCAGTTGCCGTGACTTGCCGGATTGACGGTTATGGTGCCGACGTTTAATTCTGTAACACCGCCGAGGCTGACATCGTGGGCAATCGTTGCGGTAACGGTCATTGTGGCAGAGTTGGAGGCCATGGCGCAATAGGAGCCAAGAACAACTCCTGCAACGCCGAGCATTAAAATATATTTATTCATCTTAAAAACTTCCTTTGCAAAATCATGTTAATACACGATACAAGCTGCAAGGTGCAGCCGGAAGTTCACCACTATTTGCATTAAATAGTCCTGCGTATTTCAAAAGAATAGCATATTCCGCAGGCTTCCGGCTACATAAAGCCAGAAAATACCAATTAACGACTTGGTCAAACGAATACAAAGAGGTGGTGAAACCTCAAAGCAATCATCACTTGCTTCAATGATTACTATAAATAAGAAATTGTTAAATGTAAAGAAAAATTTTTGTTTTTTTATTCTTCCTTATCAATTCATTACTGCAACTTATGGTCGTTTTTGCTCAAGAAATCCCATAAAAAACGATATATTTCAGAAAAATGTGTATTTTTAGTACAATTATTTTAAGAAAAATGTGTATAAAATGTCAAATCAAAGCTTGAAAAATGTGTATTTTTATGTTAAATATATCTTATAAAACGTGTATGAACATTGGTATATGATTATGTTTTTTAAGTCCGAAAATCCGGATGAGCCAATGCTTGTGAATGTTGATTTAAGCGGATTATAAACATCGCATTTTAGAAAATTCCGAAAAATCGGGAAAATCTAAAATAAGAGTATTGTGATTGTCAGGAGGGGTGTTTGTAATCAGCTCTTAAAAGTCGATTGGCAATAGTAAATTGAAAAATATTTAAAATCTGTTCATACAAGGGTTAATCGCCGTTGATATACATACTGTTGTCATAAACCCGCATAGCAAGCAATTCCAGTGCTTTAATTTTATCGCGGTAGATAACCGCCTGTTCAAATTCAAGGTTGGCCGCCGCCTCACGCATAAGCTTGGTATAGTCTTTGATTTGCTTTTCAATATCTTTGGCATCGCCTGCAGTGATAGTTTCCTCTTTTTTAAAGTCGGTTTCGCTCATTTCGCTCAAGCTTGCGGCGATACTCTTTTTAACCGTTTTCGGAGTTATGCCGTGTTCAAGGTTGAATTTTAACTGCTTTTCACGGCGGCGGTTGGTTTCATCCAAGGCCTCTTTTATGGAACCGGTCATTTTGTCGGCATATAAAATCACGCGGCTTTGGGCATTTCGGGCGGCTCGTCCGATGGTTTGGATAAGTGAACGGGCAGAACGCAAAAAGCCTTCTTTGTCGGCATCCAAAATCGCCACCAGTGAGCATTCGGGAATATCCAGCCCCTCTCGAAGCAAGTTAATGCCGACCAAAACATCAAAAACCCCGAGGCGCAAATCTTTAACAATCTCAATTCGCTCCAGTGTATCAATATCGGAGTGCATATAGCGTACTTTGATCCCGTTTTCGTTCAAGTATTCAGTTAAATCCTCCGCCATTTTTTTTGTAAGGGTTGTAACCAAAACCCGCTCTTTTTTAAGTATATTTCGGCGGCACTCTTCCATTAAATCGTCAATTTGATTTTCAACCGGACGGATGAGGCAAACCGGATCAACCAGACCCGTCGGGCGGATGACCTGTTCGGCAAAACTCCCCTGACTTTGTCCTAATTCCCAATCGCCGGGAGTGGCGGAAACAAAGATGGTTTGCGGGCGCATTTTTTCCCATTCTTCAAACTTTAACGGGCGGTTATCCAAGCACGAAGGCAAGCGGAAACCATATTGCGCAAGGGTTGCCTTGCGATTGCGGTCGCCCCTGAACATTCCGCCGATTTGCGGCACGGAAATATGGCTCTCGTCAATAAACAAAAGCGCGTCTTCGGGCAGATATTCAAATAAAGTAGGCGGCGGAGAGCCGGCAGTTCTTCCGGTTAAATAACGGGAATAGTTTTCAATGCCTTTGCAATGTCCGGTTGTTTCCAACATTTCCAAATCAAAGCGCGTGCGCTGTTCCAAGCGTTGCGCTTCCAAAAGCTGATTGTTGCGGCGATAAATTTCGAGCTGTTCTTGAAGTTCTTTTTTGATGTTGACAATCGCCTGTGAAAGTGTCGGGCGAGGGGTTACATAGTGACTGGCGGGATAGACAACCACACGCTCAAGGGCGGTAATTTTTTTGCCGGTTAAGGAATCAAACTCGTAAATACTTTCAATTTCATCACCGAAAAAAGAAATCCGCCAAGCCCTATCTTCAAGGTGGGCGGGAAAAACGTCTAAAGTGTCGCCCTGAACGCGGAAAGATGTGCGGACAAAGTTTTGCTGATTGCGCTCATACTGCAGCTCGGCAAGTCTTCGGCAAACATCGGAGAGTTCCACACAATCACCGACTTTTAATTCGCAGGTCATTGCCGAATAAGAAGCAACATCGCCCAAGCCGTAAATGCAGGAAACCGAGGCAACAATAATTACATCGCGGTTTTCCAAAATACTGCGGGTGGCGGAGTTGCGCATTCTGTCAATTTGTTCGTTGATGGCAGAGTCTTTTTCAATATATGTATCGGTTTTGGGAACATAAGCTTCGGGTTGGTAATAATCGTAATAAGACACAAAATATTCCACATGATTGTGAGGAAAAAACTCTCTCATCTCACTGTAAAGCTGTGCCGCCAAGATTTTATTTGGTGCCATAATCAATGCCGGACGGCGGCAATGCTCAATGACTTTTGCCATGGTAAAGGTTTTGCCCGAACCGGTAACGCCTAATAAAACTTGGTTTCTCAATCCCTGTTTTATGCCCTCGCAAAGCTCTTTTATTGCCTGCGGTTGGTCGCCTGCCGGCTCAAACGGGCTGTTTATTTTAAAATCTTCGCTCATTAAACGCCGTCATACTCAATAATAAGAGGTTTGTTTTCATCGCTTATAATATCGGGGACTTCTTTTAGGTCCTCAAGCTCCGTATCATAATCCGAGATGTTGACTTCAATATTTAATTCTTCGTTTTGGCGGATAAGGTTTAAGATATTATTTTCCGTTTTTCTTAAATTTTCCAGTTTGTTATCAATTTCATTGCTTAAAGCTCGTAATTCGGCACCTTTTAATTCAAGCTTTCTCCTCTCTTCGGCAAGGCTCTCATTATAGCGGATACGGTGCGGCGAAGCGGGCGGATTTATTGCCGATTCGCTTAATGGTATTTCAACAATATCCGCTTGCGGGTAAAAAATATGCTCAAGCTTGACAATAAGCAAAATTATTGCCGCAACCGAAAGCATAAAAAAGAGCGATGATCTTGAGGGCAAGGGCTTCTCCTATCTGATTGAACGCAGAGCTTTTAACAATTCCAGTTCCGCTTCGGATTTTTGTTCTTGCTTTTGAACTTTGGGTTCGGGGATTGATCGTGTCAACGCCGCAACGGCCGCCAAACGTTTCTGCGCCGACTGCGAGGCAATAAGCGTGGTTTCCAATTTTGCGGCAAGCGATTCGGCATTTTTCATCAACGAGGTTAATTCTTCTTTTGAGGTTTGAGAGGCGCGGATTGCTTTTTCCAGACCTGAAGCGGTTTCAAGAGCCGCGCTTTTAAGGCTTGCAACCGCACCTCCGGCTTTATCCGACGCATCGTTTAAGTTTTGCGCCAAATTAAATAAACTATCCTGATTGTCGCGGATAATTGATAAGTTACGATTTAACCGCCAAATAAAAATTATGGTTAAAATCAACAGCAGGATAATGGCAATATCAACAAACAATTCAAAACTAATCATTAAGACACCTTTTTGGTTATTTTAACGGCAATATTTTGGTTTTTACGTCCGAGTTTTCCTTCCAACATCACGGAATCTCCGCATAGTATAGAGATTTGCGGATTTTTTTCAATACCTAACGGGAAAAAAAATCCCTCCCGCCAATTAAGCAACTCGCTGAAGGCTATGTTTTTGGCGGCAATCTGCGCCGTCATTTCAAGCGGTACATCTAAAACCATATCCGGAGTTTTGTCTTGTACTGCGCAGGTTTTAATGTCCTCTTTTTTGATTAACGCAAAACTGCCGATATTTGACATATCGGTAATCAAAGCCTGCGGATAATTAACGGAGGTTTCTTGCGGGTTTTCATCAAGCGTTTGAAAATCAGGCATAATATGCGGGGCAAAAGCTGATATAATCTCTTTTGCCACTTCTTTTAATATTTCTTTGGCGTTTTTAGTAAGAGGCATAATATTTTCATACACATCCGCACTTCCGCCTAAAACCAAATTGAGAATACGGCCGGCAAAAACGTAATCAAAAAAGATTGCGCCGATGTTTTGCTTCTTATCGTCAAGCAGAACAAACTCTAAACCCGAAGATCTAAAACTGCCGCGGCGGGAAGACAGA
This sequence comes from Alphaproteobacteria bacterium, assembly GCA_017470585.1. Lineage (GTDB taxonomy): Bacteria > Pseudomonadota > Alphaproteobacteria > RF32 > CAG-239 > JAFUYI01. Next base: position 13,631 of record JAFUYI010000009.1, on the reverse strand, counting down.
TCACAATCAATGAGAAACCTTGCCAACAGGGCATATTTGAGCGCATCTACGGCAGCACTTTCTTGCGGCGAAAGCGGTGCGGAGTGTTCTTTCGGGTCGTTTCCCAAAAGCATTGCCAGCTCTTCATTGCTTAAAAGCTCTATGTCCGAATCATCAATTTTCATGGTTATCCTTAAAATATTTGCCTGCAGTTTAGCAGTTATTTTATAAATAACAACACTTTTCTTTACAAAACAGACTATTTTTTGCTAAAAGGAACGGCAGATATAACTGCGGGGAGATTTTTTTAAATCCCCCCGCTTCGTTTTTTTATGCTTTAATTACGGATGGTAAGTGATAAGCACACTTCCGAAATTATGATCACCTGCGCCGGGTGCGCCGTTATGATAACTAATCATAGGATTAACCTCAAATAATGATGTGCCGCTGTTATATGTTATACATCCATCCCAAAAAGAAACACTCAAAGTTGAGCTTGTCAAAGTATCCGGAGAAAAAGTGAATTTGCTGTTTTCAACAGCGTCATCAGGATTGGGAATATTGCCTCGGAAAGTACCGACATTTCCGCTGAATGCAGTTACACCGCTGTTCTCAGGAGCATAAGGATCTCCGGGAAACAATCTACCATCTTCAAGCGATGTCACGGCAGGGTTAACCGTCATATCAAAATGAATATCATCAACTTTGGTTAAGCTCACGTCGTGGGCAATCGTTGCGGTAACGGTCATTGTGGCTTCATTATTAGCATAGGCAGTATAACTGCCGAGAGCGATACCGGCAATGCCTAGCATTAAAATATATTTGTTCATATCTCAAACTTCCTTTTTTATTAAAGTTATAAAAAACCACCTGTTGGGTGCTAATCCCTCGAGGTGGTCGGAAGTTGGAAACTGTCATACGAAACAGTGCGTGGTATTTGGCAAGCCTTATTTCCACACCTTCCGGCCATAATCGACCAGAAGCAGTTTTATGTCTTGTGCGGACATCGTATGAGAGGTTTCCACACCTCAAAGTGACTTTTCATTCACTTCAAAATCACCCTATCATAAAAAATTGACAATGTAAAGAAGAAAATAGCAAAAATCTTAATGTTAAATAAAATTCTCAAATCAGGTTTAAGCCATGCGGGGCAGAGGCTGTGGATAATTTGTGCATATTTAATGAAAAGCGGTTGATTTAAACGTTCTATTTAATTGATCAGTTTTTTTAATATTTTGGGAGGTTTTTTATTATGACTACAATCGGTTACGTTAGAGTTAGTTCTTCGCATCAAACACTTGAGCATCAGCGTTTTGAAATAGAAAATTTTGCACGCAGAGAGGGGATAAAAATTGATGTTTGGATTGAGGAAAAAATATCTTCCCGCAAGTCCTTGGAAAAGCGCAAATTGGGTGAACTTCTGAACAAATTGCAAGAAAATGATACGCTTATTACCTGCGAAATATCACGTTTGGGGCGTTCCCTTTTGGAAGTTATGAAAATTTTGGAAATCTGTCTTAACAAAAACTGCCGCGTTTGGAGCTTAAAAGAAAACTATCGGCTCGGCAATGATATACAATCAAAAGTTCTTGCTTTTGCTTTCGGGTTGGCGGCGGAGATAGAAAGGCAACTTATTTCCGAACGCACCAAATCAAGCCTTGCCAACCTTAAAGCCCGCGGTAAAAAACTCGGGCGGCCGCTGGCATCGGAATCTAAAAAACTCAAGCTCACCAAAAACAGCAAGCGTTTGCAGATTTTATTGGAAGCCGGTGTTTCAAAATCGCAAATCGCCCGAATATTGGGCGTTCATCGCTCAACTGTCAGGCATTTTATTGAAAGATTCGGTTTAAGCTTTGCCGATGGCAATGCTTAACTTTTATCATCCGGCGGAGCATTGTCATTTGCTGCTCCCGGCATGGTCGTCATTAAATTAAGCAACAGTTTCGGACACATGTGTTCCCCCAAAACGAGGCGGATAAAACTTTCATCAGCTCCGATCAGCCGCCCCTCTTTCCAAGTTAAACCGTTAAAATCATTATCATCTTTTGGCGGAGATATCAAAGGTTCCAAAAAATCATCGGGAGTGCCGATAAGGCGCAGAATCTCGGCAATGGAAAGTACGCGGCTGTCTGAATAAGTGCCGTCGCTCAAAGGTCGTCCGAAGTGAACGGAGTTTATGTCGCCGATACTGCCGCTGCTGCTTTCAATCACATTGCAAGGGTTGATGGGGTCTATTCTTTTATATGAACCATCAAATTGCGCCCCCGAGGGTGAGCCGTCTTTGTTGCGGGGTTGATAGATTTTGGCATTATTCCAAGCCGAGCATCCGGTTGGTGTATGTGCCAGAAATTCAATTTCGTGTTTTGCGAGCGGAAGACCGTAATGCCATTTATTATTCGGATCAACTTCTCCCGCTTCCAGCGATTTCATATTGCCGATAGCCTCGAAAACCGTAGGGCGGAATTTGTGTTTTTTGGGAAATTTCCATACGCCCAATTCTTTTTTGCAGGCTAAAATAATGGCGCGTTCGCGGTTTTCGGCAGTTTCATAATCTGCCGCCGATAAAATCCCCACCGTTACATTGTAGCCCAAGCATTCAAGGTTTTTAACCAAGTAATTCCCGATGGTCTTATCGCCCAAAATGTCCAAGGCTCTTTCGGGGCGGCCTTCCAGCCAGCGGGCAACGTTTTCAAAAACTATGTACATCGGCAAAACCGCCTCAATCACATCCAATGCCGATTTAAACAATATCGCTCGCTCTCCTTTCCCTTTGCTTTCTGCGGAATTTAAGGAAGAGGCATCCTGACAGGGACAGCATATATACATTATTTTGTTGTCTTTTTCCCGATGGGCCTTGATTACTTCGGCAAAAACTTTGCTGTCGGCAATATCTCCCTCAATAACCTCACAATCGGGATAAAGCCGTTTGTGTGCTTTGGCACGGCGCGGTTCTTTTTCATTGGCAACCGTAACCCTGATCGGGGTGTTGGCTTCCAAAAGGCAGGTTCCGACACCGATATTGGCAAATAAAGAGGTTGCTCCCATTTTTTCCGTTAATCTTAATTTTTGGTATTCCTCGGCAAAATCTTCCTTTTTGGGCATCCACTGCCGGATATTTACGGGCATTGTCTGTTTGGCATTGTCGGCACGTTTGCGGGTACTGCGGGACAGAGCCAAAGAGCGGGTCAATTCCCGTCCGGTTTCAAGAGCAATAAGAATGGCCTCTTTAATGTATTTCAATTCAAGATTTTTAAAATCGCGGATTTGCCTTCCGCCAAGCCGCGGATACCGTTGTTTGATAGCCTCGGCGGTTGTCATCTTATCTTGCCCGGTATTGTTTCCCGATGAAGCTTTTTTTCCGCGGCATTTGTGTCGTTGGATAATATCCTTGAGATCGCGCCCGATAATATATTCATCCAAAAGCTGGCGGGCGCGGCTTAATTGGATTTGGTTATAGCGTTTTTCGTGTTCTTGGTCAGACAGCGGTCGGGAATTTAAAAGCATTATTTTGGTTTTTACCGATAATTCGGCGGAGTTTAATAAATTCAATATTTCTGCCGAGCCGTCCGATAAATCGTTATCTTCTTGCGATATTTCCAACGTTTCTCCCCCAATATTGAGCTGAAATTGTTTTTTATATGCGGTCGGGGATGCCGATTTTTATCAAGCTTTTATCCTGTTTATATAAGAAAAACAACAAATAAAAGTATCTAATACACAGTTTTTTTATTGTGTATTATCAAATAGTTATTTGAAACTTGGCAAAACAATCAAAAAATCCGGCGGCAAAATAAGTCTGTCGCCGGAATTTTTTTAAAGAATCGGTTTATTGCATATTACAAATTATATTCTATGGTAAGACTACCGTTATAAGTATCTTGCGCCGGAAGGCCGCCAATGTAGCCCAATTCTGTCCACACTCTGCACCTGCCTGAGGTGTCGGTATTACCAACTCCGAAGTCGAAGTGCATATTATTCCAATACACCTCCTCCGGTGTAACCGAAAAATTAAACGAACAACCACCTGAAAAATCGGCAGTGAAATAGCCGCACGGACTGCCGGAAATGGATTTTATACCGTTTCCTTCTTCTCCTATACCCTCCCACGCACAATTAGCTTCTATTACACTTCCCGAACTCTTACTCGGGTCAATAGTGATGGTGCCGATGTCAATATTGCTGATATTACGGATATTGACTTCATGGGCGATTGTTGCTGTTACGGTCATTGTTGCCGAGTTGGCAGCGTATGCGCAATATGAACCAAGCGCAACTCCGGCAACGCCTAATATTAAAATATATTTTTTCATCACAAAAACTTCCTTTACTAAAGTTATAAAAAACCACCTTTTGGGCATTAAAACCCGCGAGGTGGTTGGAAGTTGATAGCTGTCTTATGGAACAGTGTAAGGTATTCTTTATATTCCCCTACCTTCCAACCATAGTACGGTTAGAAGCAATTTTATGTCTTGTTTAGACACCATAAGAGAGGCTATCACACCTCAAAGTGACTTTTCGCTCACTTCAAATCCACCCTAGCATAAAAAATAAATAATGTAAAGAAAAAAAATAAAAAAATTTGGTAAGTAAAAATCTTATTTTTATAAAAAGAACTTGACAATACCGAAAAAATTCGGTATAGATGAGTATAAACTACAAAAAAGGAAATGAAGCAAAATGCCCAAAAGATATACTGCAAAAGAACTGATTAAAATGCTTGAAAAAAAGCGGTTGGCATCTTGTCAGAGTTACCGGAAGTCATTATGTGTATTATCACGATGAAAAGAAAAACACGGTAGTCGTTCCTTTGCATAAGGTCATACCAATTGGCACGGCAGCAAGTATTTTGAAACAGGCGGGGCTTAAATAGGAGGTTAAAATGTTAAAATATATTGCCTTATTTGAAACAGATGAGTATGCCGATGGGGTCGGAGTGGTGTTTCCTGATTTTCCGGGATGTGTGTCCGCCGGAAAAAATTATGACGATGCGTTAAAAAATGCGCATGAAATATTGGCTGATATTATTGAAGAGAAAAAGGCAAACGGCGAAGATGTGCCGCAACCTCGGACATTAGAGCAAATTAAAAAAGAATGGGAAGACTGGCAAGAGTGGCAGGATAATTATACTTTTACAGTCGGATATGTGTATTATATACCGGAAGCCAAACCCAAAAAATATACAATTATGCTTAATTCAGGGCTGATTGCAAGAATTGATGCCGTTTGCCGTAACCGGTCGGCTTTTATAGCAAAAGCTATTGAACAGGCTTTGAGTCCTGCAGAATAAATTGCGGAAAAAGAAAAACGCGCCGATGGATTTAAAAGAAAAGTTTTTATAAAAAGTCTTATTCCGCTTTTTATAAAATAAAAAAATTGACAAAAATAAGAAAAGGTATATAATGTAGGCAGTTATAAAATTATTATGGTATGAAAAAATTACTTTCTTTCGCCTTTGACGGAGCCATTCTGTTTATAGCTGTAACGGCTCTGCTGTTGATCTTAATTGAGGGAATATGTGATTGTTTCAAGGAAAAACTCAAACCCTCGTAAAAATTTTTTGAACCTCCTCCGATTTTTGTCTGCGGAGGTTCTTTTTTTTCTTTAACAACATAATTTATTCACAGAGTTGAAAAATAAAATATCAACACGGTAAAAATAGTTGTCGAAATTTTTGATAAACGGTGTTATTAAAAAAGAGTCTTTAATAACAAAAGAGTTTGGATATGAGTAACAATGCTCCGGTAGTCTTGGATTTTGAAAAGAAAATTATGGAAATTGAAGACCGTATCAAAACGGTTACGGCCTTGGCTAAAGACAGCGATGTTAATATTGATAAGGAGTTAAACCGTCTGCAGTTAAAATTGGAAAAGCAGATAAAGCTTTCTTATGCCAATTTAACGCCGTGGCAGAAAGTGCAGATTGCCCGCCATCCCAATCGTCCGCAGTGTCTGGACTATATCAAATATATGATAGAGGATTTTGTGGAACTCTCCGGTGACAGAGCGTTTGCCGATGATCCGACTATGATCGGGGGAATTGGCTTTTATCACGGAATTGCCGTGGTTGTTATCGGGCAGGAAAAAGGTTTTGATCTCGAAACCAGAGTGAAATATAACTTCGGTATGGCCAAGCCCGAGGGATACCGCAAGGCTCAACGGTTGATGAATATGGCCGATAAATTCAATATGCCGGTGATTTGTTTTGTTGATACTGACGGAGCTTATCCGGGGGTTGAATCCGAGGCCAGAGGGCAGGCGGAAGCGATTGCCTCCTCGATTCAGAAGTGTTTGCAGATAAGCGTTCCGTTGATTTCGGTGGTTATCGGTATGGGCGGCTCCGGCGGAGCTATCGCCATTGCCGCCGCCAATCGGATTTTAATGCTTGAAAACTCAATTTATTCGGTTATTTCGCCCGAGGGGTGTGCATCAATTTTATGGCGTTCCGCCGATAAAGCCAAAGAGGCTGCCGAGGCGTTGAAATTAACCGCACAGGATTTGATGGGTTTCGGGGTTATTGATGAGATTATCAGTGAGCCTGTCGGCGGTGCGCACCGTGACAGTGTCGCCGTTATGGAAAAAACCGATGAAGCTGTTTTCCGCCACCTTCAAGAGCTATCGGGATTGTCCCGCGAAGAGCTGAAAAAACAGCGTTTTGAAAAAATTTATGAAATGGGGCGGCATATCAAAACCGATACCGCCAAGGGATAAAAAATGCCGGAATTGAGCTTAAACGAATGGCTGTTGGTGGCATCGGGGATTGCGTTGGCACTTATCGTATGTGCGGTGATTGTTGCTTTTATTTGTTCTTCTGCTTTCAAAAATTCCATTGCACAGAGCCAATCCGAACTTGTCGGGCGATTGGCGCAGATGTCGCAATATTCGTCGCTGGAGCAGTCAAAACTCTCGCAGGCTATCGCGGAGCAACGGGTTTCGCTTCTTAATATGATTGATGAAAAATTGCTCAAAATTACCCAAAACGTCAATGAGGGATTAAAGCAATCCGGTGCTAAAACCGATGAGAGCCTGACCGCTCTTCGGGAGCGGCTGATTATGATTGATGCGGCGCAGAAAAAAATATCCGCACTTTCCGAACAGGTAGTATCGTTAAAAGAAATTTTATCAAATAAGCAGGCAAGAGGGGCGTTCGGAGAAGTGCAACTGCATGATTTGGTGGTTTCGGTTTTGCCGCCCTCGGCATATGAGTTTCAGTGCGTTCTTTCCAATCAAAAGCGCGCCGACTGTGTGTTGAAGCTCCCCAATCCGCCCGGTGTCATTGTTATCGATTCCAAGTTTCCGCTTGAGAGCTATCAAGCTTTGCAAAATGCTTCTACGGATCGTGAAAGGCTTGAGGCCGAGCGTTTTTTCAGGCAATCCGTTACCAAGCATATTAAAGATATTGCCGAGAAATATATTATCCCCGGAGAAACCGCTGAGTCTGCTTTGATGTTTCTGCCTGCCGAGAGCGTTTATGCCGAGCTGTATGCCAATTTTACCGACGTGGTGGAAACATCTTATCGCAACAGAGTGTGGATTGTTTCTCCGACAACAATGATGGCAACACTCAATACCGTGCGCGCCGTCTTAAAAGATGCCAAAATGCGCGAACAGGCGGGTATTATTCAAAAAGAATTGGGGCTGTTGTTGGAAGATGTGGCGCGTCTTGATGAAAGAGTGGAAAATCTCGCCAAGCATTTTGAACAGTCAACCCGCGACATCGGTGAAATAAAAATATCTTCCAATAAAATAGCAAGAAAAATCAACCGCATAGAGGAAATAGAGATGGGTGCGGAGGACTTGTCTGCGGCAATAGAAGAAAAAAAAGAAACAAAAATTGCTTAAAAATTAAATACAGGTATTGATTTTTAAGACAAAAACCGCTAACTTACAATTAAATTCAATAAAAGATAAGGAAAAGTAAAGTGACTAAATCAGAACTAATCGAGAAAATAGCAGCCAAAAACCCTAATCTTACCATGCGCGATATTGACAGAATCGTTACGGTTATTTTGGATAGTATTACCAAATCTTTGGCTAACGGCGATCGTGTCGAGTTCCGCGGGTTTGGAGCATTCAGCGTTCATTCGCGTGCTGCCCGTGTTGCCAAAAATCCCCGTACCGGTGAAAAAGTGGAAGTAACATCGCGTAACATTCCGCATTTTAAAACCGGAAAGCAGCTCTTTGATATGCTCAACGGTAAATAGTTTCAACTTTTATGAAAGGCAAAAAATATGAGTTTTCTCAAGTTTCTTATCGGCATTCCGCTGATTGTAATTATTGCGGTTACCGCTTTTATGAATAATGATGTGGTTACGCTCAATCTTTGGCCTTTCTACGTTAAAGGCGTTCAGGTAAGTATGAGCGTCATTATTGTTGTTTTGAGCGTGATGGGTTATTTAATCGGCAAAATTGATTCGTGGATGTCTTATGCTCCCATGCGGCTTGCTTTGAGCAGTTCCCGCCGCCAGAACAAACGTTTGAACGCCGAACAGCAAAAGTTGGTGGAAAAGGTTGAGGGCTTAAAAGAAAACCTTGAAAATATTAAATCAGGCGAAAGTAATTACGAAAAAGCCCCGCAGCCGGATTCGCTTAAACAAAAAATTCTTGGCGTTTTCAAGAAAAATAAGCCCAAGCAGGATGATTTTTGGTAATTACGGAGAATAAAAATGAATTGGTTATCCGAGTTTGTGCGTCCCAAAATTCAAAAAACCGCACCGAAGGAGATTGCCGATGATTTGTGGCTGAAATGCCCCGGCTGCGGAAAACTGCTTTTTACCAAGGAATTGAAAAAAACGTGGTATGTCTGCCCCGAATGTGATCATCATTTGCGGCTGTATTTGGATAAACGTTTGAAGCTGTTGTTTGATAACGGAAATTATACACTTGTTTCTCTTCCGAAAGTTGTAGAAGACCCGTTGAAATTCAAAGACACAAAACGCTATGTTGACAGGCTCAAAGCCTATCGCAAGGCAACCGATAACGATGATGCTATCAAAGTTGCCAAAGGCTTAATCGGCGGGATAAAATGCGTGGTTGCCGCGCTTGATTTCTCGTTTATGGGCGGTTCAATGGGAATGGCCGTAGGCGAGGGGATTGTTAAGGCGGCGGAAGTCGCGGTGAAAAACAGACTTCCCTTTATCAGCGTTGCCAACTCGGGCGGTGCGCGTATGCAAGAGGGGATTTTATCTTTGATGCAGATGGCAAGGACGACCTTGGCGGTGAATTATGTTAAAGAAAACGGACTGCCGTTTATTTCGATTATGACCGATCCGACAACCGGAGGGGTTTCGGCCTCGTTTGCCATGCTCGGCGACATCAATATTGCCGAAAAGGGGTGTTTGATAGGATTCGCCGGTCCGCGGGTTATTGAACAGACCATACGCGAAAAATTGCCCGAAGGATTCCAAAAGGCCGAATATTTGCGGCAACACGGTATGGTTGATATAGTGGTTCATCGCTCGGAGATGAAAAATACCTTGGCAACGATATTAAAGATTTTAACCTCAAAATCCACACTCGCAGAAAACAAGGGTGAGAAAAACAAAAAAACGGCATAGCCTTTGGGGCAAGCCGCCTATAACATAAACTTATGCATGGAGCAGGATATGCTGATATTAAAACACATTCCGATTCGCTCGTTTAACGAAAACATAGCGTATATCAACAAAGATTGTTCGATTTATAAGGTTGATAACATTAAAACGTTGACCCGAGTTGAAATACACGGCGGTAAAAAACCGGTGTTTGCGTTCCTGCAAGTGGTGGAAAACTCTAAAATCATCCGCCCCGATGAATTAGGATTAAATTCCGAGGCTTTTGAGCAGATAGAACTCTCGGAAGGATCAAAAATCACTTTGACTTTGACCCCGTCGGCACAAAGTTTGCAGGCAGTAAAACGCAAAATTGCCGGCAATATTTTGAGTTCAAAGGATTATTGCCTGATTGCGGATGATATTGCTAACAATCGCTATTCCAATATGGATATTGCTTCGTTTTTGGTGGCAATGGGTTCATTTGTTACTCCCTCTGAGGTTTTAGATTTGACACAGGCTCTCCGCGGCGATAAAAACCTTGATTGGGGAGGCGAAGAAATTGTCTGCGATTATCATTGTATGGATGATATTCCCGCCAATAAGGTCGATTTGATAATTACGGCTTTAGTCAGTGCTTACGGACTGCCGATGCCTAAACTTGTCTTACCGTCGCTTAATTCCACAATCGGTGTGCTTGATGCCATGAAGGTTTTGGCCAATGTTGAGGTTGATGCAAGATCTTTAAAAAAACAGGTTTTGGAACGCCGCGGTGCAGTGGCAAGTCTTGAAAATATTGATATATGCGCGGCCGATAAAATCATCTGCGGGGTTGAACGGCAGAACGGGCTTTCCACTCTTGAAAGAGCGGTTGCCTCAATGCTTGCCAATAAATTAGCCGCAGGTATTACCCACCTGTTGGTTGATATACCGGTAGGGATTCGCTCCAAAATCAAAACTTCGCAGGAAGCTATGCGGTTGCGTAAGTTGATAGAGTATGTCGGGGATATGCTGGGGTTAAATGTTGATGTGGCAATTACCGACGGCAGTGAACCGATAGGCTCCGGAATCGGTGCGGCATTGGAAGCAAGAGATGTGATGAATGTCTTAAAGAATAAAGAAGAAGCTCCCGATGATTTAAGGGAAAAATCGCTGTTTATGGCGGGGCGTATTTTGGAATTTGATCCTAAACTTCGCGGCGGGCAGGGCTATTTGGTTGCCAAAGAGTTATTAAAGAGCGGCAAAGCTTTTGATTGTTTTCAGATGATTGTTAAAACACAAGGGAAAAAAGAACCGGCGCAGCTCGGACATTTGACCCGCGATATTGTTGCCGATAAAAGCGGTTCAATTGTGAGAATCAATACTGCACTCATTAACCGGATAGCAATTTTAGCGGGTGCCGGACAATATGCCGGAGCGGGTATTGACATTTTCAGAAAAAGCGGCGAAAGTGTTACTGCCGGTGATATTCTGTATCGCATATATTCCTGCAATCAAAACGACTTTGCTTTTGTTTCCTCCATTATTGAAAGCGGGAAAACCGGATTTGAAATTGAATAATTTTTAAGAAAATATGCAAAAAAATTGCCGTTGCACTTGCATCGGCTTTTTTTGTTTCCTATATAAGCAATCAGGAAAAGTTTTTATAACAGAGGAATTAAAAATATGAGCAATAAAGTTATCGGTATTGATTTGGGTACAACCAACTCTTGCTTTGCCGTTATGGAAGGCAAAGATGCCAAAGTTTTGGAAAACAGTGAGGGGGCAAGAACCACTCCGTCCATTGTCGCTTTTACGGATAATGAACGTTTGGTCGGTGCCGCGGCAAAGCGTCAAGCTGTTACCAATCCGGAAAATACGCTTTTTGCCATTAAGCGTTTAATCGGTCGTCGTTTTGATTCACCGGAAGTTGAAAAAGATAAGAAACTGGTGCCGTTTAAGATTATTGCCGGCGATAACGGCGATGCTTGGGTTGAAGCCAAAGGTCAGAAATATGCTCCTTCTCAGGTTTCGGCGATTGTATTGCAGAAAATCAAAGAGTATGCCGAAGCTTATTTGGGAGAAACGATTGATAAAGCCGTTATTACCGTTCCGGCGTATTTTAACGATTCCCAACGTCAGGCAACAAAAGATGCCGGAAAAATTGCAGGACTTGATGTTTTGCGTATTATCAATGAGCCGACTGCCGCGGCTTTAGCTTACGGTTTGGATAAAAACACCAGCGGAACTATTGCCGTTTATGACTTGGGCGGTGGTACTTTTGATATTTCAATTTTGGAAATCGGCGATGGCGTTTTTGAGGTTAAATCCACCAACGGTGATACTTTCTTGGGCGGTGAAGATTTTGACCAGCGCATTGTAAATTATTTGGCCGATGAGTTCAAAAAAGAAAACGGCATTGATTTGAAAAACGACCGTTTGGCTTTGCAACGCTTGAAAGAAGCTGCCGAAAAAGCTAAAATTGAACTCTCCTCGGCAACTCAAACCGATGTCAACCTGCCATTTATTACCGCCGATGCTACGGGACCGAAACATTTGAATATCAAATTAACCCGTGCAAAACTTGAATCTTTGGTTGATGATTTGATTGAACGCACCGTTGCACCGTGTAAAAAAGCTTTGGCCGATGCCGGACTTAATGCCGGAGAGATTAAAGAAGTTATCTTGGTAGGCGGTATGACTCGTATGCCCAAAGTTCAAGAAAAAGTTAAAGAAATTTTCGGCAAAGATCCGCATAAGGGCGTTAACCCTGATGAGGTTGTTGCCGTCGGTGCCGCTATTCAGGGCGGTGTGTTGATGGGCGATGTCAAAGATGTATTGCTTTTGGATGTTACCCCGTTGTCGTTAGGTATTGAAACATTGGGCGGTGTATTTACACGTTTGATTGACCGCAACACCACAATCCCGACAAGAAAGAGCCAAGTTTTCTCAACTGCCGAAGACGGACAAACCGCAGTTACAATCCGCGTTTTCCAAGGCGAGCGCGAGATGGCGGTCGACAACAAACTTTTGGGTCAATTTGATTTGGTCGGTATTCCGCCGGCACCGCGCGGTATGCCGCAAATTGAGGTTACATTTGATATTGATGCCAACGGTATTGTTAATGTTTCGGCTAAAGATAAGGCGACCAACAAGGAGCAGGCTATTCGTATTCAAGCAAGCGGCGGACTGTCTGATGCCGATATTGAAAAAATGGTGAAAGATGCCGAAGCCAACGCCGAAGCCGACAAGAAGAAAAAAGAGGTTGTAGAAACCAAGAATCAAGCGGAAAGTTTGGTTCACACAACCGAAAAGACTTTGAAAGAAAATGCCGATAAAATTTCGGAAGCTGATAAAAAAGCGATTGAAACCGAAATCAAAGCTTTGAAAACAGCACTTGAAGCCGATGATATTGCGGCGATTAAGGAAAAAACCGAAAGCTTAATGCAGGCATCTTTGAAATTGGGCGAGGCTATGTATAAACAAGCCGGTGCCAATGCCGGAGCCGGACAGGGTGCCGATATGGGCGCAAACGCGGGAAGCGGCGGACAACCTAAAGATGATGGCGTTGTTGACGCTGATTTTGAAGAGGTTAAGTAAAAAACAATGTGGGCGGAAGGTTTTAACTTTCCGCCCTTTTTTGGATTTTTTTTCTTTGCAACCTCTCGCGATTTTGCCTGCCAAAATCATCGAGGGGGATTTTAAGCGTTTATCCTCGCCCCTTTATTTTGCCTCTTTCTCTCCCGTCCCACCGATTCCGTTAGGAATCGTCATGGGGCTTTTGAGCGTTCTTTCTCTCCCCTCTTATTTTTTGCTTCCTTCTCTCGTCACCCCTCGCACGGAACGTTGTTCCGTGCGTCAAGGGGTCTTTTGACCATCAAGTCCCCAATGTCAAAGCTGAACTTGTTTCAGCATCTATTTTTGAGATCCTGAAACGAGTTCAGGATGACAAAATGGTGTACGACCTTACTCTCCCTTGTCATTCCGAACTTGTTTCGGAATCTTTTTTGAGGTCTTTTAATGGAGTTCAGGACGACAAGGGGGGGGAGTTCAGGACGACAAAACAGGGGTTAGTCTTACTCTCCCTCGTTTTGTTTCAGCATCTTTTTTTGCCTCCGTTCTCCCATCTATTCGGTGTCTTTCCTCT